>RZZN01000164.1 GCA_009929855.1 Gammaproteobacteria bacterium
GACGGGCGTGGACTCGCCATAGGTCGACTCGGGCTTGATCCCAGAAGGCAGCTCGGGCTGCGGGTGGGCGGCCAGATAGGCCGCGTCCGCCTCTGACTTAGCCGTCTGCAGACGCGCTTCAGCCGTCCTGATGGTGTCGGCCGCCCGCGCTCGCTCTGCCTCGGCGGCGGTCAAGGCGATACGCGCTTCCTCCCGATGCTTGGACCAACCGCGATGCAGACGGGCCCCGAGACGCCAGCCCAGCAGGGGACCGATGAGAGCCGCGATGGCGATGGGCAGATAGAGTGTGGCCTCGTCGGCGTTCCATCCCGAGAGCGTCTCGAGCTGGACGGCGCCCCAGAAGAGTGGCTCCGGGATCTGTTGGAGCAGGGCAAAGACGGTCGCCAGCAAGCCAACCGGATAGGCGGCCAGCAGGGTTCTCTGCATCGGGCGGAGCTTAGACTGAGCGATCGCCTGATGGGCGGACTTGCACGCTTGCTCAGCAGCCTCCGCGGCCCCCTGTGCTGCTGTCAACTCGGAGACCAGCTCCGGGAACTGATCGTCCGCGGTCGCCTCCGTTCTGGCGTCTTGCCAGTCCGCTCGATGTTTGATCAAGCGGCGGTGCTCGTCACGACAGCGCGTGCAACGCGGGACGACGACATGGATATAGCTGTATTGGACCCGTGAGCCAAACATACAGGTGATCTTGTGCAGATCGCCGGACATGCGCACGGTGATGGCACTCGACTGATCCGGGGCTTCTTGCTCGCAGAAATGGCAAAGAGCGCCGGGCTCCGCGGCCTCTAAGCCCCCTGACGCCCCCACGATACGATTGGTCTTGTCGGCAAGCGCCTTCTTCAGCGAGTCAGGTGTGGGGATCGTGGAATTGTCTTCCGCGGCGTTCTCTCTCAGCGTCTTGAGGTTTCTTTTGAGGCCCGCGTCTCCAGGATCAAGCTCGGTGGCTAGGAGCAATCGCTTCAGAGCATCTTCCCTCGCAGATCGTAAAGCCTGGCGGCGTTTTCCTTTCTCTCGTTCATGCTCGTCGTTACAATTACTGCACATGAACAGGGGAATATTTCGGTAAGTGAAGTTCACCCAGCTCGAATAATGTCTATTACCGCAACATAAACAGGGCGGATTCAAGTAAGACGGGCTGTAGGGATCAGGGCGATTAGACAAGGCATGACTAAACTCATACTCGCTCATCCCCCGCAATCGATCCATGATGCGCCCGATCGAGGAATACTCGGCATTCAGGTCATCCATCGCAGCATTGTGAATGCGAATCCCTTTGGTGCTCAGCGTATAAGCCATGCAGCGTTTCAGTGGCTTGCCGACCGAGGCGTCCATGACGATCAGTGCATCGAGCGCCCCGTCGAGATCGCCTGACATCGCCTTCTGTCGCGCCGCCTCGAGCGCCTCGATGGTCGCCTCCGGGAGGTCCCAGTAACCCGGACTGCACCAGTCGTTGCCGCTTTCTATGTTGTCTTGGTTGATCTTTTGGCTTTGCGCGATCTTGTCCCTGATCGGCTCGCCGATCGCGATCGATTGGGCCAGTGACAAGAGTGCGTTACCTTCCCGCCAGTCGTTCGTCTTGTTCGAGAAAGCGGCCTCGCCATCGTTGATGGCTTGCGCCACCAGATCATGCAGACTGGTCCGCGCAAAATCCTTTTCGGGCAGCAGGATGTCGGCAATCGCCAGCAGTGGCATCACCTGGGTGTGCAGATCGCGGACATAGCGATTTCCATGCTGCGGGGTCGTGGTCCAACGCGTCTTGGCTTGATCGACCAGGGTGTTGACCCGAGCGCGCAGCGGTTTCAGGACCTCGGCGAGAGCGTCCTGAGCAACCTCTTGACCAAAGGGAGATTCACGCAACAGATCGAGCTGGCGCCTGGCCGCGCTCGTCTCATGCCGCTCGGCCGCGGCATAGGCGAGCCGGGCATTGATCAGTGATAAGGCCAGAGGAAATGTCTCGCTCAGGCGCCGGACCAGACCGGTGGTGAGCTGCGCGTCATCGAGCTCGCGAATGCGCTCCTTGACCCTGCCCCAGAGGGATTCATCCTTGAGCACCTGATGCCACTGGGAGAGAGCCCGCTTCCAATGAGCACGCACGTCTTCCCAACGGATCGATTTCACGCCCGCACCCCGCGCCAGTCTTTCCTCCATGTCCAGGGCGGACAGGTGATCCAGGATCGCGAGGTTGTGAAAGGCGCTTTGTGCCGTGTCCGCACGTTGGCTCTTCATTTGCCAGTGGGTGCGTGCGCCATCGGCATCACCAGTCAGCCAGGCCTGGATGGCAGGATCCTGGTCCGCACCCATGGCGGCGGGCCAGAACCACAAAAGCTCGTCCAGGAGCCGAGCGGTCGGGTGCGTGAGACGCTCCATCGCGGCGTCGATCTGCGCCTCGGTCGGCGTTTCCTGGATACCGGTGGCCGGCTCACCCGCGGCGGTGGTCGGGCCCTGGCCGAGCCGGGCCCGCATCTTCATCCGCTGTGAAGCACGCTGCGCATCCCGCGTGGTCGCACGCGGCGGCAAGCCGAGCACGCGAAAGGGATTACGCCGATAGAGGTCCGGTGTCGCGAGATCGAGAAGCGGCTGATAGGGCGTTTGCACGGTCATGACAGGGTCCATCGATCAGAGGCGAGGTTTCCAACCCGCGCAGAGGTCCACCGGCTGATCGGGCCGGATCGGGACAGGCATGCGCGGGTCGATCCCATGCGTGTCATCCTAGGGCACATCTGATTCAGGTGGCGCGAGACTCGATCGCCCGCTTGTATCTTCTGGGGCAGCGAGAGGTGCCGCCCGAGGCAGGGCCTCCGGGACTCCGCCGGTCCGCAGCGAGTCGACACCGGCGGAGATGGTCGTGAAGCGCCCTTCGGTGTGCTCGTGCAATTGATCGAGACGTCCCTCGATCCGGGCCAGTGCTTCTTGGAGCCCTTGACGCGCCATCCGCTCCGCGTCAAGGCCGCCATGGGCGGTCTGCGCGAATCCTGCGATCTGGGCACTCAGCTCATCCTTCAGGTTGGTCTGGCGCTCGTCTAGGGTCTCCAGCCGGGCGCTAATGGACGCGTCATGAGCGAGCTTGGGAAGTGTTTGGTCGAGTCGGCTAGCGAGGTCGGTCACCGCCGTCTCCAATGCATCCGTCTTGCCGCCAAGCTCACCCGCGAGTCCAGCGACCAGATTCGCGTGCTGCTCACGCGAGCCGTTCAGGCTTGCCACTAGGACTGACTCCAGCCTAGGCAGCTCATGGTCAAGCCGATCGGAGAGACCGATGAGCACCGCCTCGAGGTCGGTCATCCCGCGCGTGGTCGTCATCGCAAGTGCGTCATGGCGTTGGCTTGCCTCATCCCAGTGTTGCCGGTCGAGGGCGCGGTCACTGGCCAATTGGCCCTCGATCGCGCGCAACTCGGCTGACTGCTGAAGTCCTTGACCGACGAGTAGGGCTAGAGCGGTCATTGCCGCGAGGATGAGCACCGTGCCGCGACGAACCGGTCCGGGGCGGCGGGCCTGTCTCAGCCGCTCGAGAGCGAGGGGATAGAGCGGATTGGTCGGATCGGCACGGCTTGCCAGGACCCAGCACCGCTCGGCCTCCAGTTGGAAACCGAGCTGGGCATTGATCCTGGCACGCAGATCGAACGCGGCGGCGCTCGGCGCCGCGCCTTCGGTTGCCAGGCGATCGAGCAGGCCGAGCGCGGCGGTATGATGG
>RZZN01000028.1 GCA_009929855.1 Gammaproteobacteria bacterium
TGACGACAGTGCCCTTTGTGATCATCGGTGTCTTGCTGGTTCGCCTGCATCTGTGGATGGTCGGCGCGAGCGGCGTCAAGGGCTATTGGGATTTCGTCCCCACCTGGATTTCTCACCGCTATCGTAACGCGGAGCATATCCGCATCGAGGAGGTGGGGCGTTGGAGTCTCCCTCGCACACGCGCTTTTTGGATCTTTAACTGTAAGCTCTACTGCCCCTTGAGCGTCGCATTGATGGCCTATGCGGCCTATTTGGTCAAGATCGTCGAGAACTGGTGGTGCCCATTTGCACACGACCGCAAATCGACCTACGCCGAGGGTGCCATCGATATGTCTTTTTGGCATACCCTTCCAGATCAGCGACAACGGCTGCATCCAGATGACCGGGACAATCCGATTTGGAACGAGGCATCGGAGCGCCCCGACTCCTGACCTGCCGAGCGGTGTGGGTGTCGCATGCGCCGCACGCCGATCCGCTGGAGCGCGGGGATCGGATTCAAGGCAATCGTCGTTTCATCCGATCCAGGGCAAAGGGCCACAGGCGGCCCTTTTCCCAAAGGATGCGTCCGAAGAGCTGACGACGCGTCTTCGGCGGTCGAGGTCGCCGTGCCCGCTCGACCAGATGAATCGCCCCCTGGTCGCAGACCGCCACGCAGGCACCGCAACCAAGACAGACGGAGGCATCGACGGCGGCGTAGCGAGCGGCTCTGGGCACCTGGCGGGCGCCGGCTGCAAGACCGATGCACTTGACATTGCAGGTCTTGAGGCAGGCGCCGCAATAGTTGCAACGCCCTGGGTCGATTTCGACCAGGAATGGTGTCTTGGCGATCCCCTCGTTGAAGCCCATTTGGACGCCTGCCATCAGCTCGCAGCAGCAGCGACAGCAATTGCAGATGAATGAGGGGCGTTCCCGGACATTGTCGGTCACATGGGTGAGACCAAGTGAGCGGGCGTCGTCGAGTGTCTTGAGCATGCTCGCCTTGTCGCGCTCCCGCGCAAAACCGCGACGGACCAAGAAGCGCGCGCCTTCACCGAGCACCATGCAGATGTCCTCGACGGGCGCCCCCTTGCGACAGACATCTCCTAGATGCTCCTTCTTGTGGCGACAATAACAGAGTGTGACGGCACAGAAATCCGCCTCCTGGATGATGCGTCTGGCATCCTCGTAGGCGGTGATGTGTGAGCGGACCGGGATGTGCGCGTCATGGACGAGTGCGCGGGTGAGCTGGGTGCGGCTGCCGAAGAACTCGCCGGACTGACCCGCTTGGCCGTTCTCCTTCAAGTATTGCGTCATCAGCTGGGCCAGATCGGCGAGCGGCACATCGGCCCGCCGCCGCATGAAGGTGAATTCCATGAAGCCGATGAGACCGGGGACCAAGAGATAGTAGGTCGTGCCGGCGAATTCCATGTCCATCACCAAGCCCTTATCGGCCATGCGCTCGAGCACTGGCAAGAGGTGCTCGTTGGACAGCCCGGTCCGTTCGACGAGCTCACCCAGGGTTGACTCATGCAAGGGGAAGCAGGATCCGACGAAGGCCTCGGTCTCATCGAAGAGGCGTGACAGGATCTCCCGGAGCAGGGCACTGTCCACGAGCCCGATCGGATAGCGGTTGAGCCGATCGATCAACGGCGTCAACGCGGACTTGCGACCTGCCAAATGTCCCATCGGAAATCGCGCTCCTCTGCTCGGATGCGGTCGCCGGATGCACGGCGTGCTCAAGTGAGTATCGCGCTGGCGACCCGAGTGCACCACAAAAAATTCCTGGTGCTCGCGCACGGCGGTGCGGTCCGCCATCCCTGCATGGATCTCGGGTCACGCGCTGCTGCATGGGTGACCCCTTGATGTCGCTATTCCAGGACCAGTTTGCGTCCGAAGGGGTGTGGGCGTTCGGCGTGGGCGGCGGGGACGGCCCAGATGAGTGGGTAGTTGGGAGCGTAGTGGGCGGGGCCATCGAGGTCGGTGAGGATGACGCCGATGTCGGGGGCGTGGCGCTCGGCCTCGCGCAGGAGTGGGGTGAAGTCGGTGCCGCCGCCGCCTTGGACGCGGATGGCGCGCAGGTTGGAGCGGCCGGGGGTGAAGTGGGTCACGCTGTTGACCTGGGTGTCGCCGATGATGATGACGAGCGCGGCCTCGAGACGGCGGCTGATGGACTCGATCTCGGTGGCGAAGCGGTCGAGCAGGGGGGCTTCGATGGAGCCTGAGACGTCGACCATGACGACCAGGCGGGCGACCGCGCGGCTGGCGGTGGTGCCGGGCTCCCAGGGCATGCGCGGGCAGTTGCGTCGGCCTTGGTTGGCCAGGTAGGAGCGTGAGGGGCGTGACCAGGAGCGGTCGGGCTGGTGTGATAGTGCCCGAGCGAGTCGTGTGCGGAGGATCTGCTCCCAGGGTGTCCGAACCCTGGGCCGGTCGGCGAGCAGCGCGCGCAGCATGGAATGGGGACCGTCGCCGGCGTGGGCGCGGGTGATGCGCTCGCGCCATTCGCGGGCCTGCTCGGCGTCCTGCTCGGGGTGTGCGTCGTCCGGCGCGGGCAGCAGGTCGGGTGGGTTGTCGGCGGCGAGGTGGCGGGCGCGGGCGGCGCGTGGGCCATCGGTGTGGATCCGCGCGGGGGGGCTGGCGGACGGCTGGGGTGGGCCATTGGGGTTGGTGCGTGCCGTGGGTCGTTCACCGTCTGCGCCACCGGTCCCGGGACGGCGGCCGGCGCCGTCTGTCTGCTCGGCTGGGCGGCGGTCGTCGATGGCGCGATAGAGCCCCTCCAGGTCCCATTCGAGGAGCGCGGTCTCGACACCTTGATGGATGTCGAGCACGCTCTCCAGCAGCTGCTCGAGCTGGATCGCGCCGGGAGGCAGCTCGAGCCAGCTCAGGTGGCTGAGTGTGCTGTTGACGATGGCGTCGGCGCAGAGGTTGAAGAGCTCGTCGTCGAGCGTGCCGCGCAGTCGCTGCAGCGCGGCGCGGCGCTGTGGGTGGCGCAAGGCCACATGCAGCACCTGATGGGCGACCAGGCCGGTCTGCAGCGGGAGGGGCAGGGTTTCGAAGGCGGGACCATAGAGGATGCGCGTGCCGTCGTTTGCGGCGAGGAGTCCCTGTGGCCCCTGCCGCAGTGGCAGGGGCGCATCGGGCGCCAGGTCCTGGTGCCGGATCCAGAGCGCGAGTCCGCCGGTGGCGGGGGCGTATTCGACCAGACGCTGGATGGCGCGCGTGCCGCGATGCCGATGGGACGCCATGGCCCTCAGTGGCCCTCCCGGGCCCGCTGCTCGAGGTAGCGCGCGTAGACCGGGCTGTGCAGGATGGTCTGCTCCAGCCCACGCTCCAGGGCCTTCTCGAAGAGTCGCTCCATGGCCAGAGTCTGAGCCTCGCGCAGTGGCAGGGGGGTGGGTGCCTCGATCTCGGGCAGCTGTTCGATGATCTCCAGTGCGCGGGCCAGGCGGGGGGCATCGGTACTGGCTGCCAGGAGTGCGTAGAGCAGGCCGTAGAGCCCGTCGAGCGTGGTTGGCAGGAGGGCGATGGTGGCCGCCCCAGGCGCCGCCTCGAGCAGGCGCAGGACGTCGGTGGCAGCCTGGATCTCGCGCAGGACGCCGAACAGCTCGGCGGCGTTGGCGGCCCCGATGCGCCCTTGCACGAAGAGCCGCTTGGCAGTCTCGGAGAGGTCCGACTGGAGCACGGTGGAGACGTCCTCCCAACCGCGCGGACTGGCACCGATCAGATGGTCGTTGGCGAGCTGGGTGTGGGTGTCGTCGAGCTTGTCGGGTCGCACCTTGAGGTAGGCCATGACCTCGGGGGCGAAGTCGTTGGCCAGGGCATGGTCGAGGAATGCCTCGATGACGGTCTGGACATTGAAATGGAACATGCGGTCGGCCAGCGCGGTGCCCATGTCGTGGCTGACTGCGCCATGGTGGGCGGCGTTGCCGGCGGCGACCACCAGCCAGCCGTCGGGCAGCTGATAGCGACCGACCCGGCGGTCCAGGATCAGCGAATAGGCCGAGATCTGCAGACGTTGATCGGCAGCCGTGAGCTCGTCGAGGAAGAGGATGCCCTCGGGCTGCTCGGGTCCGGGCAGGAACTCCGGGGGGAACCAAACCGTCTGCTCGCGGCGCTCGTCGGCATAGATGGCGCCGCGGATATCGACCGGCTCGATGGTGGTGAGGCGCAGATCCACCAGCGGCACCCCATAGTGTACGGCGACCTGGCGGACCACCGAGGACTTGCCGACCCCGCGCGTGCCCCAGAGCATGGAGGCGCGCCGGCGCAGCCTGGGATCGGCATATTGCGCGATCAGCGCCTGTTTGGCCGCCGCGATCGACACCGGCGGGATGTTCATGGGGTCACCCTGCATCCGATCCTCCCGCTGGGCTCGGGTCGCGGTCCGCAGCGGCGTGCGCCGGCGTCTCGACCGATCCGCCCAGGTGCGTCCGGGTCCGGGTGGTCGGGGCCGGCGTGTCCGGCTGGATCCAGGCGGGGAAGGTGAGCGCGCGCGGGATGGGCGGGAGCTCGATGCGCGGGATCTCGCGGAGCATGAAGAAGCCCATGAGCAGCAGCGGCGGGGCGTGGAAGATGAGCATGCGCAGGACCGAGTCATCGGCCAGCGGCAGCCACTGGGTGGCCGGGGCGGCGGCCAGGATGAGCAGCCCGATCAGGAGCGGGATGCCGCGCTGCAGACTGGCCCGCCAGCGTGCGCGCCGGTGACGGCGGTGGAATTCGGCGGGGGGCGTGGCGAGCGTGCGCGCCAGGTGGCGAATGGTGCGCGCGAGCTTGGCCTCGATGTCGGCGGTGCGCGCCGGCTCGTCGGCGGCGACCCGGATACTGCCGCGCCAATCGCTGACGAGCAGCCGCAGCGGTCGCCACGACCAGCCGATGACGGCGAGCAGGTCCTCTGGGATTCGCAGCCTGAGGCCCGCGTCGGCCGCGAGACGCAGCGGCACCACTGGACCATCGAAACGGTCGGTGCGCAGCTCCAGGGTCACCCCCGCGACACGCGCCATCGCCCCCTGCAGCATCGGCTGGGGGTGTGCGCTCTGGTCGGGTGGCGGCGTCCGCGCCTCGGCCTCGGCCTTGTCCTCGGCCGGCCCTGGCGCCCGCTCATCCTGGCCGGCGCCCAGACCCCGGACCAGCCGCGCACCCGCGTGCAACAGGCCCCCGGTCAGGCCCCGCGCCCGCCCCGAGAGCCCCGCCGCCGGCGGGCTGTCGATGCGATAGCTGCGCGCCACCGTCACCCCCTCGACAACGTCGATCTGCCGCCCCACCGGCAGGGCATCGAGCTGGTCAAGCATGATCTCCAGATCGCTGCCCTCGAGGGTCGCCGTGGCGCACAGTCCGGTCGTATCCCAGACCTGGCGCACCAACCGGTGGCGGTCGTTCGTTGCCACCTCCAGGGTGAGGCGCGATTCGAGTGCCAGCGCCTGGGTGGCGCTCGGCGGATGCGGCAGCGGCTTGAAGCGCAGGATGCGCGCCTCGCGCTGGCTCGCCGCCATATCCAGATGCAGACCGCGGCGCGTGAAGGGCGCCACCAGGGCGAGGATCTCATGGTGGGTCAGGGGCAGGGCCGGCGATTCCGCCCCGGTCCGCGCGGCGACGCCGGACGGCGGCAGCCGCCGCGCCTCATCTCGTACGACACGGATTCGGGTCATGGGTGTGTCTCTCTCGGCGCGAGCTCAGCGTGAGCGACCAGGTCGGCCAACGGCGATGCTGAATCCGCGAGTGTCGGACGGGCTCGTGTTGGGACTCATCATGCGGGCGCTCTCAAAGGGTTTCGATGCGCGCCCAGTATAACCGCGCCGGCGCCGCGCCGAAGGCGCCGATCGGACATCGTCTGTGGGGGTATTCAGGGCGCGATGGCCGCGCCCTGGATGGCGCTCGCGCGCATGGGCATTGGCATTGGCGTCATCCAGGGTGACTCGACACGCCCTTCAGGTCGGTGGCGAGACCCGCGGCTTGATCCGTGCCGGTTCAGGCGTCCGATGCTTCGCGTCACAGTGTCTATCATTGATGAATACTGCGAATGTGGAGGGGGAGTGGTCCATGTCCAATCACGCCGCGTCTGGGGCCGAAAACGCGGGCCAGCAGCCTGGGCGCTGGTTTGCCGCGCTGACACATTGGCTGCCACTGATTGCTCAGGTGCGCACCTATCAACGTCAGTGGCTGGTCGTCGATGTTGCTGCCGGGCTGGCACTTGGCGCCATCCTGGTGCCAGTCGGCCTGGCCTATGCCGAGCTGGCGGGCCTGCCAGCCGTCACCGGCCTCTATGCCAGCATCGCCTGTCTGTTTGCCTATGCCTTGGTCGGGCCATCGCGGGTGCTGGCTCTGGGCCCCGATTCCTCGCTATCACCCCTGATCTTCGCGGCCATCATCCCCCTGTTGGCAGTCCCGGATCCCGCTCAGGCCATTGCGCTGGCGAGCATGTTGGCGCTGATGGTGGGTGTGATCGAGATCGGCCTCGGGCTGGGCCGGCTCGGGTTCGTGGCCGACCTCTTGTCGCAGGAGGTGCAGGTCGGCTACATGAATGGTCTGGCGGTCGTGATCATCATCGGGATGCTGTCGAAGCTGTTCGGCATTTCGATCGCTGCCGACGACACGCTCGACAAGCTGATTGCCTTCATTGCCGGTCTTGCGGATACCAACCCGGTGTCTCTGGCGATCGGTATCGGCACGCTGTTGACGTTGCTCGTCTTGCCTCGTCTCACCCGGAAGGTTCCGGCGGTGGTCGTGGGTGTGGGCGGGGCGCTGCTGGTGACGGCGGCTCTCGGCTTGGACCGCTTCGGGGTGGACACGATCGGCGTGCTGCCGAGCGGGATCCCCGCGCCATCCTGGCCGCGGGTGTCGATTGAGACGCTCGCCACGCTCGTGGTGGCCGCATTCGGCATCGTGCTGGTGTCACTGGCCGACACGATCGCCACCTCGGCCAGTTTCGCCGCCAGGCGCGGGGAAGAGGTCGATGCCAACCGCGAGCTGACTGGGGTGGGGGTTGCCAATGTGGTGACTGGCCTGTTTCAGGGGTTCCCGATCTCGGTCAGTGCCTCTCGCTCGGCGGTGTTGATGCAGACCGGGGCGAAGAGTCAGATCAGCAATCTGGTGGGCGCCACTCTGCTGCTTGCACTGCTCATCTTGAACCCAGGTCTGCTTCAGGATCTGCCGCAGCCGGCGTTGGCGGCGGTGGTGATCGTCGCCGCGCTGGGACTGGCCGACCCCGGCGTCCTGCGCACCTACTGGCGTGTGCGCAAGTCATCGCTCGCCATTTCACTGGTGGCCACGGGTGGCGTGATCGTCTTTGGTGTGCTGGATGGCATTCTCATCGCCGTCGGCATGGCCGTGCTGCTGTTCTTCCGCCGCAGTTGGTGGCCACCGGGTGAGGTGCTGGCGTATGACAGCACGCTCGATGACTGGCACTCGGCAAAACGGCTCAAGGAAGATGGCACTCAGGCGCGAGGCATCCTGGTGTTTCGCTGGGAGGCCCCGCTGTTTTTTGCCAATGCCGGGATCTTTCGTCAGCAGCTGCGTCGACTGGTGCATGAGCGCCAGCCGCGGTGGATCGTGCTGCAGTGTGAGGCCATCACCGATATCGACGTGACGGCAGCCGCCATGTTGAAGGATCTGGACGGCGAGCTCGATCACCAGGGTATCCGCCTGGCGTTCGTCGGCATGCGCAGTCGTCTCAAGGCACTCATCCTTGATTACGGACTCTATGAGACGCTGGAGGGCGAGCGATTCTTTCCTTCGATCAAGCGGGCGCTCGGCGCGATGGAACGCCGCCGCAAGGCCAGCTCGGTATTCCTCTGCTCCCCCATCAACGCGATGGATGATGGCATCTATCGCCAAGCGATCCCGCTCAAGACCCTGCGTGAACATGGCGATTTCGGCATCGGCATCTTCGATGACCTGGACGGCGATCTGGTGATGCTCGACGGGCGCTGTTTCCAGGTGATGAGCGACGGACAGGTCAAGGAGGTGAGTCAGCATGCCAGGACACCTTTTGCCTGTGTGACCGATTTCGAACCGATCAGTCATGACGATCTGGAGCAGGAGCTCGATGACGCGGCCTTTCGGGACTGGCTGCTCGACTTGCTTCCTTCGCCGAACCTCTATTACGCCCTGCGCATCGAGGGCAGCTTTGCCGAGGTCGTGACCAGCAGCATCGCCAAGGCTCGACCTGGCGAAGGGCTTGACCAGGCTCAGCACCGCGTCGCGTCCGAGGTCAGAGGGACACTGGCTGGCTTCTATACACCCACCTTCCTCAAATCGCTGAACAGGCCTGGGTTACAACTGAGCTTCCTGACCGAGGATCGGCGGCGGGGTGGTCGGCTGGTGTCGTGCCGTCCGCGCCAGGTGCGAGCCCGCGTTCAGTTCATCACCGTCGTCGAGCTGGGTCTGCCCATGAGTCTGGGCTATCTGACCTGGACCTATGACGAGAGCGCTGGCGCCTATCGCGAGCCGGGCGGGCAAGATCATGGCGGGTCACAGGCTGGCCTGCGCCCGGCGGCACGGGCCTCGCGATAACGCGCCAGGGCCGGCTCCAGGGCCTGCATGCGTGATTCGTGCGTTGGATGGGTGGAGAGGAAGACCAGCGGCTGGCCCCCGCTGGCGGCGGCCATGGCGCGCCAGAGCGTGCTGGCGGCGTGCGGGGGTGTGGCTCTTCAGCGATGTCGCTGGTCCGGTTGCGGTCCACCGGCGGGCCGCGCGCTTCGACCAGATCCCGAGTGGACCGTTCAGCGCACCACCTCGACCCCACGCCAGAAGGCGATATGCCCATTGATGCGCGAGGCGACGACCTTCGGCTCGGGATAGCGCCAGGCGGCGTCGACGTTGCAGTCGTTGCCGACCACGATGTGAAAATAGTGTGCCACGCCCTTGTTGGGACAAACCGACCGCCGGTCACTGGGCTCGAGCAGCTCCATGCGGACCGACTCGATCGGAAAATAGACGAAGCCATTCATCTCTTGGACCTGTTCGCTCTCGGCGATCACGCAATCCTTCCAAACTGCTTTCACCATGGTGTCTGCCTTCAGTGGTTGTCCGCGGTCCTGGGTGACCCCGAGGAGCCGCATGAAATGGTCCGCGCTGTCGCGACCAGTCTCGTCGGTCGCCTGGGTGAGTGCACTCAACCCACCCCGTCGCACCCCTGAGCACCGACACGCGAGGGTGTGATCGCGCTTGACGCGTCACTCTCGCCGAGCCTGGAGATCTCGCCAGGGGGTTGAGCAATGACCTCTCGATCTAGGATAACGCTTGTCCGATCAAAGTATGATGTCCATACCAATGAGCCACCCTCAATTGACGTAAACTAATGGCGAACAGCGCGCATTTCATGGCCTCGGGTGGCGTGCTGGCGGTGCCATTCCACGGACACGCGCGGACAGTCGGCAATCCGCCCATCAGCGCGCTCGCCCCTGGCCTTGGCCTCCAGCCCGCCGGCTTGGGAGCTCAGCGGTCTCGCGCTTGGCGGCAGCCATCACACGGGCCGATGGTCGCGATGGGTGGATTCGCCGCTCCGAACGGTCTTCCGAGCCGGCGCCAGGGGATGTTTATTTGGCAAAATCGCCTGAGTATCTTGTCACCATCAGGTGGCTGTCGTGCACCGCGATCACGGCAGACGTCTACAATCGCACCAGAACCATGGCGACCGTCGCGAGGCATCGGCGCTCACCATGACCATGAATGGCCTGACTGACCACGCGTGAGGTGGGCCTTCGTTGCGACTCGACTTTGTGGGGCGTTCGTCTGAGTTTCGTATGGAGCATGATCTTGGCTCAGTCATCCGTGATCCCATCGCCAGGTGGGAGCGGGATCCCTCGTCGAGCCCTTGGCTCGGATCACCGACCCGGGGTCCATCGAGGAGCACGGCATCGCTCAGGGCCTCGCTGGTCCTCGCGTGGTCGCTCATGTGTGGCGGACTCCTGCTCAATGCCTCCCACCCGGCCCATGCCCAAGATCTCATCGCGCATCCGAGCACCGGGGTCGACTCACTGAGCCGCAACGAGGCGCGGCTGCTGTTCACGATGCGGGTCAAGCAATGGCCGGATGGCACGCCGGTGAAGGTCTTCGTCCTCCCCGACAACGACGCGCTACACGGTCGCTTCGTCAGCGGACTGCTCGAGCTCTATCCCTACCAATTGCGTCGCGTCTGGGATCGACAGCTCTTCTCGGGGACCGGCCAGGCGCCGGTGACTGTGGCGAACGAGCACGAGATGATGGAGCGGGTCGCCTCCAACCCCGGCGCCATCGGCTATGTCTCGGGTCCCTTCGACCCAACGAGCGTCCGCATCTTGGAGGTGCGTTGAGATGCGTCATGCGCTCCAATGCCTCGTTCTCCTGACGAGCCTGACCTCCGCCTCGGCACAGGCACTCGATGTGCTGGACGGACGACTCCAGCTCCATGGCTTCGCCAGTCAAGCAGTGGTCGATAGCAGCGCCAATCAGTTCTTCGGCAACAGTCAGGCGACCTCGTTCGATTTCACCGAGATTGGTCTCAATACCTCCTATCGCATCGCCCCGAGCGTCCTTGCCGCCGCTCAGGTCCTCGTGCGTCGCGCCGGCGAGATGTCCGATGGCACCCCGTCGCTGGATTATGGATTGCTTGACCTCACCGCGATCTCGAATGCACGACAGCGGCTCGGACTGCGCCTCGGACGCATCAAGAATCCATTCGGTCTCTACAACGAGACGCGCGATGTCCCCTTCACGCGTCCTGGGATCTTCCTGCCACAGGTCATTTACTACGACAAGGTGCGCAATCTCTTGCTGTCCTACGACGGCGTCATGCTCTATGGCGATCTCTTCGGTGAGTCCGGGAACCTCTCATTGAACCTCGGCGCCGGACGCTCGGTGGTCGACGAGAACGTTGAATGGGCCTATTTCGGGGCCGATTACGACGGCGATCTCGAGGCCCAGGGGATCAACTGGGGGATCGGCAGCCTTTGGTTCTCCACCCCAGCCGACGAGCTCAAGCTCGGGCTCAGCGCCATCCTGACCGAGATGACCTACGATGCCGGCGCGACCTCGCCGCTCGACTCGGGCACCATCGATGTCTTCGACTGGGTCGCCTCGTTCCAGTACAACGCGGCGGACTGGACGCTCTCGGCCGAATACGCGCGCACCCCGACCCGCTGGAACGACCTTGGCCCCTATTTCCCCTTCGATGATCAGGTCATGGAGGGTTACTATCTACAGGGTGCCTATCGCCTACGACCGGATCTCGAGCTCATGGCCCGCTACGAGGAAGGCTTCGCCAACCGCGACTCACGCGATGGCTGGGCCTTCTCGGCGCTCACCGGCGGCATCACACCCAGGTTCGACTTCTTCTCCAAGATCTGGACGCTCGGGTTGCGCTGGGACATTGACCCACATGTCATGTTCCGGCTCGAATACCAACGTCATGACGGGACCTACGCGCTCTCCATCCGCGAAAACCCGGACCCCAACGCTCTCGTTCGCGAGTGGGATGTCTTCGCCGCCTCGCTCTCTGTGCGCTTCTAAGGGCGTCGCATGAAGATCCGGGCGCCCGCCAAGGAGCGGCTCGCTTTTCTCAGTCTACGATGGAAATCATTGATCGCCTTGACGATCGCGCTCGTGCTCGTCAACCTGATCCTGGCCGTGATCGCCAATCTTCAATTCATCGCGCAGTTCGATCTGCAACAGGGCAACACCCGCGCGCAGCAAGCGCTCCAGCTCCGCGCCCTGATCGACGAGCGCACCGCCGAGATGTCCAAGCTCGCGAGCCTCGTTGCACTGATCGGCACCGAGACCGATCCCGGACTCGGCCTGGAAGGCCATATCGCGCGGGCACTCGAGACCAACGGCGCCATGCTGGATCTGGAGTGGGACATCCGCTCGGTCTTCTGGATTCGGGCCGACGGCACCCCAGGGATCGCCTGGCCAGAGGCAGACGCCGTGCTCGCCGAGAGCCTGCTGGCGGAGATCGCGCGCTCACCCAAGGAGGCCCACGCCAACCTGTTGTGCGACCCGGACTGCCATCACTATGTCTCGACCCCACTCATCTGGGAGGGTGCATTCGCGGGTCATCTGGTGCTCGGGCGCTCGCTCGCCGATGCCTTGCTGACCTTCCAGGCCCTGACTGGGGCCGATGCGGCCATCGCCAGCACCACCCACAGGGCACTGACCGAACGCACGCCCATTGGCGGCTTTGCCGCGGTCACCTACCCGGATCGGACCCTCCCGATTTTGAGTGCCGCGGCGAGCCTGCTCGAGCATTCCCATCCCGCCGATGGACCCGTGGAGATCCAGCGCGGCTCGCGGTGGTTCGAGGTCTTTCGCATCCCAGCGCTCGCCCAGGGCATCGACGCCTATGTCGTCAACGACATCAGCGCGCAACGCGCGGCCATCCGCGAGGCCACCATGGCGAGTCTGCTGATCGGTCTGCTCGGTCTCGTCTTCTCGGGCAGCCTGGTCCTGCTGATCACCCGCGGCCCGCTCTATCGGTTGCGCGATCTCGCGAGCGTCCTGCCCTTGTTGGCCGACAACCGTTATGCCGACCTGCGCAATCAACTGCCGCGACGTGGCGCGCGTTTCATGCTGCGCGACGAGATCGATCTCATGACCGAGACGGTGCGCCAGCTGACCGATCGCATGGAGCTACTGCAACGCGATCGCGAGCAGGCCGAGGAGCGACTGGTCTGGCTGGCCGACCACGACCCGCTGACCAAACTCTTCAACCGCCGCCGCTTCAACGATGGCTTCGAGCGCCTCCTGGACCAGTCGAGACGCTTCGGACGCCAAGGCGCGTTGCTCCTGTTGGACCTCGATCAATTCAAGGACGTCAACGATCTCAGTGGCCATCAGGCCGGTGACATCCTGCTGGAACGGATCGCCGCGATGCTCGAGCGCTTGACCGAGTCCAGCGACCTGCTCGCGCGTCTCGGCGGGGACGAGTTCGCCGTGGTGCTCCCCGAAGCGACCGAGGACGACGCCACCGCCAGCGCCGAGGCCATCCTCGATGCCGTCCGCTCAGTCAGCCTGATCGAGCGCGGGCGTCGCCACCAGGTCTCCGCGAGCATCGGGATCAGCATGTTCCCGAGGCAGGGACTGGAGCCTGGGCAATTGATGGCGAACGCCGATCTCGCCATGTATCAGGCCAAGGAGAAGGGACGCAATCGTTGGTATCTCTTCAGCGAGCAGGACCAAGGCAAGGAGCTGCTGGACGCGCGCGTGCTCTGGCGCGATCAGATCGCTCAGGCGCTGAGCGACGACCGTTTCGAGCTCCATGTTCAGCCGATCATCGAGATCGCGACCGGCGCGGTCCGGCATCGCGAGGTGCTCCTGAGGATGCGCGACATGCATGGTCAGCTGGTCTACCCCGATCGGTTCATCCCGGTGGCCGAGCGGACCGGGCAGATCGCGGCGATCGACCGCTGGGTCATCGATCATGCACTGGCCGCCTTGGAGACCGATCCGCACCTCCGCCTCGCGGTCAATCTCTCCGCGAGCGCCATGAATGATCCACTGCTCTTGCCCGACCTGCGACAGATGCTCGAACAGCATCATGTGTTGGCCGAGCGCATCGCCTTCGAGGTCACCGAAACCGCCGCGATCAACAACATCGTCAATGCCAGTCGACTGATGCGTGGACTGCAAGCACTCGGCTGCCGCTTTGCGCTCGATGATTTCGGCAGTGGCTATGCCTCCTATGCCTATCTGCGCAAGCTCCCCGTCGACGCGGTCAAGATCGATGGGGTCTTCATCCGTGACATCGCCAACAACGACGTCGATCGGATCTTCGTCAAGGCGATCACGGATATGTCACATGGCATGGGCAAGCGCGTCACCGCCGAGTTCGTCGAGAGCCAGGAGATCCTCGACATCCTCGCGTCATTGGGTGTCGACGACGCGCAGGGCTATCACTTCGGCCGCCCACGCAAGCTGGAATCTCCCGACGGCGGTTTTGGCCCGCATTCTCAGCTCGACCGAGACTGAGTCGGCGGGCGATTTCTGGGAAAGTACCCGATGTCTTGCCCACTTTGATCGCGGACTGCGTCTTGCGAGAGGATGCGGGAGGAAATCAACGCGGCGGACATTGTCATCGACGGCTAGACTTAGAGCCGATCCAGCGTGCGATCCGTGAGCGACCTGTGATCAAGTCGCGGAGATGCTCGGTTTCTGGCCGCTGGACGTCATGCGCTGTTCAATGAGTGGTTTCACGATTGGCACTGCCCAAGATCAACATGCAGTCTTTTCTTGCCATTCACCGTGTCTGGTTGCCCTGGGCAGTCCTCTGCATTGGAGCTGCACTCACTCTGCTCGTCGCCGCCCTGACCAAATCCGATGCGGATGCCACGATGCGCCGGGAGCTGGAGCTGATCGGCGAGGAGCTGGTCGTCATGGTGGAGACTCGGCTCAAGGTCGATGCTCAGGTCCTGCGCAGCGCGGCCGCCTTTTTCATGGGCTCGACAGAGGTCACTCGTCAGGAGTGGCAGACCTTCGTGGAGAGGAGTGAGCTCCACCGCAACCTCCCGGGGATCCAGGGGGTTGGATTCACGCTGCTGATCCCGCCGGACCGACTCGCCGAGCACGAGCGGGCCATGCGCGCCGAGTGGTTGCCGGACTATGGCGTGTGGCCCGCGGGCGAGCGCTCGATCTACTCCGCGGTGATCTACCTGGAGCCCTTCAGGGGTCGCAACCCGCGCGCCTTGGGGTATGACATGCTGACCGAGCCAGCGCGCCGGGCCGCCGCGGAGCAGGCGCGGGATCGGAACATGGCCGTGCTCACGCGTCGGATCCAGTTGGTCCAGGAGACGGACGAGGACGTTCAGGTCGGCACACTGCTGTTGGTTCCGGTCTACCGCCAGGGGTTGCCGATCTCGACAGTGGAGGAGCGGCGTGCCGCGTTGGAGGGCTGGGTCTACAGTGCCTACCGGATGACCGATCTCATGCAGGGCATCCTCGGTTCTGAGGATCTGCTGCGCGGCAAGCACGTTCATCTCGCGATCCATGATGGTGACCAGAGTGGGCCGGAAACCCTGTTGTATGACAACCTTCCCACGCCTGACCGGGACGCCGAGCCCGCCGCCATGGTCGATGCGCTCGAGTTGCCCGCGGCGGTCAACGGACATCACTGGACCCTGGTGATCGCGCGCGCGGACAGTCTCCCCTTCACCCGCGCCTATCCAACCCTGTTGCTGGTCCTCGCCAGCGGGACCTTCATCAGCCTGCTGCTGGCTGCCTTGATCTCCGCCCTCAGCAAGACACGCGTGGAATTAGCCGCACGCCAACAGGCCGAACGGAAACTGAGCGAGCATCAACGCGAGTTGGAGCGGCGGGTGGTCGAGCGGACCGCCGAGCTGGCTGCCACGACCGCATCCTTGCAAAGCGCCAATGCGGAGCAGCAAGCCGTCTTCGATGCGGCGACCGCTGGTATCGTGCTGGTGCGGGATCGCCGGATCCTGCGCTGCAATCGCATGATGGAGCGTCTGTTCGGTTATGAGCCAGGGGAGATGCTCGGCCGGACGACGCGCACTTGGTACCCCGACGAGGCCACCTATGTCGAGGTCGGCCAGAACATTGCGAGAGCGCTGAGCCAGGGGGGACTCCACCGGGAGGATCGTGAGTTGGTGCGCAAGGACGGCAGCCGGTTCTGGGGCCGGATGTCGGCGCAGGCCATCGACAACCAGGACCTCGGCAAGGGCCTCGCCGGCATGATCGAGGACATCACCGAGGAGCAGGCCGCCATCGCCGAGATGTCCCGAGCGCGCGCCTTGGCCGAGGAGATGGCGCAGAGCAAGGCCAATTTCCTGGCCAACATGAGCCACGAGATCCGCACCCCGCTCAATGCCATCATCGGCATGGCCCACCTTGCGCTCAAGACCGAGCTGACACCCCGCCAACAGGACTATCTGGAGAAGATCCAGGGCTCGGGCAAGCATCTGCTCGGCATCCTCAACGACATCCTGGACTTTTCCAAGATCGATGCCGGCAAGCTCGTGGTCGAGCGGATCGCCTTCGAGCTGGCACAGGTGCTGGATCAGACCGCCTCGCTGGTGGCCGAGCGCGCGGCGGCCAAGGGGCTGGAGGTGCTGGTCTCGGTCGATGAGGCGGTGCCTGGGCGGCTCCTCGGTGATCCGCTGCGCATCGGTCAGGTGCTGATCAACTATGCGAACAATGCGGTGAAGTTCACCGAGCAAGGCGAGATCGACATCCGGGTCAGACTCGAGTCTCGCGAGGGGGATTCCGTTCTGCTGCGCTTCTCGGTGCGCGACACCGGCATCGGCATCGTCGAGGAGCAGCGCCGGCGACTCTTCCAGAGCTTCCAGCAGGCCGATGACTCGACCACCCGCAAATACGGCGGCACCGGGCTCGGTCTGGCCATCGCCAAGCGGCTCGCCGAGCTGATGGGCGGCGCGGTCGGGGTCGAGAGCACGCCGGGGGAGGGCTCTACCTTCTGGTTCACGGCGCGTCTGGTCGAGGCGGCGGAGCCGGCCACGCCCTTGCTGCCCAAGCTCGACCTGCGCGGACGCCGGGTGCTGCTGGTGGACGACAATGAGAATGCCCGGCTGGTCATCGGCGACATGTTGCGCGGTATGACCTTCGTGGTCACGACGGTCGATTCCGGTGCCGCCGCCCTGACTGAATTGAGCCGCGCCGAAGCGGCCGGTCGGCCCTTCGAGGTGGTCCTGCTCGACTGGCAGATGCCCGAGATGGACGGTGTGGCCACGGCCGTTGAGATCCGGCGTCGCTGGCGGTCCGATCTGCCGATCCTGCTCATGATCACGGCCTATGGCCGGGACGAGCTGGTGCGGGTCGCCCAAGAGGTCGGGATCGAGGACATCCTGCCCAAGCCGGTCAATCCCTCAGCCTTGTTCGATACCCTGATGCGGCTCCTTGGCGCCGCCGGTGAGCTGGTCAAGCCGCCCGAGGATGCCAGCGCCGCCGCACTGGATCTCGTGGCTCTGGCCGGCGGGCGCGTCCTCTTGGTGGAGGACAACGACCTCAACCAGGAGGTGGCGATGGCGCTCTTGCAGGAGGGCGGGCTGCTGGTCGATCTGGCACCCGATGGCCAGGTCGCGGTGCGCAAGGTCCGCGAGCAGGCCTATGATGCGGTACTCATGGACATGCAGATGCCGGTCATGGACGGCCTCACCGCAGCGCGCGAGATCCGCAAGCTGCCCGATCGAGAGGATCTGCCGATCCTGGCCATGACCGCCAACGCCATGGCCAGTGATCGCCAGCGCTGCATCGATGCCGGCATGAACGATCATATCGCCAAGCCCATCGACCCCGAGGAGCTCTGGGGCAAGCTGCTGCTCTGGATGAGACCTGAGGCGGTCAAGACGCAACCGACCGCGGCAATGGCCTCGACCGAGACCGAGACCAAGCCCGAGCCCGAGCCCGAGCTCCAGGCTGAAGCCCAGACTGCGGCCCAGTCTAATCTGCTGCAGGAGGCCATCCCTGGCCTCGATGTCTGTGTGGGTCTGCGCCATGCCATGGGCAAAGCAGCCCTTTATCTCAACCTGCTGGCGAGATTCAGCGCGGGACAGGCCGATGCCCCGGAGCGCATCGCCGCCGACCTGGTCGCGGGCGACCGGGCGCGCGCCGAGCGTAGGGCACACACCCTCAAGGGTGTCGCCGCCCAGATCGGGGCCGAAGAGCTGCGAATGGTCGCGCTGCAACTGGAGCAGGCCGTTCGAGACCGCGCAGCGCAGGAGCGCATCGAGGCGCTACTGAGCCAGGTCGCCGGTCGAGTCGCGCCGCTCATCGCCGCCATCCGAGCCAGGTTGCCGCAACAGCCTTCAGCTGCACAGGCCGAGTCGACACCCGATCACTCGCGCTGGGCTGAGCTCCGCGAACAATTGGCGGCCTTGCTGGGCGACGATGACTTTGCCTCCGAGCAATTGCTCAACGAGAACGAGGCCCTCCTGCGCTCGGTGCTGGGCGAGCGGTTCATGCCCATTGCCGAGGCGATCCACGATTACGACTTCGCCCTCGCACTCGACCGACTCCGCAAGACATCCCATTGCGCACCCTAAGTGGCGCTACCGTTCGATACCCGCAGGATCTGGACGTGCTGGCAGCCGTCACGCGGGCGATCCATCAAGCGTGCCCGTTGGCCGTCGAGTACCACTCGATTTCGAGCGGTCGGTCGCACAGCACGGGAGACCGTCCCACTCGCACTCATTGGGAAAATACGCCGGGCACTGGTTGTAGCCGGCGCGCAATTGGCGCAGCAGTGAGAGCAGGGTGTCGCCGACCAGAGTATCCACCTCGTCGAGCAGCAGCACCAGCGGCTGGTCTAGATGCTGACACCAGCGGCCAAGGAATGTCTGAATCGCCAGGTTGCGTGACGGACTCTCCAGCACATCTCGTGCAATGCGCTCCACCTGGAGATCGTCGAGCTGCCAACGGGCACTGCTTGCCATGGCGGTGACCGCCGCCATCCCCTTGTCGACCTGCTCTCGATTGGGCGAGACGCCCCGGCTCCTTTAAAACCCTGGCCCGCGATCGGCGCAAACCCAGTCCGACGACCAGCGTCTACTCGACCTTTGTCGTCTTTTGCTTCTTTACTTCATGGACAATATTCGAAGATCAATGATCTGTTTCCCATTATCCACCGACAACTAACCGCCGATCACCGTCCACCGGGCACCGATCACGATTACACCCACGGTTGATCAGGCGTGTCGAATCAGCTCATCGAATCCGTCGAGCAGACCTTGCGGATCGGCCGTGGACGGCTCTGACGGAAGTCGCTCGAGCTGCTCGATCAGCGGCTCGAATGAGCTCAGCGCATAGAATCCGCACAGACCCTTGAGCTCGTGAGCGATCTCGGCGATCGCTCGGCGCTGGCCCGCGGCCAGCGCGCTCGCGAGACGCCCCCGCAGCTGGCCCAGGCTCAGACGCAGCTCAGACCTCAGCGCTTCGGTCAGTGGAGGAGACGCCGAGGAGCCAGGCGGCTGGCTCGCCCCGCAAGGATCCCCAATCCGCTCATCCGGGTTGGGCATGAGTGACCGACGCAGGATCTCGTCCAAGGCAGGCTCGGCGATGGGTTTTGGCATCAGCTCCTGAAAGATCCTGACTTCGTCCGGAACCCGCTCTTGGACGAAGACGTCGGCGGTCAGGGCGATGATGGGCGGGCAACCCTCTTCACCATAGATGGTGCGAATCCGGCGCGCTGTTTCGATCCCGTCCATGCCGGGCATGTGGATATCGAGAAAGATCAGGTCGAAGCGCACCTGTCGCGCCATGCCCAGGGCAGCGATCCCATCGTGGGCCTCGCTGACGGAGAGCCCACGCAGCTCCAGGAGATGATGCATCAGCAGCCGGTTGAAGAGGTTGTCCTCCACCACCAGGACATGTCGACCCGCATAACCCTGGGGAGCCGAGAGGCTTTCGCTGGTCAGCTCGCGAGGCGGCTCCGACCCCATGAGCCGGCTCAAGCGATCGAGCAGCAGCGAGCGGCGTGCCGGTTTGAGGGTCCATTCCCAGTCGCCCCGGTGTTCGAGTCCAGGCGGCAGATGCCAGTCTTCGGTCCCGACCAGCACCAGCACCGGCCCGCCGAAGCAGAGTCTCACCCGAGTCGCCAGCTTCTTCAGATAGTGGCCGCTGCTCTCGGTGCGATCGAGTCCGAGGATCAGCAGGTCGAACGGGCGTCCACCATCCGCTGCACCTCGTAGCATCAAAGGGATACGATAGTCTTGTCCCGTGCCGAACACCTCCGCCGACCAGTCGAGCAGGATGGCGCGCAGCGCGCGCAGCTGAATGGCCTGTCGATCATAGATCAGGATCTTGCGTCCGGCCAACGGGGTGGCACAGGCTTCTGCAGATGCCTCCGAGACCGGCTCGAAGGGGATGGAGACTACGAATCTGCTGCCCTGGCCGAGCTCGCTCTCGACCTCGATCTCGCCACCCATCAGCTCGACGAGTCCCTTGGAGATGACCAGCCCGAGCCCCGTGCCCCCGTAATGACGGGTGATACTGCTGTCGGCCTGTCCATAGGGTTGGAACAGAAGTGCACGTGCCTCCTCCGAGAGACCGATTCCAGTGTCGCTGACCGAGATGCTCAGCCGGTGCCGACCCCGCTCCATGAGGAGATAGCCCGCCTCGACGAAGACATGCCCTTGCGCGGTGAACTTCACCGCATTGTTGAGCAGATTCAACATCACCTGAGCGACGCGATCCGGATCACCGATCAGGATCTCATCGACATCCCGATGCACCACCAGGGCGAGCTCCAATCCTTTCTCGTGGGCCGCCGGTGTCATCATGGCGACGACGTCCTCGAGACAGTCACGCAGGTTGAATGGCCTGGACTCGAGCTTGAAGCGGCCGGCCTCCAGCTTGGACACGCTGAGTATCCCATCGATGACACAGAGGAGCTGACTGGCGGCCCGGTCGATCGTTCGGGTATATTCGAGGAGCTCGCGACGGTCCGGTTGGCGCTGCAAGAGTCGGCTGAATCCGATCACCGCATTCAATGGGGTGCGGATCTCATGGCTCATCCGCGCCAGCAGATCCTGCTTTTCACGTCCGGTCGTCACGGCCTGCTCGCGCGCCGCCTCCAGCTGGGCATTGCGCTCTGAGAGCACGGCGACGGTTCTTTGCAATTCTTGGGTCGTCTCGCTCACCTGCACGCGAAACGAGCCCTGCGCCTCTTCGATCGACTCGGCCAGACGTTTGAACCCCTGGACCAGATCCCGGATCTCGCTTGGCGTGCCGGGATCGATCCGCACGGTCTGGCTCGCGCCAGGACGAAGCAGGGCCTGTCTGAGCGCCAGCAAGGGTTCGGAGATCCCGGAGCCGATCGTGCGCGCCGCGATCAGACCGAGCAACAGACCGCCCACGACGATGGCCAACCGGATCAGCATGGTCTCGCGCTCGCGAGCCAGGATCTGACGCAGCGAAAGCTGGATCTCGACCCAACCCAATGGCTCGAGCGATCCATGCGAGGTGACACGGCCCGCGGCATCCAAAGACATCCTGCCCTGGGTCTGGATCGCGACCCGAAACAGCCGGCTCGGATCCGCCGCAGAAGCAGCCGAGCCGCACTCGACCACCGGCTCGAGATCCGCGCCAAGCACGGCGGCCCGGATCACCTCGGGATGCCGAAGCGCCGATCCGCAGAGTACCCTCAGACGCTCCAGCTCACGCTTGGGTAAGGCGCGACTCGCCGAGATAGCCAACTGCTCGGCCACGCTTTGGCCCTGTTGCTCGAGGATCAAGCGGACCTCGCTCGGACTCGAGTCGAGTCGATCATCGACCATGAGCAAGGCCATGACGAGTGTCGGAGCCAGTGCCAGCATCAGGATCCGGGAACGGATCCCTAGGTCGAGTAAGGACTGTCTATGGATCATCGCGGATGTCCGGGATGCTGCTCGGCCAGACCTCGCCGGTAGTGGCTCGAAAGGGTGGCGCGACTCGACCCGAATCAGGCTGGATCCGCCCGTGGGTCAGCGACCTCAGGCCCGGCTCGAGCTGACTCGGCAGGGTCGAGCTCATCAGGTCCAGGATCGGAGCGACGCGCCAAGGCCACCGCCGCGGTGCGGTTGGCGGCATCGAGCTTGCGCAGGATCGCCGCGACATGGATCTTCACAGTATGCTGAGACAGTCCCAAGATCCGCGCGATCTGCTTGTTCGAGTGCCCGTTCTCCAACAACTCGAGGACCTCGCGCTGACGGGGCGTGAGCGACGCGGGCGCTGACGCGGATGTGGACATGGGCCGAGAGACCTCGACCGCCGCCCCCTCGGCCCTCGCCGGTTGTGTCAGAACGAGCTCGGGCGGCATATAGACACCGCCCGCCAGTACCAGACGCACGGCCGAGAGCATCAGCTCACGCCCCGCCGATTTGACGATGAATCCGGAGGCCCCGCAATCAAATGACTTGCGCATCCAGGCCGGATCCTCGCTGGCCGAGATGACGACCACGGGCACCGCCGGCAGTGTCGTGCAGACCCGGCTCAAGAGCTCGAAGCCATTGGCGCCGGGCATCATCAGATCCAACAAGATGAGATCCAGATCCGGGTGCTCGCCGATCAGGCGCAGGACCTGAGCCGCATCCGTCGCCTCGAGATAGCGCGCATCCGGCCCCGCCAGCTCGGCGAGCGCGGCGATCATCCCGTCCCGCAGCAGGACATGATCGTCGGCAACCAGAAGCTTCAACGCGGTCGCTCCGGCCCGGCGTGGGCAGGGTCCTGGACTTTTTTGGCGAGCCTACGAATCAACGCCGCTGCGTCCTCCGTTCGAGGCAATCAGATGATCTGGAGCCTTCATCATAGCCCGTTTGGGTGATCCGGACTAATGGCTGGGGTCCAGTGCTAGCCCATTCGAGCGATTTATTCCACCCGGACTTCGGCGCTAAGGTGTCGGCACGGTCGAAATCTTGACCAAGACGACCAAGTATTCGCGGATTCCCGCAGACATTAAGGAGTCATGACCATGATGCGTCCTTTAATCCCCTCACTCGCCTTTGCGACCGTCCTGATCACCGGCACCGCGCCGGCCTGGTCGGCTGACCGTGCAGTCATGGAAGGTGAACAATTATTCAGCTATCACGGCTGTGTCAACTGTCACGGTGCCTCCGGTTCGGATCCCACCAGCAAGCTGGTGCCAAAGATCGGTGGACTGGAGGCCGGCGAGATCATGGAGAAATCCAGAAAGATCCTCAAAGGCGAGACCACCTCCGAGGAGGCCAAGCTGATGAAATCAGCCATCGCCTATAGCCAATCCTGCGACGCGCCGCCCACTGACGCCGAGCTGCAAAAGATCGCGACCTGGCTGGCGACACAGTAGTGATCGGACGGATCGGCCGGTGCGGGCTCCGACCTCGGGTTGGGCGCCTGGCCCCGGCCTGGTTGCTCTGGTGTTGCGGCCTTGCGCCCGCACTGGCGGCATCCACCTCGGACCGACTCTTGGCCGAAAACTGCAACGGCTGCCATGGGACCAACGGGGTGAGCGCTGGGCCGACCATCCCGAGCTTTGCCGGCTTCGATCGCCAGTATCTGATCCGCATCCTCCAAGACTATCGCGATGGCGAGCGGACCCCGACCATCATGGACCGGATCATGCGGGGTTATTCAGGCCCTGAGATTCGCCGCATCGCCACCTATTTCGCGGCGCAACCCTGGATCGGCGCGGCCGTCGTCACCGATCCCCGGATCCAGGCCACAGGCGAGCAGATCCATGACCAAGTCTGCGCCGAGTGTCATGAGCAGCAGGGTCGTCATCAAGATCGGGATACCCCGCGTATCGCCGGTCAATGGCCCGATTATCTGGTGCTCCAGATGCAGACCTATCGTGACCGACCCGAGGCCATGCCGCAGCCAACCAAGATGCTCGATGCCATGGCCGAATTGTCTGATGACGAGATCCAGGCACTCGCTTGGTTTTACGCCGCCCAGCCTTGAGTGCCGGGTTGCTCACCCGTCTTGCCCTGCCCACTGACGCCCGAGGATCCAGCGGCGTCTCTCCGACGACTGGATGGCGACCCTGAGGATCAGTCACGTCAGTCGTGATCGCGACCCAGAGGTGCCCAGCATGACCACGATAACCCGATTCTTGTCTGGACTCGGTCTCCTGCTGATGCTCGTTTGCGCCGGATCAGTCTCCTGGGCCGAGACCGGCTCCGATCCGGCCGAGCTCAGCACGGAGGAGCTGGAACTCGAGCGCCAGCGCCTGCTGGAGGCCATGCGACAGGCACAGTCACCCGTACGCGACCTCGACCTCGACTTCCAGATCGAGGGCTTACCCGCGCTCGGCTCGACTGACGCCCCGCTCGTCCTGATCGAGCTGGCCGACTATCAATGCGGTTTTTGTCGCAGACACCACCAGATGGTCATGCCCGAGATCGTCCGCGACTATGTCGAGACGGGTCGACTCAGGGCCGTGTTCGTCGAGTTCCCGGTCGAGCAGAAACATCCACAGGCCATCGCGGCGGCCAACGCGGCGCGTTGCGCACAGGATCAAGGACGCTATTGGGAGATGCGCCATCGTCTCTACGAGCATCCGTTCGCGCTCGACCCGGCGGGTTTCAGCGCGCAGGCCGATGCCATCGGCTTGGACCGAGCCTCTTTCGACGCCTGCGTGCGCGATGCCGTGCATGAGCCGGCGATTCGGGCCGGCCTCACCCAAGCGCACACGCTGATGGTGCGCGGAACCCCGACCTTCTTGTTGGGTTGGTCGGTTGAGGGTGAAGAGCGGGTGCGACTGACGCGCCGCATCAACGGCGCCCAACCCTACGCGCTCTTTCAGGGCGAGATCGACACCTTGCTGAACGCTCGCTCCGCTTTGTGACTTTGTTTCAGCCAAATCGGCAGGGTCCTGGTCGCTGACCGCGGCCACCCCAGGATGCCGGATTCCTCCGGCCCCGGGCACGCGTGAGCCACTCACCAGAGCCCGCCATTGCATTCGAGACTCGCCTCAGCACGCTCGATGAGATGACCGGCGCTTGCCTGCTGCCCGGCAAATGATTGCCCGATCACCTATCCTTGAAGCCAAGGAGGGCATCATGCCAAGTCCAGTCTTGCTCATTCCGATCCTGCTCTGGACCCTGCTCACCACCCCGGGCGCGGTGCCGGCGGCGGATGGCACGCTCGCCCGTGTGGGTCTGCTGGTGCTGGATGAGCGCGAGTGTGGCAATGAGCCCTTGCGAGCCGGTCTGCGTGCACTGGGTCATCGGGAGGGCCTGAATCTGCGTATCGACTGCCGGCATGGCGGCGGACACTACGAGGGTCTCGCGCCCGCGGCGGTCGCGCTGGTGCGGGCCAGGCCCGCGGTGATCGTGGCCCTGACCCATCCCACCGCCGCGGCGGCTCAGCAGGCGACCAGCCAGATCCCGATCGTCTTCATCGCGGCCGGCGACCCGGTGCTCGCCGGCTTCGCCCTGAGTCTGGCGCGACCAGGGCGCAACATGACCGGCTTCACCTGCTATGCCGGCGGACTGAACGGCAAGCGTCTCGAGCTGCTGCAGGCCATGGCGCCTGGGCATCGGCGCGTCGCCGTGCTCTCCAGCCCTGTGATGTCGAGATCCTTCAACGCGACCTATGTCCGCGACCTGCGGCGCGCCGCGGACCAGCTCGGGTTGGAGATCGCGCTCTTCGAAGCGAGCGGCGAGCAAGACCTCGAGGGGGCCTTCGCCGCCATGGTCGATTGGGGCGCGGATGCGCTCTATCTCTTGCCGACCGTCGTCTTCGCCTATGAGGCCCAGGCGATCGCCGACCTGGCCAAGTGGCATGGTCTGCCGACCATGCACTGGTACAAGCCGTTCGTGACCAGGGGCGGACTCATGGCCTATGGCGTCGACTACCCGGCGCTGCAGCGCCGCGCCGCGGTCTATGTCGACAAGATCCTCGCCGGCAGCGCCCCGGCCGAGCTACCGATCGAGCAGCCCACCCATTATGACCTGGTGGTCAATGCCGAGACGGCGCGCGAGCTGGGGCTCGCGATTCCATTGTCCATCGCCTTGCGTGCCGCGCGCATCCTCGAATGATCAAGGCAGCGCGGGGACTCCTGCCAAGACACTCGCTGTTTTGGAAATATTTCATCGATGTCTTCCTGCTCGTGGGCTGCGCGCTGCTCGCGAGCGAGGCGATCCGTGTCTATTTCGCATCCCAGGAGACCGCGGCGGCGGTACTCGCGCTGCAGCGCGAGAAGGCGCTGGCCGCGGCGGCACGCATCGAGCAGTTCGTCACCGATATCGAGCGCCAGATCGGTTGGACCAGCCTCCCGCACGCGAGCAATGACGACGTCCTCGCCGAGCGCCAGCTCGATCTCATCAAGCTGCTGCGCCAGGTCCCGGCGATCACCGAGGCCAGCTGGCTGGATGCGCGCGGACACGAGCAGGTGCGCGTCTCGCGTCTGCGCATGGATCAGCTCGGCCAGGATCACGACCGCTCGGACGAGCCGGCGTTTCGGGTCGCGGCCGCCGGGCAGACCTATCTGGGCCCGGTCTATCATGAGCACGAGACCGAGCCCTTTATGCGGATCGCGGTGCCGAGCCTGCTGCGATCGGAGGGCGTCACGCTGGCCGAGGTCAATCTCAAGCTGGTCTGGGATCTGGTCTCGCGGATCCGGGTCGGCAAGAGCGGCTATGCCTATGTGGTGGATCGGCGCGGCCAGCTGGTCTCACACCCAGATATCAGTCGTGTCCTCGGCAAGAGCGATCTCTCCGACCTCCCGCAGGTCAGCGCGGCCTTGGCGTCTCGCCCCGAGCCGCACGCGGAACCCTGCGACTCGGTCGTGGGACAGGACCCGAGCGGCAGCGCGGTGCTGGCCACCCATGCCTCCATCCCCCGCCTGGACTGGCTGGTCTTCGTGGAGCAGCCGCTCGCCGAGGCCCATGCCCCGCTGTACGCGGCGCTGCGGCGCACGGCGATCCTGCTGCTGATCGCGCTCGCACTCACCCTGCTGGTCAGCCTGGCGCTGGCCAGACACATGGCCAAGCCGATTCGGGTCTTGCAGCAAGGCGCGGCGCGGATGGGGGCCGGTGAGCTCGATCAGCCGATCCAGGTGCCGACCGGCGATGAGCTCCAGACCCTCGCCGAGGAGCTCAACCGCATGGCCGAGCGACTGCGCGAGTCCTATGCGGATCTCGAGCGCAAGGTGGCTGAGCGCACCCGTGAGCTCGAGCTCGCCAACCAGTCACGGGCGCGCTTCCTGCGTGCCGCCAGTCACGACCTGCGCCAGCCGATGCATGCGCTGGGTCTATTCGTGGCGCAACTGACACAGCGGGCCAGCGCGCCCGAGACCCGGCGGATCGCGGCCCAGGCCGAGGTCGCGGTGGCCTCGCTGCAAGACCTGCTGGATGCCATCCTGGACATTTCGCGTCTGGATGCCGGGGTCGTCGCGCCCGAGATCAGCGACTTCTGTGTCGACGCACTGCTCGAGCGGGTGGCGACCAGCTTTGCGCCGAGCGCGGTGGAGAAGGGTCTGCGTCTGCACCTAGTGCCCAGCCGGCTGTGCGTGCGCAGCGATCCGCTGCTGTTGGAGCGGATCCTGCTGAACCTCACCGCCAATGCGGTGCGCTATACCCAGCGGGGCGGGATCGCCATCGGCTGTCGACGCCGCGGCCAACAGGTCCGCGTCCTGGTCTGTGATACTGGGATCGGGATCACGCCCGCGCAGCAAGAGAGCATCTTCGATGAGTTCTACCAGGCCGCCAACCCGGAGCATGACCGTCGTCAGGGGCTGGGGCTGGGTCTGGCCATCGCCAAGCGTCTGGCACGCCTGCTGGGCGGTGACATCCAGCTGCGCTCGCGACCTGGCCGGGGCTCGGTCTTCGCGGTCGAGGTCCCGCGCGGTCACTGCCTGCCAGGACCGCCACCCGCGCGGGCGGCGATCGGACCGACCAATGCACTTCTTGGCACGCTGGTCTTGGTCGTCGATGACGACCTGCTGGTGCGTGATGCGCTGCAGGGCCTGTTGAGCCAATGGGGCTGCGAGGTCGCGGTCGCGGCGACGGCTGAAGAGGCCAGCGCACTGCTCGCCGCCAGCGACCGCCTGCCCGACGCGTTGCTCTGCGACTACCGTCTGACCGGCGAAGAGACCGGCCTCATGGTCATCCAGCGGCTCCATGCCGAGGCCGGCATCAGCATCCCCACGGCCCTGATCAGCGGCGACAGCACGCCTGAATCACTGCGCGAGATCAAGGCGAGCGGCTATCCACTCTTGCCCAAACCGGTCGCGCCGGCCCGGCTCCGCGCACTGCTCGAGCATCTGGTGGCGTCGCCGACACACTCCCCAGTTGATTCACCCGTGGGTGCAACCTCAGCCGCGAAATCTTGCGACGCCGACGGCGCTGAACAGGTTGGCTGAACCTGCGCACTGATTCATGATCAAACCATCGAGCAGCCACGCATTCGCGACCTCGCTCGAGGAACCCGGGACAGCGTCGCGCCAACTTGTGATCACTGACCTCGCTCGTTAAGCTCTTGACATCCTCTTGACCGCCCCGAGCACGACCATGGCCCTGGCACAGGAAGACCTCGACTACATCAAGGCCCATCTTGGCACTTGGCTCGCCGAGCAATCGCTGGCCCGTCCGCCGGTCGTCTACGAGATCGAGCTGCGTGAGCGGATGGTGCGGGTGGAGGAGGAGCTGCGCCATCAGCGCGAGCTGATCAAGGCCATGCTCGAGCAGATGGAGAAACGCTTCGAAGCCGTGGACAAACCCAACTGATTGAAAAATCTTTGCGTCTTTGTGCCTTTGCGTGAAAGCTGCTTTTTTTGGATCAGTGCCCGCGCGGCGCCTCCCCGGTGGCGGCCTGCATGGGCTCATCCAGCCGCAGCCCAAGTTCATTGATCCTGACCACCGCCTGGGTGCGGGTCCTCACATCGAGCGCCTTGAGGATGGCACTGACATGGATCTTCACCGTGGGCTCGGCCAGACCCAGCTTGCGGCAGATCTCTTTGTTGGACCGACCCTGCGCAAGATGGACCAGCACCTCGCGCTGACGCTCGGTCAGGCCCAGATCGGTGACCGACAGCGGTGCGCGGGTCGAGCCTGTGCTGGCCAGCGCGTCTCGATCGAGAGCGGGGGCGATCAGCTCGGGCGGCAGATAACGCCCGCCCGCCAGGATCAGGCGCAATGCGTTGAGCATCACTGCATGGGAGGATGACTTGGGAATGAACCCCAAGGCGCCGCCGGCCAGCACGGCCCGGACGGTCTTCACATCGTCCAATCCAGACAAGACCACCACCGGCAGCATCGGATAGTCCCGACGGATCGCCTCGAAGAGCTCGAGCCCTCGCACGCTCGGCAGACAGAGATCGAGCAGGATCAGATCGAGATCGGCGTCCTCGGCCAGGCATCGTCTCACGGCCAAACCATCCGCGGCCTCTCGCAGCACCAGGCCAGTGTCGAGCTCGCGGAGCACCTGACCGAGCGCCTCGCGCAGCAGCGGGTGATCGTCGGCAACCAGCACCTTCATCGCGCCACACCTCCTCACTGACTCCCCAGACAGTCGCTCGGGCGGTGCCTCACCGGAGCGCTCGCGCCGAAGCAGCTGGCCTTGCCCAAGAGGATGCGCATCAGGTCGTGTCTGGTCGCCGAGCCGTCCAAGAAATCATTGCACGGAGAATGACTTAGAAGCGACGAGCTTGGTCAGTAAGACCTTGGTACTAGGACGTCGGTGTGATAACCCTCGGTCGGCGCATGGTCCAGACTGTCATCAAGGGTGGAAGCGACGAGCCCGCGCCATCCGCTCCAAATCCCAAGCTGGCTCGCTATCGATCCAAGTATAGGAGAGAGGACACTGACATGAAGACCAAGCTGATCATCACCATCAACGCCATCCTGTTTGCCGTGGCCTGGAGCGCGCTCGCCAGCCCGGCGATCGACCCGAACCGACTCGAGCCCTGTATCAACGGACAGGTCTCGGCTTCAGGGCTGTATCCCACGCAAGCCGAGGAGGATGCCGCGCTTGCCGAGGCCAAACGACAGACAGCTGGCTTGCAAGAGAAGGTCTCGGCGGCTCAGCGCTTGATCAACCTCAGTGCCGTCCAGTGAGGGCTGGAGTGGGTCTTCCGGGGCGCGGCCCCGGGGCCCGCACCCCTCGCTGGTGTCTACTCGGCATCGAGCAGACGATAGCTGATCACACTGGCCGCGGGATCGGCACGGTAACCTTCGCCGTTCAACAGAGTCCAGGTCGCCGGCTCCGGGCCCTCCTGTACCTCGTCCTCGACGATCTGGGAGATCATGACCGCCTCATCGACGCCAGCAGCGATTGACACCTGCAAGCCCTCGATACTCCCGTCAGCTCGCTTGAGGACTTCGACTTGGGTCAGTCCCCGACCACCGTCGACGTTGTAGTCGATGTCTCCGGGGATCGGATCGCCATCATCGGTGAGCTCGATCAGCACGCTCAGGCCGGCGGCGGGCGTGGGCTGGCTCAGCGCGAACGTCCAGACCAGTTGACTGCCTTCTTCAACATCCAAGGGCTGCGAGCTGAGGCTGACGACGACTGCATCCTGGGCGGCGACCGTCGCGGCGGCGAACATCGCCAATGAACTGACGAGCGCTCGGCTTTTCTTCATGGCGTGACCTCTCATGACTCGGGTCGTTCAGGTGCGTGATCCAGGGACGGTGACCAGATCAATGATTCACGAAACCCTCCCCATGCTGGGATGGGGCGCGGATGTTGTCAAGAAAGCGCCTTGCGTTGGGACAACTTCGCAGCCGACATGCACCAAGGCATGCGTGACTCGGGATCTAAGGAGAAGGCGAGTCAGTCTTTGGTCAGATCAGACGCCGTCCCTGTGATCCGCTGCCCCAGCGTCCAGTGTCGGGACGGGCGCTGAAGTAGCGAATCGGCGGAAGCCGTCGAAAGCAGCAACCGTCTGACTGCGCGTGATCCTCGCTGATCAATGCCGAGTCACCGCGAGTTTCCGCCGTCTCAGGTCACGGCCAGACAGATGCGCGGAGCGGCCGTCCTCGAGAGTTGGCGCAGAATGAAATCGGCCACATCCGCGCGGCTGATGAGGCCGGCCATGAGTCCAGGGTCGGTGCCGCTGCGATAGTCGCCGGTCCGTGGTCCGTCACTGAGCCCGCCTGGACGCACGATGGTCCAGTCCAGGTCGCTTGACTGGATGAGACGCTCCTGTTCGGTCTTGGCCGCGATGATGGGTTGCAATACCGTATCCATGGCCTGTTGGAACTCGGCACTGACCTGCGCGCGACTTTCGCCGACGCCCAGTGAGGTCACGGCGATGAGCCGGCGCACGGCGTGGCGCTGCATGGCCTCGATGATGCGTTGCGTGCCGCGCGCCTCGACCGGCTCGCTGCCGACTCTGGAACCCAACACGCAGATCACGGCCTGCGATCCCTGAACACAGCGACTGGTCGACTCCTGGTCGAGCACATCACCTTGGATGATGGTCAGCTGGTCGCGTGCATCGAGCTTGGTGGGATCACGGACCAGTGCGGTCACGCTGTGCCCCGCCGCGAGAGCCTGTTCCAGAACCTGTCGGCCGGTCCCGCCCGTGGCGCCGAAGAGTGCGATCCGCACTGGTGGCTGGATTGTTTCGGTCGTCATGTCAGGCTCTCCGTCAGGCGGGCCCGCCTCGCGAGTGTCGGCAGCGCGTGAGCCATTGCGCGGCTGCCACCGTGAGCCAGTCTCCGCGGCGTGTTCTTCAATCGTAGTCTTGATGCCCGTGCTTGCCAGTGATCAGGCGTCCAGCGGACAGTGACATCATCAATAGGGCGATGGTCTCGTGCATGATCAGGGTATGGTGATTGTCGCTCTGGATCATGTGTTGGCGCAGCTGGTCGCGAACCTCTTGAGCTCCGGTGACGTCGATGATGATGTCGACCTTGGAGCCGAGCGCGGCCAGTGTCATGTAGTCGTCTGTCACCATGACGCCCTTCTCTTGGGCCAGCTTGATGCCTGGCTGATTCATGTCCAGGTCAGCCACCCCCACGACCTGGACGAAGGACACGGACAGAAGCTGGGCCAACAGTGGGGTGCCGGTTTCTCCAGCACCAATGACGGCGACGCGGAAGCTGCTCATGGTTCCAACCTCGAAGTGCTTGGCAGTGAGGCGGACCAGGTTCGGGGTTCCGGGTCCCGGAATCACTGCATGTGGGAATGAGTCCACTATGCTAGTCGCGCCGTCGGGAGGCGACAAGGTGGCTTGATGCACCGGACACACTCGACATCCAGACCAGTGGATGGCATTCGATCTTTCGCGCCATCCGGTCATGCGGCGCGCGGGTTTGCGCGACCCATCGTCTCTCAGTGATCGGTCGAGTCTCGCAGTCGCGGATCCATCAGCGCCCTCTTGATCTCGGAGTCATCGAGGATCGCGAGTCCCGCTTGCGCGCGCTCGAGCGCCTCATTGGCCTGGCGTGCTGTTGCCGCGATGGCATGCATGGGATCGCTGGACACAATGATCTCGGCCAGGTCTCGAGTCTCTCCACGTGCGAGCGATTCGCGCACACGCTGGATGTCGGCGGGCGCACAGTTGGCCAGGGTATGAATGATCGGCAGCGAGATCCTGATGCGGGCTGTCATGGCCTCGGTGTCGGATGCCAGCAGGCGAGCGAGTGCTCGATGCGCCCTGATCTCGGATTGAAGCTGGTAGGCGATCCCGAGATTCAGACCGAGCTCGGCCATGGCCTGAGCGATCTGGGGCGATGTGGCGGAGAGCATCGCCGCGCCTCGCGCCGCCGCCTCGAAGAGACAAGCCGTCTTGGCTTGGATGATCTCGAGATAGCGTGCCTCCTCCAGCATTGACTCGCGCGAGGCCACGAGGTGCATGACCTCGCCTTGCGAGATCACGTTGGTCGCCTTGGCGATGATGCGTGTCACCGGCAGGTCTTGAAGACTGACCAACTGCTTGAAGGCGCCGGTGTAGAGCAGGTCGCCCAGCAGGATCTTGACCTCATCGCCGAGCAGCGCCATCTCAGGTGTCTCATCGACGGCGAGCGCCTTGCCGCCGACCTCAGCGTGGAGTGCCAGCGCACCGTGGATGAGCTCGACCGCGCCAGCGAGCGCATGATGGCGGCTGTTCGGCTCGCCGAGCATGCGGGCGACCACCAAGACCAGGACAGGGCGAATCCGCTGCTTGCGCTGGATGATGTAGTCGGTGACGGTGCGAATGAGTGCGAGGTCCGTGTTGAGATGGGCGCGGATGGTGTCGTTCACACGCGTGAGATCGTCCTGGATCAGCGGGTGCGTAGATTCGAGCAGCATGTGCCGGGGGTGCTCCTGAGTGGTTGAGTGCGCTGCTGAGCGAACCCGAGACCGCCGGGAGTGGGGCGGGGTGCCCCAGCCCCTTGCGCGTGTGGCGCCTGGGGCGATGCGCGCGCCCCGGCTGAGATCGCGCAGGCGCCGAGATGCCAAAGCGCGCTCGACGAAGGCCCCGACGACCTGCTCGGAGCCCATCCATCGGTTGGTCGGACAGTGCACTGAGTGACCAAAGAGTACAGTAACAAGCAGGGTTTGCAACCATTGCGCCCTGTTTTGCTTCCATGCTATTCTCTCCAGCCTTTCGTACCAAGCGGTACGAACACAGAATTTTGTAGGGATCAGCCATGTCCAAGGTATGCCAAGTCACCGGAAAGCGCCCGATCACCGGTCACAACGTCTCGCACGCGCACAATAAGACCAAGCGGCGCTTCTTACCGAATCTGCACGATCGTCGGTTCTGGATCGAAAGCGAGAGCCGTTGGATCAAGTTGCGGGTCTCGACCAAGGGGATGCGGATCATCGACAAGCGTGGTATCGATGTCGTGCTCAGCGAAATGCGTGCACGCGGTGAAAAGGTCTAACTGGAGGCGCTCCCATGGCTAAGGCTGCACGTGACAAGATTCGCCTCATCTCGAGTGCTGGCACAGGTCATTTCTATACGACCGACAAGAACAAGCGTAACACCCCGGGCAAGATGGAGATGAAAAAATACGATCCAGTCGTCCGGAAACATGTCATGTATAAGGAAGGCAAGATCAAATAATCGCCTTCCAGCACACCGCTTCGTTGACATTGGATGGTCAGACGAAGGTTCGGTGTAATCTACTCGGCCCGCTGACGCGGGCCTTTTTATTGGTCCAGGCCGACCCTTCAGCGCGTCTCGCGCGCAGACACGTGCTCAAACGTCCGGATTGAGCGCGGGCAGGGCGGCGCGCTTGATCCTCGAGCCGCGGGCCAAGCGGCGCCAAATACCACTGCCGCGTCCGACTTGGCGCTGAAAATCCTGTTTCCAGCGCGCGAAGTCGAGGTCTTGTCGACCGTAGAGCACGCCATCGAGCTCTTGCATGAGTCGACTCAAGACGACTGGATCGGCGCCAGGGCGCAGCTCGATGATCAGCTTGATCAGGCTGGGTTGACTGGCCTCTCCTTGAAACCGCAGTCGACTGCGCGCGCCGGTGACGAAGCGCGCGCTCCAGTCCACTGGATTCGATGCCTGATTGGCATCGCGGACGCAGCGCAGGAAACGGCTGCTCGCCGGGAGCGCGCCGATCGCGGCCGTGCGCGCCCTGGCCAGGAGCGGCGAGGGGTCGAGTTGGCGGATGCCATGGCCAAGACGCCGAGCGGTCGCCCGTGCAAGCGGGCGCAATCGTCGCGTGAATCCACCCATGGCCGTGTCGCGCGCACGCGCACCCGGTCGAGTGTTGAGCAGCACGCCGCCCCAGTAGCCCACCATCAGCAGCAGGAGCGCACCGAGTGGGAGCCAGAAGAGCCCGGAGCCATCGCCGGAGACGGCTCGGACAGACTCACCAATAAAGCCGCCGTCACCTCGAATGCTCAGGGTACGCATGGGTAGCCGAGCAACCTCGCGCACGCCGAGATCCGTGTTCCACCAAGCGATGCTGAGCTCTGGGAGCACGAGCCGACCAGGTGATTGTGGGACGAGTGTGTAGTATTCGGTACGCCGGCCGAACAGATGGCGTCCGTCGGGCGACAGACCGCCCTCGGTCAAGACCTGCTCGCGATAGACTCGTACATCGGGTCCGGACAACTGGTCCTCGAGGCTTGGCAACTGGGCTGCCGTCGCGCCGATCGCCGAGAGCTCGAGCGCCAGGGTGAGCGGTTGGCCTGGAGCCAGGCTTTCCTCCTGATCGATGCGCGCCTGCAGGTCCAATGAGCGCAGTGGGAGCCAGGGCGTGACGGCACTGACAGCGGGTCGCACATTCAGGCGCAACGGTTGATCGGTTGCGGCCTCGTAACGCTGGCTGACGCCACCATGGCCACGCATCTTGCCAGTGACCTTGATGGACGGGATCTCGAGTGGGCCCGAGCGCAGCGGGACCAGCATCAGGATGAAACGATTGACGAGCTCGCGTTTGCCCTCGCTGTTCAAGCGCGAGTCTGGGGTTGGTCCATCCAGGCGCTGGAGCAAGGCATCACCGGTGGACGGCAACTCCAGATTGGCTTCGCTGGGGTTGTCGCTGCTGATCAGCTGCAACCGCAGCAGGAGCGGCTGCTGGAGATAGGGCTCGCTTTCATCGAAGGTCGCCTCGAGCCGGGTCGTCACCCGCTGGGCCTGACCTGGGTACTGGTAAAGATATTGAGGTGGCGGCTGGCCAGGGTAGGGCGCATACCCAGGTGGCTGCATGTACATCTGCCCCGGCATCCCCGGCTGATAGGTCGGCGGTGTGCCTTGCGCGTTGCTCGGGGGTTGGGGCCTGAATTGCCATTGCGGGGATTGTGGCTGACCGTATCCGGCGGGCGGCTGAGCGGGGTTTTGCCCGGGTGGATAGACCCAGGCACCCACCACTGGGGCGATCAACAACAGCATGAGCGCTAGCAGTGGACGGCGTGCCGAGACCCCCGTCGGCGCGCTTGGCCAGCGCGCCGCGCGGGGCGGCTTCCCGGATCCGTGAGCAACCGGTGCGACGACTGCATTCATCGACTGATCACCATGGACGATTCTCCAGCAAGGGTCCGCCAGCACCCTGCATCCAGCGCAACTCCTCCAGTCGAAACTGATTGCGGATCAGGAGCGATGGATCACCCTCGACCTGTTTGAGCCGTTGCTCCAGCGCCGCCATCGTCGAGCCGAGCGCGGGCGAGCCATCCAATGCGGCGCGCTCGGCGCTTGCGCCCTCGTCGAGTCGGTCACCGGCTTGCTCGTCGAGCTGGTCGAAACGATCGACCGCTTCGGAGCGATCCTCAGCGCCCAAGCGCTCCGGTGGCGTGACCTCGGCAGTGCCAGGCGCACCCGCCCGAGAGCCTGATTCAGGCTCTCCCGCCGAGCCCTCCTCGTGCGCGCGAGTCCCGCGATCGCCCTTGGGTGTGTCTCCAGCCTCTGCGGGTGACTCGGTCTCGGGACGTGATCCGGGCTCGGGACCAGTGTCCGCGTCTGAGCCGGACGATGGATCGGGGGCGGATTCGTCACGCTCGTCGCCTTCCTCATCCTGCTCGCGACTGGGCTCGTTGCCCGGTTCGCTGGATCTGGGCTCGGTGTCGCCCGCTTCGCCCTTGCGTGCTGAGGCGTCGCGATCGTCACCGTCGGTGGGCGATTCGGTCGACTCATCGCGACCCTCACCCTGCTCGTGTCTGTCGGATTCCTCGCGCTCGCGGCCTGCTTGGCTTTCCTGCTGATCAGTGCCGGTCGCCGATGCGGTGTCCTGCTGCTCCTGCGCGTCCTCGCCCTTGGTCGGTTCCTGCTCTTGATCCCCTGTGCCCCCGGTCTGCTCTTGTTCTTGCTCCCGTGAGCCCCCGGTCTGCTCCTGCTCCCCTGATCCGGCTGACGACTCATCTTGCTCGCTGGTCTGTTGACCCTGCTGCTGATCCGAGGCTTGGCCGCCGGAGCCTTCTTGTTGATCGGACTGCTGCTGTTGATCAGACTGCTGCTGTTGATCGGACTGCTGCTGTTGATCGGACTGCTGCTGCTGGTCCGACTGTTGCTGTTGGTCGGATTGCTGCTGTTGCTCCGACTCCTGCGCTTGCTCGGAGCGTTCCTGTTCCTCGGACCTCTCCTCGCTGGTCTGCTCGTCAGGCTCTTGCTCTTGCGTTTGTCGAGATTCGTCGCGGAACTGCTCTTGCTCGATGCGTGCCAGTGTGGCGCGGGTGACCGCGAGATTGTGCGCCGCGTCAGCATGGTCTGGCTCGACCCGCAGGACCGATTCATAGGCGCTCGAGGCACCGGCATAATCGCCTTGCATGAATCGGGTATTGCCGAGGTTGTAGCGCGCGGATTGGGCCTGGTCGCCCTGCTCGGCTGCGGTGAAGGCGCGTTCGGCCTCGCTCAGTCGTCCGGCGCGATAGAGTGCGACACCTTTGCGATACGGGTCCGAGAAGCCCTCGGCCGCGTCGTTGAAATCACCCGCTTCATAGGTCTCCAGCGCCTTCTGCTCAGAGGTCTTGAACCAGCTTGCGTCGACTGTCCGCGGGCTGCAGACGAGCAGCAGTGGGACGAGGCTGGCCGCGACGCTCAGACAGACGGATCGGATGCGTCTCGCTCGCTGGATCGTGCCTGCACGGTGCGGCGACGTGGCGTCCAGGCCGGCCGGATCCAGATGAGTCCAGTCGCTCATGGGGAGGGTCTCCGTGGCCAACCGAGTGCGCGAAACTGCCAGGCCAACGCCAGCATGAGCACCAGGACCGGGATCCAGAACCGCTCGTTCCAGATCCGGGTCCGCTCGTCGCGGGCCTGGGGCGGCAGGCGTGAGACCGCCACGGCGCGCAGGATGGCATCCGTGTCCGAGTCACGAAAATCGGCGCGCCGATAGATGCCGCCGCCGGTTGCGGCCAGTGACTCGAGCAGCGGCTCGTTGAGCGCTGTACGAACCGGCTCGCCATCCGGGCCTCGCAGTGCGCCACCACCCGGCGCCGGAACCAGCGCGCCCTCGGGTGTGCCGATCCCCAGGACATGGACGCGGATCCCGGCCGCGGCGAGCGGTTCGACCAGCTCGGTGAGACCGGGCTCGTCGAGGTCGCCGTCCGAGATGAGCAGGATGGAGCGGGCACCCTCCTCGGGCAATCCGCTCAGGAGCGCCTCCGCGCGGGTGAGTGCCTCGCGCAACCGGCTCCCCTGGAGGTTGGGGCTGGCCAACTCGCCGGAGAGTGCCGGGAGTGCATTGAGGATGGTCCGGGTATCCTCGGTGATCGGCGAGACCACGTGTGGCACGGTCGCGAACAGGATCAGTCCGAGCCGCACCTCGCGGTTCTTGCGGATCAGGTCGCTGATCTCGTGGCGGGCGCGTCCGAGCCGATTGGGATTCACGTCGCTCGCCTGCATGGAGCGTGAGATGTCGAGCAGGATGAGCAAGTGGTTGCCGGGATGGAAGAGTCGGACGTCGGTGGCATCCCAGCGTGGACCCGCCATCGCCGTCAGCAGCAGCGCCCAGAGGAGGCTCCAACGCAGATAGCGGCCCCATCGCTCGCTCGTTCGCAGGTCACGGGTCCCAGTCAGGTGGGGCAAGAGATGGGGATCGGCATAGCGATGCAGTGGACCCTGTGCCGCGCGGTCGGCGGTGCGCTTGAGCCACCAGGCGACCGGGATCAGGGCCAGCAGACCGAGAAACCAGAGCGGCTGCTCGAAATGGAAGCCTCCTTCAATCACTGGCGATCCTCGCGATGAATCGCTTGCGTCCTTCCGGGAAGAAACCGATCGCCAGCAGCGCGAGCAGTGCCAGCCCCAGCGGCCATCGATAGAGTGGGCTCGGCAGATAGGCGGTGCGCGACTCAGCCTCGGTCTTCTCCAGTTGATCGATGCGCGCCGAGATCTCCTCCAGCGCGCGGGTGTCGGTCGCGCGGAAATAGGCCCCGCCGGTCAGCTCGGCGATCTCTAGCAGTGTGCCCTCGTCCATGGTGAGGTCGTCGCGATACCGCACCGCCCCCTCCTCGAGGATGGGAATCTGCTCCTCCTTGCTGCCGACTCCGACCACATAGATGCGCACGCCATGCAGCTGAGCAGCCAGCGCCGCCTCTTGCGGGGTGAAGCGACCCGTGTTGTTGTCCCCATCGGCGATCACGATCATCACGCGCGAGCCTTCCGGACGCTCGCGCAGCTTGCTCACCCCGAGCGCGATCGCGTCGCCGAGCGCGGTCGCTGGTCCGGCGAGACTGGGGACGATGCCATCGAGCGCCTGACGGACCGCGAGCCGGTCCAGGCTCAGGGGCGAGAGCACGAACGCTTGGCTGCCGAAGATCACGAGTCCGACGCGATCACCATCCCGACCCTCGATGAAGCGGCCCATCACCCCGCGCACCACGCTCATCCGGTTCACTGGACGGCTCTCGACGGTGAAGTCCAGTGCCTCCATCGAGTGTGATGCATCGACCGCGATCATGAGGTCATAGCCGGGGGTGCTGATCTCGGTATGGGGGCTCAGCCACTGGGGTTGCATCATGGCCAAGACCAGGGCGATCCAGAGCAGATAGAGCAGCCCGCGATAGAGCCAGCCCGCGAGGCGCAGGCGGGGTCGACGGACGCTGAACGCCGACTCCAGTGCGCTGATCCGCGGGTGCAGGAGTGTGACCTGCTGTCCCTCTGGACTGGCTGGCTCAACGGCTCGCGTTCGGGGTGGCCACAGCCAGGGCAGGAGCAGCGGGAGTGGCAAGAGCAGCGCGGCCCATGGCCAGTGAAATTCAAACACGCTTGGGTCCCCACGGCCAGCGCCAGGGCGGCGACCAGCGTCCGGCCGTGTCCACGGCCTCCACCCAACCCAGTGCGGCGTCGATCAACACCAGCAGGTCGTCTGTCTGGTTGGCTGAGGCGAGACGCTGGACCGGCGCATAGGGTCCATCGATGAGCAGACGACCGCGCTCGCGCCATGCGAAACCTTGCGGATCGTGCTCCGTCAGCCAATCGAGCCAGGCCGCGCCGGTGAGCCCCGCGCAGGCCGAGCGGCCGAGTCGAGCCATGGCGATGCGGCGCAGTAGCTCGGAGAGTTCGCCGATGAGTGGCTTGACCTCGTGGCCTCGGCGAACCCGTGCGCGCAGATCGCGCAGACCCGCCGCGCCATCCCAGCGCCAAGTGCCCAGCGTGATGCCAGGGACGGGGATGCGCAGACTGAGCCGGGCGAGCCTGCCGCGCCATCGCCAAGCGGCGACGAGGATGAGTAGCAGACCCAGCGCCAGTAGCCACCAGCCTAGGGCGGGAGGCCACCAAGGCAGCGGCGGGATGTCGTGGATGTCGCGCAAGGCCGCGATCTGCGGGGTCGGGTCGAATCGCGGCTCCATCAGTGTCTCCAGTCCATCAGACGGCCCGTGAGCGCGCGCGCTGCTCGAGTGCGCGGATGAGGCTCAGATGGATCTCGTCATCGGTCCGGACCGGGAGCAGGACGATCCCCAGCCGGTGCGCGACCGCTTGCAACATGGCGCGTCGCTCCTCCCAGGCCTGCCGATAGGCGCGGCGCGCCGTCGGGTCGTCGGTGTCGATCTCGATCAGGGTGCCGTCGGTTCCGGTGAAGGTTGCGATCCCCATCGCCGGGATCTCCCAGTCGGCCGAATCGTCCACTGGGATCAGGGCGACCGAGTTGCGTTGGGTGAGATCGCCCAGGATCGACTCCAAGCCGAGCGCATCTCGGTTGAAGTCGGCGATGACGAAGACCAGCGAGCCGGTGGGCAGACCCGAGGTCGCGCGCCGCAGCGCGCCACCGAGACAGTCGATCGAGGGGTCGAGCTCGGCTCCTGGCTCGGTGAGCGTGCGCAGCAGCTGCCAGAGTGCGCGACGTCCGCGCGAGGGCCGAAAATGGCGCAGACCGGCAAGCGGGTCGCCGAAGACCAGACCGCCGACGCGGTCGTTGAGCCGGCTCGCGGCCCAGCCGATCAAGGCGGCGGCACGCGCCGCCTGCACCGACTTGAAGGTGCCGCGTGTGCCAAAGCCCATGTGTGGACCCTTGTCGACGCAGAGCACGACTGAGCGCTCGCGTTCCTCGCGGAAGATCTTCATGTGCGGGTCGTTGGTGCGTGCCGTGACCTTCCAATCCATGTAGCGGATGTCGTCGCCCTCGCGATATTCGCGCACCTCCTCGAAATTGACGCCGGCGCCGCGAAAGACCGAGGCATAGAGCCCGGCGAAGGTCGAGTTGACCAGGTGGTGCGACGGCAGACCCAAGGTATGGGCCTGATGACGCAGCTCCAGCAGGTCGTCCAGGCGGGGGTAGAGACTCATCGCGCGGCGCTCGTCCGGGCGGTGCTCAGGGGATCGCCACCAGGGTCAGCAGGCGGTTGACGAAGGTGTCGGTCGTGATCCCCTCGGCCTCGGCCTCGAAGGTGAGCAGCAGACGATGGCGCAGGATCTCGGGCACGACGGCCTGGATGTGATGCGGCGCGACAAAGTCGTCCCCGTCCAGCCAGGCGCGGGCGCGGGCGCAGCGGGCCACCGCGATACTGGCGCGTGGGGAGGCGCCGAAGCGGCACCAGCGCCCAAGGTCGGTGTCGTAGCGTGCTGGGTGCCGGGTCGCCTGGACGAGGTCGACGATGTAGTGGTGCAGCTTGGGATCCAGATAGAGCGCGGCCACGTCGCGGCGCATCGCGAACAGCTCTGACTGGGGCAGGCGCTTGATCGGCGGTGCCTCGGGCACCGTCTGATGCTGAGCGTCGAGCTCGAGGATCCTCAGCTCTTCCTCGCGGCTTGGATAGGTGACCACGGCCTGCATCAAGAAGCGGTCGAGCTGTGCCTCGGGCAGGTGATAGGTCCCCTCTTGCTCGACCGGGTTCTGGGTGGCCAGCACCATGAAGAGTCGGGGCAGCGGATAGGTTTTCTGACCCACCGTGATCTGATGCTCGGCCATCGCCTCGAGCAGGGCCGATTGCACCTTGGCGGGTGCGCGGTTGACCTCGTCGGCGAGCAGGATGTTGTGGAAGAGTGGTCCAGGGCGGAATTCGAACTCACCCTTTTCATGCCGATAGATGTCGGTGCCGATGAGGTCGGAGGGCAACAGATCCGGGGTGAATTGAATGCGGTGGAAGTCACACTCCAGGGCCTCGGCGAGTGCCTTCACGGCGGTCGTTTTGGCCAGACCCGGCATGCCCTCGACCAGGAGATGCCCGTCGCTGAGCAGACAGATCAGCATGCTGTCGATGAAGGACGCCTGGCCGATGATTCGGGAGGCGATATGGTCGCGAACGGGCTTGAGGTCGGTTGGCGTCATGCGCGTATGCGTCCGGTCCGGGGCTGATTGGATGAGGGTCACGGCCGCCAACATGCGCATCGAGTGGCCGTTGATGATTGGCTATGCTGGACTTTTTCCGAGGTGAGTGCAAGTTTCAGTGGCCCTCAGCCGCGGCAGGGCTTCGCGCGGTCGGGGTGCCGCGGGAGCCTCGGCGTGGGTTTGCTGACAGCGGCTGACCTGCTGGGATCCTGGTCACCCAAACCCCGCCTGAGCATGGGTGCTGGGTGGTCACTCGGCCGACTCGATCACCACCTGCCAATGCGTGTCGAGACGCAACCGGCACGGCCCGGGCCTATCGGTGTCCTGGGCGAGTCCCACGATGATCCCGGTGCGACCCTGCTCGATCAGCGCCTGGATGTCGGTCTCCGCCAGGGGGATCCCAGCGTGGCTCTTCCAGATCACGAAATCGCAGCCTTCGCGGTAGCGGTTGCAGCCGAAGCCGCGGCGTCCCTCGATGATCCGACCCTGACCGCATTTGGGGCAGGGCGGTGACTGCTCGCGCAGCGAGGGGTGCGCGGCTGGGGTGTCTGCTTGGTGCTCGGTGCTGAAGTCCAGCGTGACCTTGCCGGTCGCGTCGAGTCGGAGCGCGGCGCTGAATGGTTTGCCCGTCTTGGAGACGAAGCCGGCCAGACGCGGCAGACATCCCTGCTCCAGCAGTGCGCGCACCTGCTCCTCGCTCAATTCGAGACCGGCGATGGTCTTCCAGATGGTCAGACCGCAGCCTTCGCGATAGCGGTTGCATCCAAAGGCGCGAGCGCTCTCGGTGACCTCGCCCTGCCGACAGATGGGGCATCGACCGAGCGTGCGTGCCGGGGTCTCGCGGGTGCGGGCGCGCTGCCCCCCTGCGCGGCCGCGTCGAGCGCCGGCGCGCGCGGGCCGGCCTTGGCGCTCGGCGGCGACCTGTTCGGCCGACAAGGCTGGCCCGTGCGCGATCACTGGCAGCAGCTCGTCGAGAAAGGTCAGGATGTCGCGGTAGAAGATGGCCTCGTCCAATTCGCCCTGCTCGATGTCCTTGAGCCGCTGCTCCCACTCGGCGGTGAGGGCGGGGCTGCACAGTGGCGCGGCGACCAGTCCGATCAGCGCGATCCCCTTGGGGGTGGCATGCAGCTGCTTGCGCTGGCGCTCGACATAGCCGGCGCGGATCAGCTTTTCGATGATCTCGGCACGGGTCGCCGGGGTGCCCAGACCGCAGGACTTCATGACCGCCGCCAGGGCGTCGTCCGCGATCTCGCGCCCGGCGCCCTTCATGGCGGCCAGGAGGCTTGCGTCATCATAATGACGCGGCGGCTGGGTCTCCTTTTCTTGGATCTCGAGACGCTCGACCTGCACCTGCTGTCCCTGTGTGAGCGCGGGGAGGATCCCGGTGGGCTCGGCTGAATCGGATCCCATCACGCCGTCGGGGGCGGTGGGGCGTGCCGCCCTGCCTGCCAACTCGGCGCGTTTCCAGCCCGGCTCCAGTACCCGCGCGCCGCGTGCCAGGAAGCGTGCCTCGCCGATCTCGATCTCGGCGCGCGTGTCCTCGATCCGTTGGTCGGGCAGGAAGACCGCCACGAACCGGCTCGCGACCAGGTCATAGATGTTGCGCAGTGGGGGCGGGAGCTCAGCCGGTGGCCGTTTGCCGGTGGGCAGGATGGCATGATGATCGGTCAGTCGGGTGCGATCGACATAGGCCTTGCCGAGCCTGAAACCGCTCGCCAGTCGCGCGCTGGCCTCGCCAGCGAGCGGGTGGTCCACCCCCTCGAGGAGTCCTGGCAGCGCGGGGAGCATGTCCTCCGAGATGTGGCGGCTTTCTGTTCGTGGATAGCTGATGAGCTTGTGTGTCTCGTAGAGTGTCTGGGCGAGCTCCAGGACGCGCGCGGCGGTGAAGCCAAAGCGGCGATTGGCGTCACGCTGGAGGCTGGTCAGGTCGTAGAGTGGCGGCGGGCGCACCGTGCGGATCTTCTGCTCGACCTTGGTCACGATCCCGGTGCGCCGAGGGCTGAGCTCGCGGTGCAGTCGCTCGGCCTCCTCCTTCCGCTCGATGCGGGTCTCGCCGTCACGCCAATAGCGTGCCTCGAATGCGGCCTGATCGGCCGTGAGCAGGTGTGCGACCAGCTCGTAGTAGAGATGCTTGGTGAAGTTGGCGATCGCCTGGTCGCGCGTGACGATCATGGCGAGCGTCGGGGTCTGCACCCGTCCGATGGTGCAAAGCACCCGGTTGTGCACGCTGTAGGCGCGGGTGAGGTTCATGCCGATGAGCCAATCGGCCTGGGCGCGGGCGCGGGCCGCCGCGGCGAGATGGTCGTAGGCCGCGCCTGGGCGCAGGGTCTGGAATCCCTCGCGGATCGCCGCGTCGGTCAGGCTGGAGATCCAGAGTCGGTCGAAGGGTTTGTGGCAGTGGGCATGCTGATAGATCAGCCGAAAGATATGCTCGCCCTCGCGTCCGGCGTCGGTCGCGCAGACGATCCGCTCGGTCTCGGCGGCCGTGAGCAGTGCCTTGATGACCTTGAGTTGCTTGACGGTCTTGGGGTTGGTCTTGAGCTTCCAGAGCCGCGGGGCCATGGGCAGCTGTGCCATCGACCAACGCCCCGACCAATCGACACCCTGAGTGTCGCCATAATCGTCCGGCTCGGCATAATGGACGAGATGGCCGAGTGCCCAGGTCACGCGGTAGCCATTGCCTTCCAGGAAGCCCTCACCTTTGCGGCGGGCGCCGAGCACCCGCGCGATATCGCGAGCGACGCTGGGTTTTTCGGCGACGATGAGTGTGGACACGCGGGTCTCGCTCACGGGCTCAGGGACGCGCGCGTCGCCGCGGGGCGCGCTGTCGAGATCGCGCTCACCGCTTCGCCTCTCGACTGAGTCCGTACCAGTTACCGGCGAAGATCACCAGCGCCCCGGCGAGGACCCAGGGATCGAGAATCTCGCCGTAGACCAGCGTGCCGACGATAGCGATCAGTGGCAGACGCAGGAAGTCCATGGGCAGCACCAGTGTCGCGTCGGCGTGTTGGAAGGCCTTGGCGATACCCAGGTGCGCACTGATGCCGGTCGCGGCGGCAACCAGTAGCCAGGGTCCGTCGGACCACTGCGGCGTCTGCCAGAGGAGCAGGGCCGGGATGAGACCGATGACCAGCTGCATCACCAGCATCCAGAACAGGATGGTGAAGACACTGTCGTGACGTGTCAGTCCCTTGGTCGCGATCAGACTGATCGCGAAGCCGACCGCGGCCGCGAGCCCGATCAGGATGCCCAGTTCGAGCGGCTGCGCACCCGGACGAGTCATCAACAGGACCCCGACGATCCCCAGCAGCAGTGCGATCAGCCGGCCGCGATTGAGTCGCTCGCCCAGGAACACCACTGCGAGCAGCGCGGCCCAGACCGGCGTGGTGAACTCCAGTGCGAAGACCAGTGCCAGTGGCAGGATCCCGATGGCCGTGATCCAGGCGACCTGCCCGCCATAGTGGAAGACGTTGCGCAGCAGATGCAATGCCGGACGTCGGGTGCGGTGGAACCCGGGTGCCAGCCAGAGTGCGAGCGGGATCAGGAGGGGCAGACCCAGGGCGGTGCGCAAAAATAGGAATTGCACCGGTGACATGCTGTCGAGCAGCTCGCGCGCCGCCACCGCGAGGAGCGCGAACGAGCTCAGTGCCACCCCCATCCAGGCCGCGGCATGCAGGAGGCGGGTTGCGGCGTGGGCGGCGGGCGGAGTGCTCATGCCCCGCTGCCCCCCGCTGTCGAGTGTGCTGGGATCACCAGGCGCTGCCGCGATCGCATGAAGATCAGCATCCGCGCATGCAGGCGCGCGTGGCACGCGCTGCTCACGTCGTCAGCTCATGCAGCACGCGGCGCACGAATCCAGGTCCGTGATAGATGAGTCCGGTGTAGACCTGGATCAGGTCGGCCCCGGCGGCCAGCTTGGCGGCGGCCCCGGCCGGGTCCATGACGCCGCCCACGCCGATGAGCACAGGATCCGGGCCGAGCGCCTCCCTGACCAGGCGCAGCAGCTCGGTGCTGCGTGCCAGGATGGGGCGCCCCGACAGCCCCCCGCTCAGACCCTCGGTTGGACTCTTGAGTCCATCGAAACGGATGCTGGTATTGGTGAGGATCAGACCGGCGCAGCCGGCGCTCAGCGCCGCGCGCGCGCAGGCGATGGCGTCCTCGTCGGCGAGGTCGGGGGCCAGCTTGAGCAGAAGCGGCTTGGGCTGGCTGAGACGCTGATTGGGCCCCTGGATGGCCTCGACGATGCGCATGACCTCGTCCACGCGCTGCAGGTCGCGCAGGCCGGGTGTATTTGGGCTGGAGATGTTCACGACCACATAGTCGGCAAATTGGCCAAGCTGCTCGAAGCCGCGCCGATAGTCGTTGGCGGCCTCCTCGGGCGGCGTCACCTTGGATTTGCCCAGATTGACACCCAAGGGAACCTGCAGGATGTTCCGCGCGCGCAGTCGGGCAAGTCGTGCCGCCGCCGCGTCGGCCCCGCCATTGTTGAAGCCCATCCGATTGATCAGCGCGCCATCGGCCGGCAGCCGAAACAGACGTGGTTTGGGATTGCCCGGTTGCGCCAGTGCAGTGATGGTTCCAACCTCGATGAAACCGAAGCCGAGCGCCTGCCAGGCCGGCACCGCGATCGCGTCCTTGTCCAGCCCGGCGGCGAGACCGATGGGGTTGGGAAAGCGCAGACCCATGTGCTCGCGCGCCAGCGCCGGCGCGCGCGCGATGTCCCGCGCCTTCAGTGTCCCGTCGAACAGTGCCGACCAGCGCGCCAGCAGGGCCAGGGTCAGGTCGTGCGCCCGCTCCGGGTCGAGCCGAAAGGCCAGTGCCCGCGCCCAGCGCCAGGCTCCGGTGGTGTCCTCGATACTCATAGGCCTCATCCAATCGGTTGCAGTCATCAGGTCGGCGCCCGCGGGAGGCTTGGCGCTGACAGTGCGAATCATACGCCTGATGGTTCCAGGCGAGGTCGCCAGCAGCTCGAGTGATCAGCAATCAAGCGGTCGTCACCCCGGTCTCTCACTCGGACGGCGGATTTGGTTAGTATCCGGTCCTGAGAGGTTTCATCGAGGCTACCCGTGAGGGACTCATCCATGTTCGATCGACCCGATGCCGAGGCCGTCAAAGCCTATCTTCTTGATCTGCAAGACCAGATCTGCGAGACCCTGCGCAAGACCGACGGCGGCGGTGATTTTCGCGAGGATCGTTGGGAGCGCCCCGGCGGTGGTGGCGGACGCACGCGCATCATGCAGGATGGCGGTGTCTTCGAGCGCGGCGGCATCAATTTCTCGCATGTCTTCGGCGCGGCCTTGCCGCCGACCGCCAGTGCGAGTCGGCCCGAGCTTGCCGGGCGCGCCTTCCAGGCGATGGGTGTGTCGCTGGTGGTGCATCCACGCAATCCCTATGTCCCAACCTCGCACATGAACGTGCGCTTCTTCATGGCTGAAAAGCCGGATGCCGATCCAGTCTGGTGGTTCGGCGGTGGCTTCGATCTGACGCCCTATTATGGATTCGAGGAGGATGTGATGCACTGGCATCGCACCGCGCGCGCCGCCTGCCAGCCGTTCGGCGAGGAGGTCTATCCGCGCTACAAGGCGTGGTGCGACCGCTACTTCCATCTGAAGCATCGCGACGAGCCGCGCGGTGTGGGCGGGCTCTTCTTCGACGATCTGAGTGAGGGTGGATTCGCGCGGAGTTTCGAGGTCATGCGCAGTGTCGCCGAGCACTATCTACCCGGCTATCTCCCCATCGTCGAGCGTCGCCGGGCGACGCCCTTCGGCGAGCGCGAGCGCGCCTTTCAGAAGGTTCGGCGTGGTCGCTATGTCGAGTTCAACCTGGTCTACGATCGCGGCACGCTGTTCGGTCTGCAATCGGGCGGACGGACCGAGTCGATCCTGATGTCGCTGCCGCCCGAGGTGAGCTGGCGCTATGAGGATCGTCCCGCCCCCGGGACGCCCGAGGCCGAGCTCTATACCCGTTTTCTCGTGCCGCGCGACTGGCTTGCCGAGGAGTCTTGAGATCAGCGGTTGCCGTATTCGGCCTTGGAGCCGGTCAGATCCCAGGCGAAGGTGCAATCGAGATGTGAGAGCACCGAGATCAGACCACTCTCGCCATCCTCGACCATGACCGCGACTGGCGTACGCTTGTTGAAGTGCTTGTTGCCACGCTTCACCCAGAGATGGCGCATCTCCGGATTGCGTGGGAAGTAGGTGTGCAGCGAGTCCTCGATCCGCACCAGATAGGCCAGACGCCGGTTGACACGCGGATCATCGGGGAAGCAATCGTCCTCACGATAGCGCGAGAGGTTGCGGGCCTTGATGGTCTCGGGCAATTGCAGCAGCCTCAGGATGTCGCTGGCGGCAAGGTTCCAGCCTTCGAGGAGGTTCATGACGCGGCGCGTCAGTGCGCAACGCTCTTGCAGTGTCAACTCGGACATGGCTCGGGTCTCGTCGTGAGTGGCGCTCGGTGACCGCAGGGGCCGCGGGATCCGCGCGATCGCATGCTTGACCGCTTTGCGCGGCTTTAGCCGATGTGGCGTCGCCAGGTCGCGGTTGCAACCGGGTCAGCGCGGGATGCGGGTGATGCGCAGCACGAGCGTGAGCTGGCGCAAGCGACGCATGATCGTCGCCAGATGCTGGCGACTCTTGACCAGGATCAGGAACTCCAAGGCGGTCGTCATGCCGTCCTTCTCGCGCGAATGGACGTTCTCGATGTTCGAGCCAAGCTCAGCGATGACGCCGGCGACCACCGCGAGCGCACCGCGGCGATTGCCGATCTCGACGCGGATCCCGGTCGGAAACTCGCCATCGGGCTCGCTTGCCCATTCGACGTCCAGGCGCTTGTCGCGTTTCGTCTCAAGGCTGCCCAGATTGCCGCATTCGCTGCGGTGGACCACGATGCCGCGCCCTGGACTGAAGAGCGCGGCGATGGGATCGCCGGGGATGGGGCGACAGCAGCGCGCGAAGCTCACCACCATCCCCTCGGTACCGCGGATCGCCAGGCGGTGCGGATGCACGTCGCGATCGACCGCGGGCGCCCCGGCCGCGTCCTCCTCCTCGTCGCTACCGACCAGACGGCGGGCGACGAAGGTGGCGAGTCGATTGCCCAGTCCGATGTCGCCGAGCAGCTCATCGAGGTCATTCTGGTGCGCCTGCTCCAGATAGGCCGCGATACGGATGGGATCGAGGCTCTCGAGGGCGACGCCGAGCGCGCTCAGCTCGGCGCCGAGCAGGCGCCGTCCCAGCGCCTGGGCCTCGCGCTGCTTGAGGTTCTTGAGATAACCGCGGATGCCGGCCCGGGCCTTGCCGGTGACGACGAAGTTGAGCCAGGCGGCATTCGGCTTGGCCCCCGGCGCGGTGATGATCTCGATCGTTTGGCCACTGCGCAGGATCGTGCTGAGCGTCACCATGCGGCGATCGATGCGCGCGGCCACGCAGCTGTTGCCCACGTCCGAGTGGATCGCGTAGGCGAAGTCGATGACGGTCGCGCCCCGCTTGAGCGTGAGGATGCGTCCCTTGGGGGTGAAGACATAGACCTCGTCGGGGAAGAGGTCGATCTTGACATGGTCCAGGAACTCGACCGAGTCCCCAGCCTCGCGCTGCATCTCGAGGAGGTTTTGCAGCCAATCGGCGGCGAGCGTCGTGGCGCTGGCCGTGGCCTGGGCACCATTCTTGTACATCCAATGCGCGGCGATCCCGGACTCGGCCATGCGCTGCATGTCCTCGGTGCGGATCTGGATCTCGATGTGGGTGCCCTGGGGGCCGACCAGGACGCTATGCAGCGACTGGTAGCCATTGGTCTTGGGGATGGCGATATAGTCCTTGAAGCGACCGGGAACCGGCTTGTAGAGGTTGTGGACCAGACCCAGGACACGATAACAGGTGTCGACCCGATCCACGGTGATGCGGAAGGCGAAGACATCCACGATCTCCGAGAAGCCGCGGCGCTTGTCGCGCATCTTCCGATAGATCCCGTAGAGGTGTTTGCGCCGTCCCTCCACGACGCCCTCGATCCCTTCCTGATGGAGTGCGTGGCGCAAGGTCGTCTCGACGATCCCGACCATCTCGATACGCGCCCCGCAGACCTTCTGCAAGGCCCGTTGCAGGATGTGGCGGCGCCATGGCCAGTGATACATGAAGCCGAGGTCCTCGAGCTCGACCCGGATGCGGTCGATCCCGAGTCGGTTGGCGATCGGGGCGAAGATCTCGAGCGTTTCGCGCGAAATGCGCCGACAGGACTCGGGTTTCATGGCACCGAGCGTGCGCATGTTGTGCAGCCGGTCGGCGAGCTTGATGAGGATGACGCGAATGTCGCGCGTCATGGCCAGCAGCATCTTCTGCAGGCTGGCCGCCTGGGCCTCGGCGCGCGAGGCGAAATCGATCTGCGAAAGCTTGCTGACCCCGTCGACGAGCTCGGCGATCTCCTCGTCGAAGGCGTCGACGAGCTGCTCCTTGGCGACCGGGGTGTCCTCGATCACATCGTGCAGGAGCGCCGCGATCAGACATTTGTAGTCCATCCGCATCTCGGCCAGGATGCGTGCCACCGCCACTGGATGAAAGATGTACGGCTCGCCCGAGCGTCGCTTCTGCCCCTCGTGGGCCTCCGCCCCGAAGAGATAGGCGCGGTAGAATTCGCTGATCTGCTCGGGCGTGAGGTAGCTCTCGAGATAACTGCACAGATCGCTGATCAGATAGCGTGCATTGGGTGGGTCGCTGACTCGCGCGGGCTCGATCGCCGCGCTACGCGTCGTGGGTGTGGCCGCGGGAATGGTCGCAATTGCCAGGGCGGACGGCATGTCGTGTGCTTCTCAGTGCATGGCGCGCGCCGCGGGGACAGGGCGAGCAGGTCGCGAGTGGCGAATCCTGGATCCGCTGGCGACGACCGATGCCCGCGACGGCCTGCCGTGGGGCGCTACTCGCGTGGATCGCCTTTTGGCTCGGACTCGCCCAGCTCCGCGGCAAGCTCTTCGGCGAGTGCCTGCTCGAGCGCGGCGGTGGTCTCGTCGATCTCGCGCTGCGCGGCTTGGAGCGAGGCATGGGAGATATTGCCAGCCGCGATCTCGCGCAGTGCCATGACGGTTGGTTTGTCGTTGGACCAAGTCAGTGTGGGCTCGACACCATTGGCGAGCTGGCGCGCCCGCTTGGTGGCGAGCAGCACCAGGTCGAAGCGGTTGTCGACGTGATCGAGGCAATCCTCAACGGTGATTCTGGCCATGCGAAGTCATCTCCATCAGGGAATCGGGTAGGTCTCGCGCGGCTTGGCGGGACACCCGATGGTCGCGGATAGCGGCGGTCATGCACCTCGAGGACTCGCGTCGCGAGCCGGTGCATGGTGTCTTGGATCAAAAGCCTAGCATAGAAGTCCGGGCATGAGTCAAAACACTCATGCATCGACGCGAGGCGCGTGCCGATCGAGCAGCCGACTCAACCGCGTGCGCTGCCGCGCCAGACGGTGTCGCTCGGCGGTGACGATCGCAGCGAGGGTGGCGCGCGCGGTGTCGAAATCCTCGTTGACCACCAGGTAGTCGTACTCGTCCACATGGGCCATCTCGGTGCGCGCCAGCGCCATCCGTTGCGCGATCACGGTGTCGCTATCGGTCCCGCGACCGCGCAGACGACGCTCGAGCTCGGTGATGGAGGGTGGCAGGATGAAGATCCCGACCGCCGACGCGAAACGCTCGCGAACCTGACGCGCGCCCTGCCAGTCGATCTCGAGGATCAGATCCTGTCCGGCCTCGAGGGAGGTGCGCACGTCCAAGGCACGCGTCCCATAGAGGTTGCCGAAGACCTCGGCATGTTCCAGAAAGTCGCCCGCGGCGAGACTCTCCCGGAAGAGTGTCTGGTCGATGAAATGATAATGCACGCCGTCCTGCTCGCCCGCGCGGGGCGCGCGGGTGGTGCATGAGATCGACAGGGCTAGACCTGAGTCGCGATCCAGGAGCGCTTTGACCAATGATGTCTTGCCGGCACCGGAGGGCGCCGAGACGATGAACAGGATTCCCTCGTGCATGAGCGGCCCCTTAGATCGCCGCCGGCAGCCCGAGCTCCTGCCAGAGCCGTCGTGTCGGTGCGGATTGGTTCATGGTGTAGAAATGAAGACCAGGCGCGCCGCCATCGAGTAGACGCCGACAGAGATTGAGCACGACCTCGTGCCCGAAAGCGCGCAGACTCGCCACATCGTCGCCATAGCCTTCCAAGCGGCGCCGGATCCAGCGTGGGATCTCGGCCCCGCAGGCATCCGAAAAGCGCGCGAGCTGGGTGTAGTTGGTGATCGGCATGATGCCTGGAACGATCGGCAGGGTGACGCCGACCCGCGCACAGCTCGCGACGAAGGCAAAATAGGCATCCGGGTTGTAGAAATACTGGGTGATGGCGGCATTCGCGCCGGCCTCCACCTTGCGCTTGAAATTCTCGAGGTCGCGCTGCGGATTGCCGGACTGGGGGTGATATTCGGGATAGGCCGCGACCTCGATCACGAAGGTCTCGCCGAATTCGGCACGGATGAAGCCGACCAGCTCGTTGGCATAGCGGAAGTCGCCGCCGGTGCCACCGCCCATTCCCGAGGGCAGATCGCCCCTCAGGGCGACCAGGCGACGGATCCCCTGGGTCTGATAGTGCGTCAGGATGTCGCGGATCTCGGCCCGCTTGGAGCCGACACAGGCGATGTGCGGGGCGGTCTCGATCCCCTGTTGTCGCAGCCAGGCGACGGTCTCGAAGGTGCGCTCGCGGGTCGAGCCGCCGGCCCCGTAGGTCACCGAGACATAGCTGGGCCCGAGGCCGTTGAGCGCGGCGATCTCCTGCTTGAGCTTGTCCATGCCCTCCGGGGTCTTGGGCGGAAAGAGCTCCAGGCTGTAGACCGGCGCGGCAGGGGGTGAAGATGACATGATTTCTGGGCCTCCAGCCCCCGGCCCGCGGCCCCCGCGCGGTGCTCAGTCACCGCGCCGAGGGCCATGACCCGGCGGCGCAAGATGGGGATGGACGCGGATCAGTATCGATAATGCTCGGACTTGTAAGGCCCTTCGACCTGCACCCCGATATAGTCGGCCTGCGCCTGGGTCAGGGTGGTGAGCCGTGCACCGATCTTCTCCAGATGCAGCCGGGCGACGTCCTCGTCGAGATGCTTGGGCAACACATAGACCCCGATCGGATAGGCCTGCGGCTTGGTGAAGATCTCGATCTGCGCCAGCACCTGATTGGTGAAGCTGTTGGACATCACGAAGCTCGGATGCCCGGTCGCGCAGCCCAGATTGACCAGGCGACCCTCGGCGAGCAGGGTGATGCGATGCCCGTCCGGAAAGATGATCTGATCGACCTGTGGCTTGATGTTCACCCACTCGTATGGCTTGAGCGCGTAGACCTGGATCTCGTTGTCGAAGTGACCGATGTTGCAGACGATCGCCTGATCCTTCATGGCGGCCATGTGGTCATGAGTGATGATGTCGGTGTTGCCGGTGGCGGTGACGAAGATGTCGACCATCCCGACCACATCCTCGATGGTCACGACGCGATAGCCCTCCATCGCCGCCTGCAGGGCACAGATGGGATCGACCTCGGTCACCCAGACGGTCGCGCCCAGACCACGCAGCGAGGCCGCCGAGCCCTTGCCGACATCGCCGAAGCCGCAGACCAGAGCAATCTTGCCCGCGATCATGACATCGGTCGCGCGCTTGATGGCGTCGACCAAAGACTCGCGACAGCCATAGAGGTTGTCGAACTTGGACTTGGTGACCGAATCGTTGACATTCATCGCCGGGAACAGGAGCTGCCCGTCGCGATGCATCTGATAGAGCCGCTTGACCCCGGTGGTGGTCTCCTCGGTGACACCGCGGATCCCCTCGGCGATCCCGTGCCAGTGGCGCGGATTGCGCGCGAAGGTGCGCCCGAGTAGACCCAGGATTGCCTGCCATTCCTCGTTGTCGTCCGACTTGGGTGCGGGGACCGCGCCAGCCTGTTCGAATTCGACGCCTTTGTGGACGATGAGCGTCGCGTCGCCACCATCGTCCAGGATCATGTTGGGTCCGCCCCCGTCCGGCCAGTTGAGCACCTGCTCGGTGCACCACCAGTACTCGTCCAGTGTCTCGCCCTTCCAGGCGAAGACCGGGATGCCGCGCGCCGCGATGGCGGCGGCGGCATGGTCCTGGGTCGAGAAGATGTTGCAGGAGCACCAGCGCACCTCGGCGCCGAGCGCGACCAGGGTCTCGATCAGCACCGCGGTCTG
>RZZN01000165.1 GCA_009929855.1 Gammaproteobacteria bacterium
CGTCCAGCGAGAACCCCGGATGCACGAATTGCCGCAGAAACGCGATACGCTCATCGTCCGTTACGTAAGGCGAGTGCAGGTTGTAGCTGATTTTTTTCGGATCGATGCGTGGCAGGCGATCGAGCGCGGCGTGTTTCTGCGCAAGGATCTTGTCGCGCACCTGCGGATCCGTCGCGCGGGCGAGATCGCGCTCGACCCGGTCCAGAAAATCGCGGTACGACCCGACGTAGTAGTCGTCAGCGCGCATTACGGACTTGCCATCGCCGCTCACGCACCACTCCGGATCGGTGATCGGATCAAACACCGTGCCCAGGGCTGCCGCAACATCCTCCACCGCAAGCCAAGCATCGGGCGCCTGGTAGAGCAGCGCGTCGATGCGTCCGGATGGCGTGTCCACGACCGCGGGCGCGACCTCCTCGAGCACCTCCCCGAGCCAGCGGGGGGAAAGCGCCTTCTTGGCTCGCGCATGGGCCAGCAGGTCGGACACGGCATCCTTGGCGGCGTTGAACGCCCCGCGCAGCTTGGCCGCCTCCGCGCGCATGCGCTGCATGGCCTCGGTGAGTTCAGGGTAAATCTCGGCGAGCACGTCGCGCGGGTTGCCGGCGTGGTGGTTCAGGGCCTCCGCGACCGCCGAGCCGATCAAGCCGACACGCCATAGGTTTTCGCGTTGCGCATCCGTTGCGGCGGCGGTATCGCGCACCAGCCGACGCAGCCAGTCCGGCGCGTCCAAGGCTTGCCCGCTGCGGGTGAAATACTCCATCAGGGCCGCACCGTCGGCGGCGGTTGCACCCGAGTCGAACGCCCGCATCGCCGTGGTCATACGTGCGAGGCGTTGCTCGTTGGTGCGATCCCCCTCGCTTGGTGCGCGCGGCTCCCAGACGCCATTGCGCAGCTCCAGCGTCTGCCCCGCCTGATAGAGCGTGTCGCCCTCGCGGTAGGTGATTGGCGCGGTCTCGGTCGCGTTCAGGGCCGCCCAGTCGATCCGCGAGCCCCCGAAGCGCTTGAGCATCTTCGCCAGCTCCGGCACGCTCGCCGGGTTGGTCACCCGGTCCACGTCGTAGAACTTGGCCGGATCCTTCGGGACGAATTCACCCAGGATGAAGCGCTTGCCCTCGCCTTGGAAATACTTCCCCGAGAGGAACGGCTCCCACATGACATTGGCCTCGGCCAGTGTTGCCGGGCTCTGCTCGAACAGCTCGGCGACCTTTGTCGCGGTCGTGCGGGCGAACTTGCGAAACACCATCAAGTCGACGATGGTATCGGCGTCGGCGTTGCCGAAAACATGGTTCGGCAGGCGATAGGCCCCGAGGAACTCGGCCATGAGCGAGGCGCTGCGACGAAGGCGCATCTGCTTGGCGTCCAGGCCCGAGACGCAGCGCGGCGGCACGATGAAGGCCGCGAGCCCGCCGGGCTTGAGTTTCTCCAGCGAGCGCAGGATGAAATAGTTCTCCATCGGCTCTTTCTGGTACTTGGGATCCTCGAACTGGTTGCCCCCGCGCGCGTCCACGACGCGCGAGAACGGCACGTTGGTGACCACGGCATCGTAGGTCTCGTCCTCGGTTGCCGCGGCCACGCGCTCGAACGGCGCGACCGTCGTGTGATAGCCGGCCCCGTCGTTCACCAGGGCGTTGATCTGTCCGCTGATCTCGCTCAGTTCCACCGCATCCACGACCGCATTGGCCGGAGCAGTCGCGCCGAACACGCCGGTCCCGGCGCACGGATCGAGGATCTTGCCGCCCGCAAATCCCAGCTCGGCAAGCAGATCCCAGGCCCCGGCCGCAAGGGCCGATGGCGTGTAGTATTCGTAATCGCTGCCGATGGTCCCGTCCGCGCTCGTGAGCGCCCCGCCGTTGCCAGAGTAGGCCGCCAAGACCTCGCGGTCGGCGTCGGTCAGGTTCTCGCGCGACAGATCCCCGGACTGCACCCGGCGCAGCAGGGCCACGGCCGCATCGTTGGCCGCTTGGCGCCGGCCTTTGGTGCGTCGCTCGTCGTGAGAGTAGAACTCGGCGGTCGGACGGCGGGCGGTTAAGGGGTGGGCGCCTTCCTCCGGCGACTCGCGCGCCGCCAGAATCGCCCGCGCAATGGCCAGCCGCGCCAAGACCCCGGATGTCTCCCTCAGTTGTGCGCGCAGTGCGTCCAGGTGGGTCAGTCCGCCGGCGTCGTCGAGGGCCATTGCGGGTTCGCTCTCGCGCTCCTCCCGCAGATACCACGGCACCTCGATCGTCACGCCCTCGGGCTGACAGAAGTCGACATAGTCGTCTTGGCTGAGCGATTTGAGCGTAAAGCCGATCCCGTGGTGCCCGGTCGCGCCCTTGATCACCTCGCGCATGTAATGCACGGCCGGCCCGTAGGGCGGATCGAAGCGCACGCCCGGTTTCTCCGGGTCCGCGTCGAAGATCGCCATCACCGGCCCCCATGGCGTCTCGGTGGGGTAGACATCCGTTGCCGGGTCGGTGAACAGGTTGGACTCAGGCATTGGTGCGCTCCAGAGATTCGGCGACGGACTTGATGAAGTCGATGGACATGGGCTGCGTGTAGCCTACGTTTAGGATCGTGCTTTGCAGGTGCGCGGCGAGCGCCTTGGCGTAAGGGATGCCGCGTATGGCGACGACATGGACCGTGAAATTGCTCGGGGAGAAATTCGAGTCGCCTTGCACCAGGCGCATGCACGGTCCCCTGCGGTTGTTGCTGTATGGGGTGTACGCCTTGCTGTCGTAGACGTACCAATCGAAAATCTTGCCGTGATACTTGCCGAGACTTTTGGTGCGCTTCAGCCAGGTGTCTTTGCCCGCGAGATAATCAGGCTCCGGAACTTTATGCAGCGTCACGCGCTTGTCGATGATATTGAGATAGCGCTGCTCTTCGGCCTCGGCCTGGCTCGCGAACTCTTCGCTTGCCCGCATCTTATTCTCGATCATCGTCTTGACCGCCTCGAATGCGGGGCTCGACGGGAGATCCAGATAGCCGAGCATCAGGCCGACGTGGTGCGGGTCGCGCGCAAGGGCATCGGCGAACTTCTCGGGGCTCGAAAACACCTCGATGCCCATCGAGAACACCTCGGTCGCGTCGTCGCTGTAATACTTGCCGACGTAGGGGCTGAGAAAGTGGTCCTCAAAGGCGACCTCATCGGGTCTGTAACGGTTGTTGCCGGTGATCGCGCGCAGCGACTTGGTCTTGTCCGACGTGCGCCGGGTCAGCAGAAACTGCATCGAGGCATGCTTTGCCGCGGGATCGGTCTCGATGTGGTGCGCCATCTCGTGAAACAGGACGCGCTTGTCGAATTGGTCGGCGACGTTGATCGAGCCATACTCCATCGATCCGACGCCGTCCGCGGATGCGCGATTGCCGCGCTCCGCATTGAATTGGATTTTCGAGACCTTGCCTTTAACGAGCCGGTAGAACTCAGCGATGTCCGCGCGAAACTGCTCGGGCGGGTACTCGTTGCGCTTGAGCTTTTTCTTGAGTGAGCTGTCGATCTCGACGGCGCCCGCCCATGCCTCGGCGTCTTTCTGCGAGATCGGAGAGCGCTTCAGAAGGTCGTCGAGGATCTCGCGCGCGACCGTGGCGCGGGGGTCTTCGCCGATCTCCTTGATCGCGCGGT
>RZZN01000075.1 GCA_009929855.1 Gammaproteobacteria bacterium
GCACGCTCTGGCGCGACCGCCCCCTGCTGCTGGAGCTGCTGCCCATCGCACTCGAGCTGATGAAAGACCCGAGTCACTGAGACACGCCCGGATACCGGACACCGGATACCGGATACCGGCCAGGAGGACAGCCAGCATGACGACACCATGCATACTCATCGTCGGCCTCATGCTCGGCGCCGCCTGCACGACCACGCTCCTCCTGCTGCTCGCCCTCGAGCGCATCCGGCGCGAGCGGGATCAGCTCCAGACGCGGGCCGCGGAGTGTCACGAGCTCCTCCGCCTCCAGCGCGCCGAGATCGAGTCACGCGTGCGCGCTCGGCAGCGGCGCGACGCCGCGGAACCCCTCGAGCAGGCGGGGCTGGGCGCCAGGGTCGAGCACCTTGATGCCGGGATCGAGGCGGTTGACGCGCATCGCCCAACCGCTGCCGCTCATGCCACACTGGCGCGCACCCCTCCCACCCGCTCGGGTGGGCAGTCCAGTCGGCGAGCCACCCGGCGATCCGATGCGGCCAGCGGCAGCGAGGAGGCGCGCGGTGATGAGCGCGCGATCCTGGAGCCGGATCCCAGCTGAGGGGGCGTACCCCGACATGCGCCGCATCGCCACCCGTAGCTCCAGTTTGGGCCGCCCAAACTTAGCACCTGACCGATAGGATGCAGGTCGATCGCCCTGCAAGATCGAGGCTTTAGTGATGTGTTCAGATCTTCGCCGTAGATTCACATGCACCTGATATCAAATGCTTTTTATCTGATACTGGATCGCAGTGGATCGGATTTTGGGGCGAAGGGGGGCGTGAACTGATCGCGCCCAAAATTGGCACCTGACGCTGGACGATGTTCATACTGATGGCTCAAACAGCGCTGCCTCGACGAGCAAATAGGCCTAAATGCATGAGGAATGCGGGCTGTATCGTCCTGAAGGTCGACCGTGTAGTAGTTTTTTATAAAAAACAACTTACTACTAAAGCAAAACATTACTTTTTTTCAAAAACAACAAGTTAGACTCTTTAAGTGCCAACTTCGGGCGCTAAAGTGCCAAAAAAGGGCGCCCGAAGTTGGCACCTTTCAGCCCAAAGTTAGCACCTGAGCGCCCGAACTTAGCACCTTTCAGCCCAAAGTTAGCACCTGAGCGCCCGAACTTAGCACCTTTCAGCCCGAAGTTAGCGCCTGAGCGCCCGAACTTGGCACCTTTAAGCCCGAAGTTAGCACCTTTGGATGTTCGATGAATGTCTGTCCTTCGATCCGTGAACAGTGAGCGTGGCCTTTACTTGTGAGCCGCCCGTTCAGTGTCAGGCGGCCCATCATGCCGCAGTCCGCGAAGATGTTCCTCGACCTCGCGTTCGCTCGGTGCGATGCCGAGCGACGCCAGATGATGCTGCAAGACACCAAAGACGATACCGGTCAGTCCTTGCTTGTCCAACCGCTCGATGATCATCTGGGAGTCCTTCTGGGCCTCCAACGATGTCCGGAACCCTCGCTCCAGAGCTTCCAGCTCTTCCGTGCCGCGGCTCTTGATGAAGTCAGCGTACCAGCGCCGCCGGAACTCGGTGATCAAACGCTCCTGGTCGTGCTCCGCGGTGCTTCGTCTTGCTGTCCCAGCAGTGCTCGGCGTGTCCGAGGCCGTTGCGCATGTCTGCGGTGAGGCGTCAGCCGGCAGACGCCATCTTTCGGTGACGGCCTTGTAGACCACGCCAGCTGGATTGGCGATGGTTTCCCGGCGCTGCTCCTTGGCTTCCATCCAGGCATCGGCGGCATCCAAGGCCGCGATGATGTCGTCCTCCTCGTACTGATCGATGAGCTCGGTCGCACGTGGCCCCGTGATGCGGTAGCCCGACAGGCGCAGGACCAGGCGTTTCTGGTCATCGGCCAAGATCAAGCCGATGCCCTGGCAGGAGAGCGACTCTGTGAACAGTGTCATCTGCGGGTTGCATTCGACCAGGAACTTGAGCTCGACCACGACGCGATTGCTGCGTTTGGTCTTCATCTGGATGCGGATGTCGGAGCATTCGTTGATCTGTGCCATGCACGGCTTGATCAGCCGGGAGTTCAGATACTTGTACTCGTCGTAGTAGGGTTTCTTGTCGACCCCCATGAGCTTGCGGAAGGTGTCGATCGGTATCCAGGGGGTCTCGCCAAGGGAGAGGAAACGTCGTGCGTTTTCGTAGAGTGCCAGGGCGTGCTCGGATCTGAATGCGCGCTGCATCCGCAGCGCAATCTCGGCGAACTCCGATGGACTGTAGACACGTTCCTGGAACGCGCGCGTGAACTCGTAAGTAACGGTCTGTGTCCTTCGGCTGAACTTGACGTAGGGCAGCAGCGTCGCGCTCTCCCACTCCTCGAGATCACCCTTCTCGTCGAGCAGATTCCACACGACGCGGGCGTCCATCATCTTTTCGAGATTGTCGATCAGCCGTGCCATGCGTTGCGTGGCCCGGTCCAGTCCCATCCCCCATGCGAGGTCGCTGACGTTGATCTCATGGCGGGTCGTGCGCGGCATGTTCGGCATCGCCCAGAACAACAGGACATTGAAGGCGCGCCTTTGGTAGAGCGTCAAGTCGGCACCGATGTGAACCGCGCCGACGTACTTTTTCAGGACCGGCTCGCTGTTTTCGCTCAATGCGTTCAGCGTGGCGGGGATGTGCTCCTCGGACTCCAATTTTCTGGTCTTTGCCATGAGACGGTGCGCGGTGGACTCAAAAGTGACTCGACTGATATCCTTGAGTCACTTTACGGTGAGCCGAATGTTCACGCAACAGGCTCGATCGCACACAGGAGAAGTCTCCTCGAGCCACCGAATCATGCGCTGCCTCCATCAGCAGATCAGACTGATCATCCCGGATGAGCTGAGCTTTTCAGACCTGCATCTGGTCCGTGAGCCGGACAGCAGCGTCAGCTTCGACTGGGACGTGATCGCGGGCATCCTGCATGCCAGCGGGCTGTCGGTCGAGCTGTCCGCCGATGATCTGGAGGATCAGATGTCCGCGCTGATCGTGAGCTGGTATCGGGCGCATCGCCGGCAGGGCGGCGCGCCCGATCCGGTGGCCGAGGATCTGATCGCCGAGGTGAGCGCGGAGGAACAGATCGGCCAGACCGTCAGCCATCCACCCGGACGAGCCTGACGACTTGCGGGTGGATGCCCTGGACGATCTCCGGGCACAAAAAACCCTGCGACCCGACGGCCGCAGGGTGGGTCCGGCGCGCGGCGAACGCGATCAGTGGGGCAGGATCGCGACCCGCCCCTGAAACACCGCCTCATGGTAGGCGCTGGTCGCGAGCAGCTCTGTGATGTTCGGATCAGACAGAACCCTGGCAATCTCCTCCAGCTCGCGGCTGGACAACCCACCCTGGTGCAGGGTTGCAAGTAGGTGCTCGGCCTCGAGCTCCTGGGCGATCCGGCGCTGTTGGGCGAACCAGGCCTGGCCGGCCGCGGTGGTGACACTGCCATCGCACTCGAGCTGATGGAAGACCGAAGTCACTGAGACACGCCCGGACACCGGATTCCGCCCAGGAGGACAGCCATACTCCCACCCGGCACGGGTACGGTCAGCGTAGCGTCGCGCAGACCAGGGTGAGCGACACCATCGGGTGCGTCCAGGCGGACCAGGGTGTCTTAAAGCTCCAGACGTTCGCTCACCAGGGGATCTCCTGCCCCTGATAGTCGATAAAGTGGGCGCCTGACTTGCTGGGCAAGGCGCCCAAGGCCTGCATCAGACCAGCGACCGACTCCTCCGGCTCCAGAAGATGCTCGACACCCCTTGCAAAGGGCTGGGAGAGCCGGGAGCGAACGGTGCCGGGCTGCAGCGCGACGACGCGCACCCGCGGGTTGCGCCGCTGCAACTCGATGGCGGCCGTTTGCAGCACCATGTTCATGGCCGCCTTGGACGCCCGGTAACCATACCAACCGCCCCTGCGGTTGTCGCTGATGCTGCCCACCCGTGCCGACAACTTGGCATAGACCGCATCACCCTTGGCCAGCAACGGGGCCAGAGACCGCAGCAGGAGGGCCGGACCGATGGTGTTGACCGCAAATGATCGCCGCAAGGCTTCGCCATCCAGCATGGCCAGCGACTTTTCCGGACCACGCCCGGCGATCGTCAAGGCCCCCGTGGCATCGATGATGAGGTGAAAGGGTCCGCGATCGGCCAACGCGCGTCCCAGGCGTTCAATGCTCGACTCGTCCTCGAGATCGAAGCCCCCGCCGGTCGCGCGTGCCACGCCGACCACTTCGGAGCACGCTGGATCTTGCTGCAAATGACGCACCCAGGCACCTCCGATGGCGCCCGTCGCTCCGACCACCAAGGCGCTGAAGCCCTGAGGAAAAATACTCTGCATGTCAACCTCGCGTCGTGCTTTCCTGGCAGGCTGTAGCCGTGCGGGCGAGTGCGATGGCGCATCGGCCGGTCGGCGCGACTGCCCACCCAGACCCCGCGCTCCAGGCCCGCGTTGAAAACGGGCCCGGGCATCAAGTGCGAGCAGGCGCAAGCGCCTGCGGCCGGCACAGGATGGTCTCGAGATCAGCCTCGGTCACCGGCAGCGTCAGCACCGCATGCAGCGCGAAGCGCTCGGCGAGCAACGGGACATACTGAGCCTGCTCCTTGCTGACCAGTACGATCACCCGCGCCGCCGGCGCCGCCTTGCGCAGGCTCGCTAGAAAGACATCGAGATTGCTGACATTGGCGCCGGCATAGTTGTTGCCGAAACCATAGAAGAATTCAGCCACGACCCAGTCCGGCACGATCTGCTTGAGTGCCTGAATGGCCTTGCGCTGCGAGGCGAGCTTGACCTGGTGGATGCCGAGGCGTTGATAGAGTGCATCGAGCCTTGGATGGCTCGGCGATTCGATGATCGAGAACAGGGTCATGTCGACAGCCATTGCCCTTGCGTGCGTTGCGTTGAAGCCAAATGGCCATGACATTCTCCCTGGCGCGCGGCATCTTGGCTACGGCTCGTCACCCTCGGAGATTCAGCCCGCGAGTGGAGCGCCCCGGGGCCGTGACATGCCGCGGCTCGTCGACCGCGGCCTGGTTCACGCGTTTCGGATCACCACGGATTCGAGCGTCGAGATGATCCGCCCAGCGGCATCGAGGGCCGTCTCGAGACGGTCCAACAACTGGGACCAGCGCAGCAGCGGCAGGGGATCCGTGGCCTCCGCATGCTCCTCGTACAACTCGCCGAGCGCGACCAGCAGCAGGCTGTCGCTTTCCTCGATGAGCGTCGCGACCTGGGTGAGCTCTGCATCGATGGATTCGCCCTGCTGCAATCGGGTCAGGAGTCGTGATGCGAGGTCCAGGAGATCGGCCAGGTTTGTGGCCAGCGAGGTGGCCGCTGGACGGGGCGCGTCGAAGCCGTAGAGACTCGCGCGGGCGGCCACGGCCACCAGGGCGCGGTTGGTCTCCTCGAGCGCGTCGCTGAGGGCCTGGACGTCGGCCCGCTCCAGGGGCAGCATCCGCGTGAGGCCCAACTCTCGGCCGATCTCCCGATGGGTCGAGCGGGCCTGTTGTTGCAGCCGCCGGATCTGGGTGGCGGTTCCGGCGGCGTGTCCGGGAGAGGCGAGCAGGATCCGCAGCTCCGCGGCCGACTCCGCCAGGAGCTGGAACTGACGGGCCAGCAAGCGTCCGAAGGGGAAGGCCGGGGCCAGCAGTGAGAAGGCCGGGACCGCCGCGGATGCGGCGTCCGGCTGGGACGTGCCGCGGCGGGATTGCAGCCAGCGGGAGAGCTCGCCGAGGTAGACGTAGAACACGGGCGTGATGAAGAGCGTCATGAGCTGCGAGAACAGCAGTCCGCCGACCACCGCGACACCCAGCGACTGGCGTGCGTCGCCGCCGGCGCCCCAACCGATCGCGATCGGCAGGGTGCCGAGCAGGGCCGCGAGGGTCGTCATCATGATGGGGCGGAACCGCGTGAGACAGGCCGCGTGAATGGCGGCGCGGGGATCCAGCCCACGGCCGCGCTCGGCCTCCAGCGCGAAGTCCACCATCATGATGCCGTTCTTCTTGACGATGCCGATGAGCAAGATGATGCCCAGGTACGCATAGAGGTCGAGCTCCAGGCCGAGCACCTTGAGCGAGGCCAGCGCACCGAGAGCGGCGAGCGGTAAGGAGGTAAGGATGGTCAGGGGGTGCAGGAAGCTCTCGTAGAGCACCCCCAGTACCATGTAGATGACCACCAGGGTGATGATCAGCAGGAAGCCCATGCTGGCCAGGGATGCTTGGAAGGCCTGGGCGGACCCTTGGAAGACGGGATGGATGTTCGCTGGCAGGATCTCATGAGCGATCTGCCGAATCTCCTCGATGACCGGTCCGATGGCCACCCCTGGCTTGAGGTTGAAGGAGAGAGTCGCCGAGGGCATCTGCCCGAGGTGGTTGATGGAGCGTGGCGCTACGATCTGCCGGGTGTTGGCCACCGCCCGGAGCGGGACCAGCGCGCCGCTCTGGGCGCGCAGATACAGGCGATCCAGGGCGTCTGGCTGCGCGCGTTCATGCGCCGCCAATTCGAGGATGACATAGTAGTAGTTGGCGGCCGCGTAGATGGTCGAGACCTGACGGCGTCCGAAGGCCGAATAGAAGGCATCCTGGATCTGGGCAACGGTCAGGCCCAGCGCCGACGCCTTGTCCCGGTCGATCTCGATCTCGAGCCGGGGCTGCTTGGCCTGGAGATCGGATTTGACGTCCACCAGGCTGTCCAGGCCCCGCAGCCGCTCCTCCATCACGGCACCGTAGCGTTGGATGTCGTCCAAGTCATCGCCTTGCAGGGCCAGTTGCCACTGGGCGCTGGTGAGCCGTGAACCGATGGTGATCAGGGGCGGGTTGACCAGTGAGACGACCAACCCCGGGATCTCGTTGAGCTGCGGACGCAGGCGGGCAATGATCTCATCGACGCTTTCGCCCCGCTCGCTGGCTGGCGGAAGGCTCAAAAAGACCAGCCCCGTACTATCTCCCATGAGTCCGACGGTGGAGGCGATCGGGGCCTGGCCGAGGGCTGGGTCGTGCGCAAGCTGTCGATTCACCGCGTCCTGGTGACGCACCATGTCGGCGAAGGAGGTGCGGTCCGCGATCTGGGTGAAGATCCGAAAGAAATCCTGGTCCTGGCTGGGGATGAAGCCCTTGGGCAGGCTGTTGAAGAGCAGGACCGATCCAACAGCGGTGGCCAGGGTCAACACCAGCATCAGCCAACGGTAGCGGAGGCTGAGGGTGAGCGACCGGGCATAGAGGCGAGTCAGTGCAGCGAAGGCGCGCCCGCCACCCGCCGCGGCGAGCGATGCGGGACGAGGCGAGGCATCCTTGCCCAGGAAGCGGCTCGCCAGCATGGGTGTCAGGCTCAGGGACAGCGCCCCCGAGATCAGGATGGCGGCGATGAGGGCGACCGAGAGCTCCCGAAACAGCCGCCCGAGGATGCCCTCCATGAAGAGGATCGGGATGAACACCGCGGCGAGCGACAGGGTCATGGACAGGACGGTGAAACCGATCTCCCGACTCCCCCGCAGCGCCGCTTCCATGGCGCTCTCTCCGCCCTCGCGGCGGCGCATGATGTTCTCGAGCACGACGATGGCATCGTCGACGATGAACCCGATCGACAGGGTCAGGGCCATCAGCGAGAGGGTGTTCAGGCTGTACCCGAGCAGCGCCATGACGATGAAGACCGAGATGAGCGAGAGCGGGATCACCAGGCTCGGGATCAGGGTCGCACGCCAGGCGCGGATGAACAGGAACAGCACCAACACGACCAGCGCGATGGTCGCGACCATCGTGAGCTGGACATCGACCACCGAGGCCCGGATGAAATTGGATTGGTCGTAGAGCACGTCCAGGGTGGCCGCCCCCGGCAGGGTAGCCGAAAGGCCTGGGAGACTTTCCTTGACGGCATCCGTGAGGCGGACCGCGTTGGCGCCGGCCTGTTTACGGATCCGCAGGATGACGGCGTCCTTGATCTCGCCGCCGTTGATGAACCAGGCGCGGCTGAGGTCGTTCTCGATCCCGTCCACCACCTCTCCGAGGTCGGAGAGACGCACCGGATTGCCGTCCTGGTAGCGCACCACCAGGTCGCGGAACGCCGCCGCATCCAACAGTCGGCCCTCGGGGTTCAGGGTATAGACGCTGACCTCGCCGTCCAGGGTCCCGCCGGGGAGGTTCACGTTACCCGCGCGCAGGGCCTCGGCGACCTCGTCGATGCCGATGCCGCGGTGGGCGAGTGCATCGGGGTTGATCCGCACCCGCACCGCATACTTCTGGGGCGGGATGAGATCGATCTGGCCCACCCCCTCGAGCATCGACAGGTTGGCCATCAGCAGACTCTCACCCAGGTCCGACAGGTCGCTGATGGGCAAGGTGTCGGAGGTCAGGGCCAGCATCATCACCGGCATGTCGGCCGGATTCACCTTCACATAGGTCGGCGGGTTGGGCATCTCCGGGGGCAGGACGCCCATGGCGGCGGCGATCGCCGCATTGATGTCCAGAGCCGCGGCGTCGATGTCGCGCGCGAGCGAGAACTGGACGTTGATGGTGGTAGAGCCCAGGATCGAGGTCGAGGTCATCGAATCGATGCCGCTGATGGAGGCGAACTGCTTCTCCAGCGGCAAGGCCACCGAGGACGCCATCACCTCCGGGTTCGCGCCCGGCAGGGTGGCGGTGACACTGATGGTGGGGAAATCCACCGTTGGCAGGTTACTGATCGGCAGACGATGGTAGGCGATGAGACCGAACAGCAGCAGCGAGAGCATGACCAGCGTGGTCATGACCGGTCGGCGGACGAAGACCTCCGAGAGGTTCACCAGGTGACAGCCTTGATCGGGGTGCCCGGCTTGAGCTTGTTCTGGCCCTCGACCACCACGGACTCACCCGGACTCAGTCCCTCGGTCACCCGCGTTCGCCCCTCCAGGGACTCGGCGGTGCGAACCGGGCGTAGCTCGGCTTGCCCATTCGCGTCGGCGACGAAGACAGCGGCCCCTTTGGCGCCCTGGGAGATCGCCTCGTCGGGGACGAGCAGCGCCCCCGGGATGGTTCGCAGCACCAGACGCACGCGCACGAACTGGCCCGGCCAGAAGAAGGCATCTGGATTCGCGAAGCGGGCCTTGAGCCGGATGGTCCCGGTGGCCGGGTCCACCTGGTTGTCGATGAAATGGACCTCCCCATCGCCGCGCGAGCGACCGTCGGCGGTGATGGTTGCCGTGACATCCAGTCGCCGCGCGTTCACGGCGTCGAGCAGCTCCGGTAGGCGCGCCTCGGGGAGTGAGAAGACGACGTGGATGGGATCGATCTGGTTGACCACCACCAGCGGCGTCCGGTAGGCCTCGACGAAGGCCCCGGCATTGGCCAACCAGGCCCCGGACCGGCCCGCGATGGGGGAGCGGATCTCGCAGTATTCCAAGTTCAGCCGCGCCTGCTCCAGCTCCGCTTCCTGGGCATTGATGGTCTCGCGCAGCACCATGGCAGCGTTGGTCATCTGTTCCGCCAGGGACCGTGATACGGTTCGTTTGGTCTCGAGCTCGGCGTAGCGGTCCGCCTCGTCCTGGGCATAGATCAACTGCACGCGGGTCTTGGCGAGCTCAGCCTCGGCCGAACGGAGCCGCGCCTCGAAGGGGGCCGGGTCCACCGAGTAGAGCAGATCACCCGCTGCGACCGCCTGTCCCTCCACGAAATGGCGCGTCAGGATCTGACCACCGATCCGTGGTAGAACGGTGACCGAATTCGAGGCTTCGACCCGCCCGACCTCTTCCACCGCCACTGGCACCTCCTCGGCGGTGACGGAGCGCAGGACGACTGGAACGGGTGGAAGGATCGACGCCGGGGGCGCGGGCCGCTCACACCCCCCGGCGAGCGTGCCGATGAGCGTGATGATGAGCATGGCGGACAGTGAGCGCATGACACCGAGCGGTTCGCGAGCGAATGGTGGGACGATTCCCCGAAAACCAGATTAGACCCTGCACACAGCTCCCGCAAGGGCATGGTCCGAAGCGCTCCCGAGATCGGCCGTCTTCACCCTGGAGTCACGTCCTGAAAGATCCTCGACCTGACCCCGAAGGACCGCCGACCACAGCGTGGCGGATGCGGTAGTCTCAACTGATCAAACAGACGCTCCCATGCTGCGGCCAACTGGAAATGGCTCGGAAGATGGATGCCAAGGTTGCGGTCATGGATCGATCGAAACTCGTCATCATGGACAGGTTGACTTGAATCAAAGTCAAGCTAGTCTTGAACAAGATTTCACGCAGTCCAAACGATGCGAGAACGGATGCGCTTCAGACGATGAGAGTGTCTTTCGAGAAACCTTTCGCGAACACCCATCAATGAAACAGGGTCACAATGGAAAGCGCAAGGTCGGTCAAAGATGAACGGTTGGCAGAAACTCGAGAGCATCAGCAAGATCATCGCCGCACTCATGATCCCGCTCGCGGTCGCCTATCTGGGCAATCAAGTGGCCACCGCGAACAAACAGCGCGAAAGCGAGACGAAATTCGTCGAACTGGCGACAGCGATCCTGGCAAACGAGCCGCATCCGGATCAGAGCGAGGAGTCCAAGGACCTGCGTCGCTGGGCCGTCGCAGTGATCGATCGCTACTCGGGCGTTCCCATGTCACGGGACACCGCCAAGGCACTGATCATGAGCACGGCGTTACCCACCAACCCCGCCTCGCCATCGGATCCGGCCGGAACCTGGGGTCTGGTGTTCGGAGGGGATACCACGCTGGACGCCGCTCGGCACGAGGTCACCAAGACCGCTGAACGTATGGGGATCGAGCAAGGCGAGATTTTCCGTCGAGATGGGTCATTTCGAAGTGTCAGGGTCTATGTGTCTCGGTCGGATGCGCAGGCCGCGCTCGAGAAGGCACGGGGCGTGCGATCCAGTTCCTATCTGGTCAATATGGCCCATTGGTGTCCGAACAGCGTCCAACGGGACGGCTATTTTGATTGCATCTCGCCCTGACCCACGACGTTTCAGCGCACCACCGGCTCCGATGACGTAGTTGTCAGGAATCCACACAGTAACCAGCGCGAGGTCTGAAATCCAGACCGGGTGAGCACGTCTGCGCGCTCCAGCACCTGCAAGCACGCAACCACCGAATGCCGAATGACATCCTGGCGAGTTGCGACTCGAAAGCCGTCTGTTTTCTCCGCCTCATGCGACATCGCGCTGCTGAGTCAAGATCCAGATCATATCCTGTTTCGGGCATTTGAACTTCTATCCGTTCAGACTATATTTCTAACAGGGAAGATTGCAGGGTGGCAACCCACGTCGTCATGAAGGCGCATGGCGAGCGGTGTCAGGGAGGCGACGAAAACCCCAATTGATGGACTGACCTCCGGCACGCCGCCGGGGAGGAGTGGTGCAATGTCTCGCATGTATCGCTTCAACAACCTGATGGTCAACGTCGGGGAAGACGTAAAGCCTCAGACAAATTTGTGTTTTGGAACCAAGTGGTGTCGGTATCCCACCATGGCGTGTGTATTTGGAACATGCGGTTTACCTTCCCCATGCGCCTTCGGCTCCTGCGGTTATCGTTCGCCGATCGTCGAATGCCCGAACCAGAGCGGAATTGTATGCCCGGGCAACAGCCGCATTGATCCAACCGAAATCTTGACCCGCTACACGGATATCTTCGAGAACCCAGTGGTGCAAGTCCAGCAGCTGGCGGCGCTGAAGCAGGAGCTCAAGCAGGCCCTCGCGGAGATCGAAGTGCAGGAGCGGGCCATGGCCGAGGCACAGATGCCCAAGACACTGGAGGAGGTTCAAGCGGTCCAGGTCGAGCTGGAGCAGGCCATGAAGGAGGTGGAAGCCCTGAAGCACAAGATGACGAAAGCGAAGTGATCGGGCACCGGCACTGATGGCGGCCGGCGCGGCCGGTCGCCGGGGCCGGGCTCGACGGAGCCGATCAGCGATGGACTTGGAGTCAGCGCAGTATCGTGCCAATCCCGCCTACGTGGCGGTCCCTTTCCGTGGCGCGCAAGCCGCTCGGGCGATCCCTGCCGATGCAGGTATCGGGGGTGCGGATTTGTTCGGCATGCTGCAGCCACACGCCGGCGCCGCGCTGCAGTCCCAGCTCATCTGCCGCGACACCGCGCTTCTCTTCTTCAGTCTGCTGGAGCCCGGCCCACTGCCGGCATGGCTGCTTGGGCAAGGTCGGTCGGCATGCATGCAGGATATCCGCCGCTTGGTGCTGGATTGCGTCATCGAGGTGGAGGGCCCGCACGGATTCGTCTGTGGTGCCGCAGCCCTCGACTGCCTCGATGCCAAGCTGGCGGCGAATCCGCGGAGCCGCTTGGCGGACCTGTCATGCCAAGCGCTCCGCTATGCCGAAGCACTCGGTCTGGCCGATGCGACCCGCATCGCGGGTCGCCTCTACGCTTACAACCGCATCCCCGCTGGACCGGCCTGGAACATGCGGCTTGACTCTGCGGCGGCGGTGCGACGGTTCCTGTTGCTCGACGTCGGCGGCTCCAATGCGCGCGCCCTGACGCGATGCTGGCATCTTTCCGGCGCGGCCGACGGCTGGCACCGCTTCGCGGCACGTCGTCTGGTCGACACGCGCCGCGCCGATCACTGCAAGCTCTATGTCAGCCCGACGCCGGCGCTCCTACCAACACTGATCGAGCCCGTCGCGGATGCGCTCGCTGCCACAGGCGCGACCCAATTCAAGCTGGGCGCCGACCTGAACGGCATCCTGCGTCCAGACAAGCTCGTTGCCTATTTCGCCGACCGCGACGCACTGCTGCGCGCCGCGGAGGTGTTGACCGCACGGCTTGCCGGCACCGCCGCACAGGGCGTGCCGTTCACGGCGCAAATCGATGCCGAAGGGCTGCTATCTTGGGGCATGGACCCGCCGCCCCGGATCGCGGCCGGGCGCGACAGTTGGCGCACCTGGGTCGTTTGGCGGCTGGCGATGGCGCTCGTCGGCGCGGCCGCCGCGCCCGAGACATCGCGGGTGGAGCCAGCCTCGATGCCGCCATGGCGATTCGCGTTGGCACGGCTCGCCACCGACGGCGTCGACCCGACCACTTTTGCGCCAACCGCCACCTGGGTGGAGGCCGATGCGGCATGATCGATCTCGTCCACCAAGTCCTGGTGCTTCCCGATGACGTGCTGCTGGCTCCGGTTGCGCAGCTGCCTGAGCCACTGCGGGAGCGCTTCGCCGATTCCAGCGAGGACTACGCACTCACCCGGCCCCGCGCCCGCGCGACGACCAAGCTCCTCGACACCGACGCGGCGCGGCTCCTGGAGCGCTTTCGCCAGCCGCAGACCATCGTCGCCGCCGTGATCGCGCACAGCCGTGCAAATGGGGAGGATCCCGAGGCGCTGCTGGAGGCGGCCTTTCCGCTGCTGCGGGAGGTCGTCTCCGCCGGTCTGCTGTTGCCCGAGGACGCGCTCGGGGCGCGCCCTATCGCAGGCGCGCTGCGTGTAGGCGAACAGCTCGGCGACTGGCTGATCCTCCGGTCCGTCAACCTGCTCGATGACAGCGAGTTGCTCCAGGCACGCCACGCGGATGGGCGTATCGCGGCGCTGAAGGTGGCCCATGCCGAGTGCCGCGGACCGATGCGCGAGCGGCTCATCGCGGAGGCACGGGTCCTCGAGCACCTGAACGGGCGCGCTGCCCCGGCACTCCTGGAGCTGAGCCTCGAGCAGGAGACGCCGTACCTGGCCAGCACCTGGCTCTCCGGCATCGACGCCGGTCGCGCGGCGTACGAGCTGCGCCATGCGGATGCACCTGACGAGTTGCTTCGGCTCCTCGCCCGGATCACCAGCGCCTATGCGGCATTGCACGCATCGGGCGTGCTGCACGGCGACGTCCACCCGGGCAATGTGCTCGTCGACCGCGACGGCGCGGTGAGCCTGATCGATTTCGGCCTTGCCTGCTTTGCGGACCAAGCCGCTCACGCCACCCGCGGGGGCGTCGCCTTCTATCACGCGCCGGAATACGCCCAGGCTCTGCTGCAAGGCACTGCCCCACCGGTGCTGTCAGCGTCGGAAGAGCAATACAGCCTGGCGGCCATGCTCTATCAGCTTGCCACCGGGGGCTACTGCTGTGACTTCGACCTGCGCGCCAACATCATGTTGCGCCAGATCCTCGACGAGCCACCGGCATCCTTCGAGGACAGCGGCACGGCCCCTTGGCCTGAGCTGGAGGCCATCCTGGATCGCGCGCTCGCCAAGCACCCAGCGGAGCGTTTCGTTGACTCCGCGGCTTTTGCGGAGGCCCTCGCGGGACTCGCCGAGCCGCCACCGGCGCCAGTACATGTGGCGACTGTCAGCGCCTTGGCGACACTGGAAGAGCGTCTGGTGGCGGATCTTGCGCTGGACGGGGCTTGGTTTCGCGAGGGCCTACCCGTCGCGCCCCGCTGCTCGGTGCAGTTTGGCGCGGCCGGCATTGCCTACGGGCTCTATCGCCTCGCGATCACGCGCGAGCGCCCCGAGCTGCTCGCGCGGGCGGATGCCTGGATCACCAAGGCCGAGCGCGATCGCGGCGACCCCGCCGCCTTCGCCAATCCAGCCCTCGATGCAACGCCGACCACACTCGGACCGATCTCGCCCTATCACACCGCGAGCGGCTTGGCCCTCGTTCGAGCATTCATCAATCGCGCCGCCGGCCAGAGCGGCGAGTTGTCCGAAGCAGTCGCGGACTTCATCGCGCGCAGCGATGCTGGTGCGGCGGGCGCGGAGCGCGACTTGGTGCTGGGGCGCACCGGCACCGTGCTGGCGTGCTGTCTGCTGCTGGACGCCCTGCCGGTGGAGCTCGAGGGCGAGCGACAGGCGCTGGTCGCGCTTGGCGACCAGCGGCTCGCGGCGATTTGGCACGAGATCGCGGGCTTCGCCGCGATCACGGATTGCACGGATTGGCGGAATCTGGGCATCGCTCACGGCTGGGCCGGACTCCTGTATACGACGCTGCGCTGGCAGCAGGTCAGCGGCACCGCGCTGCCGCCGCAGCTGCCAAAAAGGGTGGCGCAGCTCGCCGCGCTGGCCCGTCCCGAGGGACGCGGCCTCACTTGGCCTTGGCGCGACGCCGCAGACCAAAGCATGCCCGGCTGGTGCAACGGTTCGGCGGGGATGGTGCACTTGGGTTGTCTCGCGGCGCGCGCGCTCGGCGATCCGAGCCTGCTGGAGATGGCGATCGGTGCCGGTTGGAATGCCCTGGAGGCTGCGCCTGGGATCCTGGACCTCTGCTGCGGTCTCGCCGGGCGCGGCTATGCGCTGCTGGCGCTGCATCGCGCAACCGGTGAGCCGCGCTGGCTGGAGCGTGCGCGGGCGCTGGCCGAGACCGGTGCCGCCGCGGCCGAGGCGCTGACATCCGAGCAGCATCCACCCTATGCACTCTACAAGGGCGCGCTGGGCTTGGTTCTGCTAGCGAGCGACTTGGAACGACCGGACATGGCCGCGATGCCGGTGTTTGGCGACGAGGGGTGGCGCACCACGAAGCCGGTCTGAGCACTGGTCGCTACCTGCGATCGGGTTGCTCGCCGGCTCCGCGATGTGATGCGGACACCGAGGCCGATGCATCGGTACTTTTCGAGTCCGCCCCTCATGCTTCGGGGCGTGTCATCCATGACCCGCTCCTGCGCATGCCGGTTGGAGTCCGCGGCGCTGACATGCTCGCCGTCCATCTGGTCAGCCACTCTGCGCCACGCCAAGGCTGTGTTCCAGACCCAGCGTGCGGGCGGAGGACACGACGCAATCGATCCAATGGCCCGACAGCGTGACGCCGCTGTCGGGCCTGCGCGCCTGCGCTGTCAGGTCGTCGCTGTCCTCGCCATCAGTGTGACGTGCTTGGTGAAGATCCAATGGTAATGGGCATGCTCACCATTCGTTACTCTTTTGTAGACGTCAACACTGAACTCATGGGCACATTGATCCCAACAGAAGCTGTCACCCACGGAGCGGCCATTGCTTGAAGCGCTGTAACTGCCTCCTTGCCAACTCGGCCGCTGTGACGTGGGCACTAGACTGGTATCCGTATAGCTCAGTGTTTGCATGGTGATGGCGGTGTCGCACACATCACCATAGTCGGCAACGACAAGGATCTGCCAGATGTGCCGCTCAGGATCATTGACAGTGAATGGCACTGTGACCATTCCCGCGAGCTTGATCCGAGGGAGCCCATCGCATGCCAAATAGGTGCCATTCTGATCGAGGTTGAGAAAACCGCACGCCGGGGCGGTGCCATAAGGTCCAGCAATTTCACCAATCGTAACCGAGGGTGCGGTATTGTCGATCATGATGGTACAGCTCAGATCGGCTGGATTGACCACTGACACTGGAGTCATGGCATTGTCCAGTGGCTCGATCGTGAGTCTGAAGCGACCCTGTTTCAGCGGAAGACCATTGGTGTCGTATACCATGATCAGGCCCTTGTAGACCCATTGCGCATCCAGCGCCAGATCATAAGGATTAGGATAGGCATAGACATTCCGATTCCCGTCAGGACCGGCTCTTCCGGATCTCATGGGGTTCAGTTATGATAAAAAACAATAACTTGAGGGCGGTGCCTCGCTGAAACATCATTCGAGCGTTTTTTACTATGACAT
>RZZN01000166.1 GCA_009929855.1 Gammaproteobacteria bacterium
AGCCTCAGGACGCCGAGCAGGCTCGCGATCTTCGGAGTCGAGAAATATTTTAACCCATTGTTCTGCATGAATAAAGCGGTTTCCGTTCAGGCACTAGTTCTTGCGTGGCCTTCGACCGAAGCTGAACAACGCGCCATCGCGACGGCGTTGAGCGATGTGGATGCTCTGCTAGGTGGGCTGGACCGACTCATTGCCAAGAAGCGCGACCTCAAGCAGGCTGCCATGCAGCAACTGCTGACTGGGCAAACTAGGCTGCCTAGCTTTGAAGGACGATGGAAAACCAAAACACTTGGTGAAATTGTTACATTCTTGTCAGGCGGAACTCCATCAAGAAGTAACGAAAACTACTGGAACGGCGATATCCCGTGGATAAGCGCAACCAGCCTCAGAACTTTCTTCATCTGGAGATCCGAGAGTAACGTAACGAAGGAAGCTGTATCCGCTGGAAGCAAAATGGCTCCAGTAGACTCAACGTTGCTTCTTGTTCGGGGAAGTGCTCTGCACAACGAAATTCTGGCAGGTCTGGTCACACAACCAGTTTGTTTTGACCAAGATGTAAAGGCACTTGTACCAAGCAATGATTTGTTTCCAAAGTTTCTGACGATCGTGTTGCTTGGAAGAGCTGGGGACTTGCTCAAATTAGTCAGTTCGGCGGGAAATACTGCTGGTGTTCTCGATACAAAGCTATTGAAGGCTTTCAAAATCCAACTTCCGTCTGTACTGGAACAAACCGCCATCGCCACCGCCCTCTCCGACATGGACGCCGAGCTGGCCGCCCTGGAGGCCCGCCGCGACAAGACCCGCGCCCTCAAGCAGGCCATGATGCATGAGCTGCTCACCGGACGGATTCGCCTGGTCCCGCCCCCGACCCCGGAGACACCGGTATGAATATCTCGTTCTCGATCGACGACGACATCCTGCTGGCACTCAGGGAAAAGGCGCCCGAGTTTACCCGGGACCTGCGCTTCTTCGCGGCGCTGACCTGGTATCGCAAGGGCCGCCTTTCCTTGGGCAAGGCCGCGGAGCTTGCGGGCTACTCGAGGCTTGATTTCATCGAGCGTTTGAGGGTCGAGCAGGAGCCCATCTTTGACTACGACGAGGACGAGATGGCGACGATCTTCGCCGATGTCGGCAAGCTCCCATGATCGTCGTCTCCAACACCACGCCGATCATCTCACTCGCCTGTGTCCAGCGACTGAACCTTCTCGAAAGGCTGTTCGGCAGAATCGTGATCGCTGAGGCGGTCTACCGGGAGATCAAGGCGAAGCGGGGGTGGTATTCCAGTGCCGTGTGTCGCGCAGTGCTGCAGCAGGCAGGTGAAGAATGAGTCCGCACATCAAACCCAAGACGGCTCATGGCACGCGGCTGTTTCCGCGGTTACGAGGCTACAGCCTCTTGCCGGGTCCGCCGACGAAGGACGAACAAACCGCCATCGCCACCGTCCTCTCCGACATGGACGCCGAGTTCTCCGCCCAGGAGGCCCGCCACGACAAGACCCGTGCCCTCAAGCAGGCCATGATGCAGGCTCTGTTGACCGGGAGGATTCGGCTGGTATGAGTGCCCAGGTCTCCCCCGTGTGCCGCATCCTGGCCGGGCCGAACGGGGCGGGCAAGACGACCTTCGCGCTCGCTTACCTGCCGGGCGTCGCGCCGGCCAGCGCCTTCGTCATGCGGACTTGATCGCTGCCGGCCTCTCGCCGCTCGCGCCGGAGCGCCAGCTCGTCGCGGCAAGCAAGCTGTTCCTGGGCGAGATCGAGCGGTCTATCCGGGCGGGCCAGGACTTCGCATTCGAAACCACCTTGGCCGGGCGCGGCTTATTGAGCGATTGCGGCAGGACAACTGGCACGTCGAGTTGTTTTACCTCGCGTTGCCGTCCGTCGAGATGTCCCGGCTGCGGGTCGAGGAGCGTGTCAGGCACGGGGGCCACACGATTCCCCGCGAGGCCATCGAGCGCCGTTTCTCCCGCAGCCTGCGGAATCTGTTCGACTACTACGCCCCCGCGGCGACCAGCACCGACTGTTTCATGAATACGGGCGCCGTGCCCGAGCTGGTCTTCAGCGAGCACGATGGCCGCCGGGGCATCCATCACCCGCAGTTTTTCCAACTCCTGACCGATCAGGCCAAGCGATGAGCGAGCCTTCCCAAGAAACCCAACGAACCTGGGCTATCCTGAAACAGGTGTCCGCGACGACCCTGGAGCGCAAGCGGCGTCTCGGAGAATATGCGGTCGTTTGGGAGAACGACCAGCCGACATTCACCGAGGGCGACGCGCCCCAGCCGATCGCCACCGACCGCGACAATGGCGATAGGTCAAAGGTCTTCGGAGACACTTGACCCGGACTCAATCGCAAACGCCCGGTCACAACGTCTAACGACTCAGGGGACGCCCGATGTCCAGCGCAGATCGAAGACCCCGCTCCGAACGGCTGACCCAGGACCGTGTGATCGGCTTGTTCACCGACCCGACGCGCCCCGACAGCCTCGACTACCGTTATCTCGGCGACTGGAGCAAACGCGAGAACAACCGGCCCATCGAGACGGCCATTCTGCGCGAGAACCTGAAGCGGCGCGGCTATACGGATGCGCAGATTGCCGCGGCCTTGCAGAAGCTGGAGGCCGCCGCCGATGCGACCGGCATCACCCTCTACCAGGCCAACCTGCGGACCTACCAGCTCTTGCGCTACGGCGTGCCGGTGCAGACGACGGCCGGCCAAGCCCACGAGACGGTGCACCTGATCGACTGGGATCACCCGGAGAACAACGACTTCGCCCTGGTCGAAGAGGTCACGCTCAAGGGCGGCTATGAGCGACGGCCGGACCTGGTCCTGTACATCAACGGCATCGCCATCGCCGTCATCGAGCTGAAGCGCAGCTCGGTGGAGCTAGCCGACGGCGTGCGCCAGCTCATCACCAATCAAGAGCCGATCTTCAACCAGGGCTTCTTCAGCACGGTGCAATTGGTCTGTGCGGGCAGCGATTCGCAGGGGCTGCGCTGCGGCACCACCGGAACACCAGAGCAGTTCTTCGTGGAGTGGAAAGACGAAGACCCGAAGTCGGCCGACGGCTCGCCGGGCGAACTGCTCGACCGACCATTGGCGCAGCTCTACGACAAGGCGCGGCTGCTGGATCTGATCCGCAACTTCGTCATCTTCGATGCGGGGCATAAGAAGATCCCGCGACCGCATCAGCTCATCGGCGTCAAGGCGGCGCAGGAGCGCATCCGCCGGGGCGAGGGCGGCGTCATCTGGCACACCCAGGGCAGCGGCAAGAGCATCCTCATGGTGCTGCTCGCCAAATGGCTTCTGGAGCACGACCCGGAGGCCCGCATCCTGATCGTCACCGACCGCGACGAGCTGGACAAGCAGATCGAGGGGGTGATGAAGAACGCCGGGGTGATCGGCGCCGACTCACCCTCGCCGCGCATCACCTCGCGGGCCGAGTTTGTCGAGAAGCTCGGGGCGGTGACCCCGCGTCTGTTGTGCGCACTGATCCACAAGTTCGATCCGAGCGACCTCAAGGGTCCGCCCCCGCCGGTTCGGGGACGCTTCTACGTGTTCGTGGACGAGTGCCACCGCACCCAGGGC
>RZZN01000076.1 GCA_009929855.1 Gammaproteobacteria bacterium
AACGCCCAGTCGCTTTCGAAGTCGATGTGTACGGAAAAATGTCCCTAACAGTCTGTTTCTTTTGCTATTTAATTTCCCCTGAAATCCGGGAGAGCCTCGAGAAATATTTTAACCCATTGTTCTGCATGAATAAAGCGGTTTCCGTTCAGGCACTATCTAATTGACACGAATGCGCTCAACGATGTGTTGCGCGGCAAGGAGCCAGTCAAGTCGCGGTTCATGCGGCACAGGGGGCACGTCCACTTCATCCTCTCGCCCGTCGTGAACTTTGAGATGCGACGTTATCTGCTGCTTAAAGGGGAGAAGAAAAACCAGGCGCAATACGACGCACTGGTTGGAGCCTGGTTCGAGCCGGCTTTCGATGCGGCGCATTGGCAACATGCCGCCGAACTCTGGGCGGCGCGCCACCGCATCGGCAAGCCCATCGCCGACGCCGATCTCCTGATCGCCGTTACCGCCCTACGCCAGAACGCGATCCTCGTCACCAACAATACTGATCATTTTCTCGACCTGGGGTTGTCGCTCGAGGATTGGAGGACGCCATGACTACCTTTCTGCGTCTGTTGTCGGAGTCCGACAAGGGCGGGGAGATGTGATCAGTGGTCAGTGGTCGATGGTCAGGGACCTGCCAGTCTTCGAGGTGCTGCCTTCGGCCTTCGATATTCATTGCCGAGGAGCCATGAAATGAGCAACGAGCTTGAGCAGCGCATCACCTTCAATGCCCGCCAGTGTGGTGGGCAAGCCTGCATTCGTGGTCTGCGCATCCGCGTCAGCGACATCCTGGAAATGCTCGCCCAGGGCGTCACCCAGGAGGAGCTGCTGGCCGACTTTCCCGACCTGGAACCGGCGGACATTCAGGCCTGCCTACACTTTACCGCCCGGCGTGCCGCCATCGCGAGATTTGCCGCGTGATCTTCTGGATTGACGCCCAATTGCCACCCAGTCTGGCGCCTTGGTTGAGCGAAGGTTTCGCCGTCGAGGCGCAATCCTTGCGCTCCTTGGGTCTGCAGGCGGCGGGGGATGCCGACATCTTCCAGCGGGCGCGGGCGGAGGGCGATTGCGTTCTGATCAGCAAAGACACCACGACCATTTTGTTGCCTTTGTTGAGCGAGGTTGAGTGAGGCGGCTCGGGAGACCTTCGCGCGATTGCCGGCGGTGGTCCTCGGCATTGCCGAACCCGAGGTCATGGCCGACCTGGGGCATGGCGTGATGGACGATGCCATGGTGGAAGCCGCCGCCTATTGTTTACGCAAGCAGTGAGGAGTCCAAAAATGCAGACATTGACCTTCGACTGTGAAATCGACAACACCCAGGATCTGGTGTTGCGCCTGCCGAAATCGGTCACGCCGGGGCGCCATCGCATCACTCTGCTGATCGACCCACCGGAGTCGGAGCCGGGCGAGGTCCTCGCCCCCGTTGCCGACAGCCTGGCGCCACGTACCCCCTTGTGGGAGCAACTGTCACGCCTGCGGGCACAGGCCGAACAGGAGGGCGAGTTGCCCACCCCCCTCGCCTGGGATGAGGTGTTGGCCGAAGTCGAGCGACGTCGGGGCGAGCGCGATGGCTGAACGGCGTACCGACCTCGATGCCAATGTACTGATCGCCGCCTGGAATGGCGATGCCGAGACGCGGGCCTGGGCGCGGGCGGTGCTGGACGACCCGCGCCGTCGCCTGGTCGTCAGTGACTTCGTGCGTCTGGAGGTGCTGCCCAAGCCGAGTTTTCATGGCAAACCGCTGGAGCTGGCCTTCATGCAGACCCTCCTGGCCAGCGCCGAAACCGTACCGGTCAGTGCCGATCTGATCCAGCACGCCCTGGCCCTGGCCCTGGCCGGGCGCTTCGACCTCTCGCCCCTGGATGCCCTGCATCTGGCGGCCGCCGCCGTAGCTGGCGTGGATGAGCTCGTCACCCTGGAGCGACCGGAAAAGCCGATATGCCGACAAACCGAAGTGCGCGTCATCTCCCTGTGTGCCCAGCGTGATGGGAGCCGCCCATGACGATCTTTCTGCGGTTGTTGGGCGAGGAGGACAAGGCGGGGGCGTTGTTGGATTTATGCGGAAGGCAGAGGGCAGAGGGCAGTGACCCGCGCCTGTTCGAGGTCGCGCCGGAGGCGTTCGATGCCGTGCCGGGGAAGCCCTTTGCGTATTGGGTGAGTGAGGCTGTGCGGGAGACGTTTCGGCGATTTCCGACGTTTGAAAATGGACCCAGAACCTGCCGTATGGGGATGGCTACTGCGAATGATTTCCGCTTTGTTCGTGCATGGTGGGAAGTTTCTGAATCTTCAATTTCTTCATACTGGTTTCCAATGGCAAAAGGCGGTAGCTTCTCTCCTTTTTATTCAGATATTACTTTATCTGTAAAGTGGACAACAGATGACCAACAGGGTAAGGAACTAAAAGCATTTGCAGAAACAACCCCGGGAACGACGCACTGGAGCAGAAACCTTCGCAATGTCGATTTTTATTTTAAAGCGGGGCTTACTTGGCCGCTAAGAACACATAGATTTTGCCCCCAAGCTTTGCCCGCTAATTCAATAATCAGCGTTCGCGGATCAGGAATTTATGCTAAGGAACTTGACGTCCTTCTTGCGTTTATGTCGTCATCGGCTTCGGATTATTTGATGAAGATGGTTTCTGGTCGAGATGCTCATCCGCAGTTTGACGGCGGAGATATATCCTTGCTCCCTTTGCCCGAATTTCCTTCAAGCGTCCAAGTTCGCCTTTCATTGCTCGCCCGCCGCGCCTGGTCCCTCAAGCGCCAGCTCGACACCGCGAATCCAACCTCCCACGCCTTCACCCTGCCGGCACTGCTCCAGGTCAAGGGCAACACGCTGGCGGAACGGACGGCGGCCTGGGAGCTGCGCGTCGCCGAAATCCAGGAAGAACTAGCCGAGATTCAACGCCAGATCGACGACATCTGTTTCGATCTCTACGGCTTCTCGGAGGCTGATCGCGCGGCCGCGCTGGCGGCTGACAGGGCCGAGGAACCGCTTGGCGACGAGAACGAAGGAGATGAAGCCGCATGACCCGACGCGAAAAGCTGATCGAACGCATGCGTCAGACCCCCGGCTCGGTGCGCTTTGCTGAAGTTGATGCCTTGTTGCGCCATGAAGGAATTCGTACTCTTCAATGCTCGGGGCAGCCATCGTCTTTACCATCATCGTGATGGACGCTTTATTGCCATTGTGCGACCGCATGGCGGGCGCACCCATTGCCATCCTTCGGACATTCGCAAACTCTTGGAGGTGTTGCAGGCATGATGACGACCCAGCATGTCTATCGCGGTTATCTGTTTACCATCGAGTATCTGGCCGAAGATCCCGCCTATAGCGTGAATTTTCCGGATATTCCGCAGATCATCACCAGCGGTCATAGCCTGACCGAAGCCTTCGCCAATGCCTGCGAAGCACTGGATTTGTGTCTGGAAAGCCTCGACAAACTCGGCCAGCCAGCGCCGACCATTCGCCATCGGTTGATCGAAGCAGCATGAGCACGGCAGCCGATCTCACGGCGGACCTGTTCGACTGGCTGGTTGGCGTCGCCTTCGGGCGCTTCGACATCCGCCTCGCCACCGGCGAACGCCAACCGCCGCCCGAACCCGGCCCCTTCGACCCGCTACCCGCCACAAGCCCCGGCATGTTGCCCGACGGCGAGACGCCCTTTCACGCCCACCCCGGCCTCCTGGTCGATGACCCCGGCCACCCGCACGACCTCGCGCGCCTCATCGAAGAGGTGCTGACGCAAGTCGATCTGCCCGTATCGGATGACATCCGCCGCCAACTGCAACGCGACTTCTTCCCCCAGCACCTGCAACGCTACTCCAAGAGCCGCCGCAAGGCCCCGATCTACTGGCCGCTCGCCACGACGTCCGGGAGCTATACGCTCTGGATCTATTACCCAAGCCTCACCAGCCAGACGCTCTACACCGCGATCAACGACTTCGTCGAGCCCAAGCTCAAACACGTCGGCGCTGACGTGACGGCACTACGCAACAAGGGCTCGTCCCGCACCCGCGACGACGAAAAGCAGTTCGAGGCCCTGCAAACCTTCGAGCTGGAACTCATCGAACTGCGCGACGCCCTGCTCAAGCTCGCGCCCACCTACAAGCCCAACCACGATGACGGCGTGCAGATCAGCGCCGCGCCGCTGTGGCCGCTGTTCCGCCACAAGCCCTGGCAAAAGGTGCTCAAGGACACCTGGGCCAAGCTGGAAAAGGGTGACTACGACTGGGCGCACCTCGCCATGAACTACTGGCCCGATCGCGTGCGCGAGAAGTGCAAAACCGACAAGTCGCTCGCCATCGCGCATGGGCTGGATGACTTGTACGTCGAGCCCGAGGTTGCACCGAGGAAGCCACGCGGCAGAAGAAAATCTGGGGAGATGTGATGAGCCAGCAAGCCAGGACACGCAAGAGTCAAGGCATCCCACGCATCGAATCCTTGCGGGTGGAGAATTACCGGGCGCTGCGCAAGGTTGAGCTGGACAATCTGACGCCGATGACGGTGCTACTGGGCCCCAATGGCAGCGGCAAGTCCACCCTCTTCGATGTGTTCAATTTTCTGTCGGAGTGCTTTCAGTTTGGGTTGCGCCATGCTTGGGATCGGCGTGGACGGGCTAAAGAACTGAAGACCCGGGGGGCGAGCGGCCCGATCGTGTTCGAGCTCAAATACCGAGAAAGCCCGGGCACACCCATCATCACCTATCACCTGGCGATTGATGAAGGCGGTAAGGGCCCTGAGGTGATCGAGGAGTGGCTGCAGTGGCGTCGCGGCACCCGTGGGCAGCCGTTCCGCTTCCTGGAGTTTCGGCGTGGTGTGGGTCGCGCCGTCAGTGGCGAGCTGCCCGATTCCGAGGATCAACGCAAAGACACCAGGCTGCGCTCGGCTGACCTGATTGCCGTGAACACACTTGGGCAACTAGCCGAACATCCGCGCGTTGCGGCCCTGCGTGAGTTCATTACTGACTGGTATGTGTCCTACCTGTCCATCGACCAGACCCGCAACCAACCCGAAGCCGGCCCGCAAGAGCGCTTGAGCAAGAGCGGCGAGAATTTAGCCAACGTCATCCAGTATCTGAAAGAGCAGCACCCCGAGCGGCTGGAGGAGATTTTCGGGGTGTTACGCGCGCGGATTCCTCGTCTGGAACGGGTCGAGGCCGAGCCCATGCCGGACGGTCGGCTCTTGGTGCAAATCAAGGATGCCCCTTTCGAGCAGCCAGTGCTCTCCAAATATGCATCGGACGGGACCATGAAGATGCTGGCTTACCTGACCGTTCTCTACGACCCCGAGCCGCCGCGCTTCATTGGCATTGAAGAGCCCGAAAATTTCCTGCACCCGCGCTTGCTGCCCGAGTTGGCCGAGGAGTGCCGGGCTGCCGCTGAACGGTCACAATTGCTGATCACCAGCCACTCGCCATTCCTGCTCAACGCCATGCGAGCCGAAGAAGTGCGCGTGCTTTACCGCGATGAGCAAGGTTTCACCCAGGCCATCAGAGCCTCTGATATTCAAGGGATTCCGGAGCTCGTGAAGGCGGGTGCCACCTTGGGCTACCTGTGGATGGAGGGCCATTTTGGTTTGGGCGACCCCTTGGTCAATCAGGGAGCACCTCGGACTATGAAAAAAAGGGGCGGGGCTGATGTTGGATAAGTTGATTGTGTTCGTCGAGGAATACTCGATGGAGGCTGCGCTGGAGCAACTGCTGCAAAAACTGCTCGGCACTGTCGATTTTCAGTTGGCGCGATCAGTGGCCGGGCACATGGATGTTCAACGTAACCGCTCCCGCAGCTTCCATGCATTTATTGCAGCCGTTACAGCGGCCATGGTGTAAGGACTGTTCATGAGTATCACCGAATTCATCCGCGAAAGCGTGCTCAGGCCCCGTTTGAAGCAAGCGGGCGCGTTGGTGGTCTACGACGCCGAGCAGCGCTATCGCGAGCAGTGCTTCGACCTTGCAGCCGAGAAGGTGCGGGTCATCGATGCCTCTGAAAGCAGCATCGAAGGCCGCGAGGCCGCGTTGTTTGCACTGCGCGAGGTGGGGCAGCCCCAGGCGGCACTGGAGGGCGTATTGATCTATGTGCCGGCCAAGCGCCCAGAAACCGACGAGCAGAAGCAGGCAGACCCGTTCGCCCTGTACGCAGAATGCGGTGCCGTATTCCCGCAAGATGATGGCGACGAGTACCTGAGCATGTGTCTGCGTGCCAGGCCGGATCACGCCACCGAGATTCGGCAGGTCTTTTCCGCTTCGCCTGCGGGGCCGACCTTTGCGGTGATCGATGCGATCGGCGGCGGCGTGAGCTGGCCACAGTTGCGCACCACGCTGCGGGCGGAGTCTGGCCGCGAGATTCTGGCGGCCCTGCTGGCGCCGAGCGCCAGCCAAACCGAAGCGCTCAAGGGGCAGGAAGGCTGGGTACAAGAGGCGCGGGATTTCCTGCGCGCCACCTTGGGCCTGAACCTGAAGACGCGCGGCAAGACCTGGTCCGCCTTGGCGGATGAGCTCTGGCGCTACCTGCTGTTCAGCGAGTTTGTCTTTGATTTGCCGGTGGCGCTGCCGGAGACCCTGAAGCGGGTGCCGCATGCACCCATGGAGGCCAGACCCATCGTCGAGGATGTGTGCGACCGTCTGCGCAGCGACCCCAAGACGCGCTCGGTCTATATCGAGCGGGCCGAGGCCATCGAGGCCGAGCTCAATCTGAGCGAGCTGTGCGGGGCGATTGAAGACCTGGGCGAGCGCGACACCTTCCCTTTCGAGGAGCGAACCTTCCTGCGCCTGGGCGTCAAGGGCATTGTCACCGGCGATACCGATGCCACACGCCGGGTGCTGACTCGGCACCAGAGCTCGGTCTGGCTGGGTCAGGGCGAAAGCCAAGCCCAATGGGATCTGGTGCGCGCTGGCTTGGGTCTGGTCGAGGCCTGCGAAGACTTCGAGCGCCAGTTACCAGACCACGTCCGCTCCCAGGCCGAGCTGATCGATTTCTACCTGGTTAGCCTGCGCGAGGTCGATCGACTGCAACGCGAATTCGAGCAGGCGGCAGGTGACTTTCTCGACCCGCATGGTTTGATGCACGACCTCATCAGTCAGGCGCGGGCAAGGTATCGTCGCTTGGCCGAAAAGGTCCAGGGCGTCTTCGTGAAGCACCTCGAGAGCCTGGGATGGCCGCCGACCGGACGCCTGGCCAATGCTGATGTGTTTGATCGCCTGGTGGCCGATCGTCTCAAGGAGAGCGGGCGCAAGCTGGCCTATCTGATGGTGGACGCGCTGCGCTACGAGTTGGGTGTCGCCCTCGAAAAGCTGCTGGCGGAAGACGGGCCGGTCGAGCTGCAAGCGGCTTATGCGCAGCTGCCGACCATCACCCTGGTTGGGATGGCCAGCTTGCTCCCGGGCGCCCGCATGGGTCTGACCCTTCAGTTGGCGAACGACTCACTGGCTCCCAAGCTGGATGGGGCGGCGGTGAGCACGGTTGCTCAGCGCATGGGCGTCCTGAGCAAGACCTATGGCGACCGCTTCGCTGAGATGCCGCTCAACGATTTTGTCCGCGGCAAACCCAAGATTGCCGAAACGGTCGACCTGCTGGTGCTGCGATCCACCGAGATCGATAGCCAACTGGAGAGCAACCCAGAGACGACGCTCGGGTTGATTCCTGGCACGCTCAAGCTGATTCGAGTCGCACTCCATAAGCTACGCGGCATGGGCTTCAAGGAGGCGGTCATCGTGACCGACCACGGCTTCTTCCTCAACGCGCAAGCGGAGGCCGGCGATGTGTGCGTGAAGCCTCAGGGGAAGTGGTCGGTGAACGCGCACGACCGCATGATGCTGGGCGATGGCACGGCTGATGGGCACAGCCTGGTGGTCAGCGCGGAGAAGCTGGGCATTCGCGGTGATTTCACCCAAGCGGCACTCCCGCGCAGCATGGCGCCTTATCGCTCGGGGCATCTGTATTTTCACGGCGGAGCCTCCCTGGTCGAGGCCGTGGTGCCGGTGTTGGTGGCGCGACTGGATACCGCCGCCTCGGCGGACGTGCGCAAGGTGGTGGTGGAGCTGAGCTACAAGAACGGTGCCAAACGAATCACGACCTTCATGCCCGTCGTGGACGTGCTGCTCTCGTCCGAGGATCTGTTCTCGCAAGACACCAGTGTGGAGATCCTGCTGGAAGCGCAGGACAGCAAGGGAAACGTCGTGGGAGAGCCGCGCCCAGGCGGTGATGTGAACCCTGCGACCAGAACCTTGGCCCTGATGCCCGGGCAGCGCAAACAGATTGCGCTGCGGATGGATGATGAGTTCAGAGGCAAGTTCAAGGTCTTGGCGCTGAACCCGACGACCCTGGTCGCCTACAGCAATCTGGCGCTTGCAACCGACTATACGGAATGAGCCCTATGGACGAGCTTGACCAAAAACTCAATGCGACATTCGACGGCAAGGTGCTCCGCAAGGACCTGCTGCATCGAATCAAGAAGGGAACCAACGTCCCGACGTTCGTCCTGGAGTTTCTGCTCGCCAAGTATTGTGCCAGTAATGATCAGGCAGAGCTGGATGCTGGCATGGAAGCCGTGCTGTCGTCGCTGCAGGAAAACTATGTGCGGCCGGATGAGGCCAATGCGGCGCAGTCCCGGGTGGCGACCAAGGGTCAGCACCGCTTCATCGACAAGGTTCACGTCCGCTACGTCGAAAAGGAAAAGCGTCACTGGGCGGCGCTGGAGAACTTTAACTCGCAACGCATTGCCATCGGCGAGAAATTCTACCGGGACAACGATCGCTTGCTGGAGGGCGGCATTTGGGCGGAAGTGACCCTGGCCCACAACGATATCGAAGAGGACGACTATGCCTTCTCGATCGTGGACCTGCGCCCGATCCAGCTGACCCGCTTTGACTTCGAGCGCTATGCCGAGGGACGTGCGGCCTTCACGCGTGATGAATGGCTGGCGGCGGTCTTGCGCTCCGTGGGACTGGAGCCCAGCAAGCTCTCGAAGCGTGTTCAGATGCACTTCATCGCCAGGTTGGCCGCGCTGGTGGAACCCAACTACAACTATATCGAGTTGGGGCCTCGCGGCACCGGGAAGTCCTATTTCTTCAGTGAGTTTTCGCCTTATGCCACCTTGATCTCGGGCGGCCAGGCGACCAAGGCCACGCTGTTCTACAACAACGCCCGTCGCAAGGTGGGGCTGGTCGGATTTTGGGACACGGTGGCCTTTGACGAAGTGGGCGGCATCAAGGTCAAAGACCCGGACACCATCCAGATCATGAAGGACTTCATGGCCAACGGACGCTTTTCGCGCGGGGCCGAGGTGATCGCCGATGCCAGCCTGAGCTTTGTCGGCAACATCGATGTCTCGGTGCAGCAGGTTGTGCGCTCCAATGAGCATGATCTGTTTCAGCCCTTGCCGCCTGAGCTCGACCTGGCGGTGATGGACCGCTTTGCCGCGTACATCCCAGGCTGGGAGATGCCCAAGAACAGCAGCGAGTTCCTGACCAGCCGCTACGGATTCATCACCGATTACCTGGCGGAGGCCTTCCACTATCAGTTCAAGCACACGAACCGCTATGAGGAGGTCAGCAAGCGCATCCGACTTGGCAAGGCCATCGAGGGACGCGACGAAAAGGGCATCAAGAAGACCGTCTGCGCCTTCTTGAAGGTGCTCCACCCCAAGGATCCACCGACCGACGAAGAGTTCGAGGAATACGTGGCCTACGCCACCGAGTGCCGCCGCCGCGTCAAGGAGCAGATGAACAAGCGCAAACCGGATGATGAGTTTGCCCAGATCAATCTGTCCTACTTCAAGGCCAGTGGCGAGGAAGTGGTGGTGTTCTGCCCCGAGTCGAAGGATGCGCCGGCAACGCAAGAGCCGGCGCGTCGACGGTTGAGCCAGGTCGGTGAGCAGCCCAGCGAAACACTCGAAGTGCGGCCAGCTGTGCAGCCTGCGCCTATCGTTGCGACAGAACATTCAGCGGTCCCGTTGCCGATTGCGCCAACACCAGCGGCGTTTGCGCCACCAGCAGTGGAGCTCAAGGAGCAGCACTTCAGCATCCTTTATGGCGACACGGGTTACAGCTATGAATCGATCATTGGCCCCTACCTGCAGGGCGCAAAAGCCGTTGTCATCGAAGACCCGTACATCCGTTTGCAACACCAGATTCATAACTTCGTGCGCTTCTGCGAGACGCTACTGAAGGCTGGCACCGTGAAAAAGATCAGCTTGATCACCGGCTACGACGACAAGACCCAGTTGGCCGATATCGCTGAGAAGCTCGACGAGCTGAAACAGAGCCTGCTGGAGTTGGATGTTGAATTGGAGGTGAAGCTCAACCCGAACATCCATGACCGCGAAATCCGTCTGGATAACGGCTGGGTCATCAAGATCGGGCGAGGACTGGACTTCTACCAGAAGCCTGGGGGGTGGTTCGAGGTGGGCGCGAACGATCTGAGCTTGCGCAAGTGCCTCGAAACCAAGGTGGATATCTTTCGAGCATGAGATTGGAGATTGGAGATTGGGGATCTGTGGTGATCTTGTTCACAACAATTGAAGCTGCCGGACGCCCAGCGACTACGTCGCGTACCAAACAACAAAACAGTCAGGCTCCGGTCGCTCAACTTGCACCTGGCTTGGTATCAGCGCTGGCTAGCTGCGAGTGGGCAATGGGTGCGCCCCTGCGGATCAGCGGTGGAGGTCGGATGACAGGCTCGCCGACGGCGGTGCGCGATCTCACCAGCCAAGCGGCAATCCTGCGACCTGAACAGGCGGACAAGGCTGAAGCGGGCGGCAGGAGCAGGGGCGGTCGGGCTGGGCGCTGGCGCGGCGGCCGTGCCGTCGGAGACGGTCGCCAGGGCCTCGGGCGGCAGTAACCGCATTCCGCTGGCCTCAGCCAGGTAGCCGATGAAGGCCTCCTCCAGGCTATCAGCGCCGCGTTGCGCCATCAGCGCGGCCGGCGCATCGCTGGCGAGGATGCGGCCGGCGTGCATCAGCGAGATGCGGTCGCAACGCTGGGCTCGTTCATGAAGTGCGTGGTGATGAAGATCGTCACGCCATCCTTGCGCGACAGGTCGACGATCAGCGCCCAGAAGTGGTCGCGCGCCACCGGATCGACGCCGGAGGTCGGCTCGTCGAGGATCAGCAGGTCGGGATCGTGGATCAGCGCGCAGCACAGGCCGAGCTTCTGCTTCATGCCGCCGGACAGCGTGTTGGCGGGGCGGTCGGCGAAGTCGGCGAGGCTGGTGGAGGCGAGCAGCTCGGCGATGCGCCCATGACGCTCGGCGCGCGATTGGCCGAATAGGCGGCCGAAGAAGTCGATGTTCTCGAACACCGACAGGGTGGGGTAGAGGTTCTTGCCCAGGCCCTGCGGCATGTAGGCGACGCCAGGGAGGCCGGTCTTGACCTGCTCGGGTATTTGGCGAGCAGCTCGGGATCGACCCTCGCCTTGACGCGGAACACCATCTTCTGGCGCTCGCTCTGGGTCTCGACCGTCTTGGGCGTGAATTGCGCGACGCTGGCGATGAAGGAGACCTTGGCCCGGATCACGTAGTGCAGGGCTGCGTCGAGTACGATGCGCACCTCACTGCCCAGCGACACCCGTCCGGCGGCCATCTCGGGCAGAAAAAAAGTCATTTACACGTCGCCAACATCGACCAGGCTGACGACCTTGCCGCCGCCGGCGCCGACAGGCGCGATTCAGAGCAGCGCCCCGGCCAGCAGCTTCAGCAATTCACCCACCGGCATCACCAGAAAGATCAGCGGCAGTCCCGGGAGAGACGCGATCACCGCGATCTGGAGGATCTGTTGCCGGGTGAACGGAAAGGGTTTCATGTCCCGGATCATGCCGAAGCTGGCTCCCAGATCAGCCAGGGACGAGTTGTCGGGGCTTCCCAAGGTGGCCTGGTCTGACGGATGCTGGTCCCTGATCCACTTCTGCTCGAAGGCCTGGTTGTGGGTGCTCAACAGGATACTGTATTCAAGCAGTCCGGCTCGCCGGGCCCTGGCCAGCAGCGGCACGAAGAGCAGCAAGGGACCGAGACAGATCAACTCCATCAACACCAGGTAGACCACGAATAGCGCTTTGAACGTCTCGATGGGCACGGCTTCGAAATAGACCTGGAAAGCCACATGCGCGCTCAGGACGCAACTGAAGGCGAAGGGGAAGATGGCCAGCGAGAGATGGGCTCCACCGAGAAAGCCCAGCCCGCCGGCCCGATCGGGATGGGTGGCCACCAGTCTGAGCGGCAGCCGCGACATGTCGCGGAGAAAGAGGGTCCAGATGATCAACCGCCAGAGCCACCGGTACATGAAGAACTGCAAGAGCGGCACGCCGATGAATTGGTACCAGTACCCGGCCAGCGACAAACCCATTCCATCTGGGTACATGATGAAACGCCAAGTGATCGCGGACTCGCCGGCCAAGGTTTCGATGGTGAATGACCAGGCGCCCACCACGGCGAGTCCGAGTATGATCAGCTCAGGCAACAGGGCTTCGCGGCGCCGCTGGACGCGGGTGATGGCCGCCTCGACGGCGGGCAGATCCTCTGGTCGGATGAGGTCGCCTCGAATGAAATGGAGACCCGCGTTCCGGAGCCGCGGACCCACGACCACCTCGGCGATGAAGATCAAGGGCACGGCCAGGAAAAAGCGAGCGTAGGTGGCCAAGTCGAGCAACAAGGATTCCCGGGGCGTCGGTCCGAGTGCTCGCCCCTCGATCAGCGCGAGGATGAGGAGCGGAACCCAGGTGATCAGCAGGAATCCGACGATCCGCCGCCCGAGGGAAGGGCCGGCACCCTGGATCAGCCCGATGCGTTGCATGAGCCGGTACGCCGGCCCACCCAATTCGAATTCCAGCTCCGATTCACGCTCGAGAAGGGTTGTCATGCCGGGTCACCCAGAATGGACGGAGGCGAGGAGTCAAGCGGCTCATGGTGGTCGATCTTCCGGTGCCATGCGGTCGCCGCGGGATCGGGGTGGGCCACGGGTCCGTTCGACGTCGCCGTGGGCCTGGTGTCGATCAGTCTGGCTCTCGCTCACCGACGATTGAGCACATCGTCCGGCCAATAGCGCGAGCCGGTCAACTTGGCGGAGACCTTCCAGCCCTTGCCGGTCAGCACGAAGACCGCTTTGCCATCGTCGAAGCGCAGATCGAGCTGCTCCTTCTCCTCGCCCGCCATCGCGCCCACACCGGCGGTTGCATCCAGTCCCTCCGTCAAGAAGCTTCTCAAGGTCGCGGCGTCCTCGAAGATGATCACGAGCTGTGAGGCGAAACCGCCGAGACCGAAGCCCATGCCGGCGCCGGTGGTCGCCATCTTCATATAGACGCGCGCGCCGGTCGCGGCGTCGACCGCCACCCCGCGTCCATAGCCGGCGACGACGTAGAAGCTCGCCTCGCGCTTGTCGAACACGGCGTAGCCGACGCCGCGGTCGAACAGCTCCCGGCTGCCCGGCTCCTCGGCGAACAGCCGCTGGAGCGTCGTCTCGGCCATCGCATCGAGCTTGGCCCGGGTTGCCTCTGGCGTGGCCTCATCGCTGAGGCTCTCCTGCGCCGACTCGACCGTATCGGTGACCGCCGCGGTCGCCTTGCCGGCAACCTCACTGGTAGTCTCCAACGCGCCCTGGGTCACGTCGCCGATGGCTTGTGTGGCCTTCGCCGCGCCTTTCTGCAGGCCATCGAGCAAGCCTTCGGCCTGTGCCACCGTGGGTACCAGCGCGGTCGGGGACAGCGCGATCAAAACGGCGAGTGCGCAATGGTGCTTCATCATCTGGTTTAGAGCCTGTGTGAGGAGGTTGGAGACATCAGGGTCATCGGACATCACGCGCCAGGCGCGCGGCAGCCGCCGCCAGGTGCGCGAACACCGATCGGTAGAGCTGACAGTGGGGGTCTTTCTCGAAGAGTGTGCCGTGAACCGAGAAGGCGCGCACCGGGCAGCCGCCATGACAGAGTGCCAGAGAGTCGCAGTCGATGCAGTCGCGCGCGACCAGGGCCATGGGCCGCTGGTGGAAACGCTCGCGTACCGGATTCTCGGTCAGCAGGTCGTCGAGACTGGCGGCATGGAAGAGGTTGCCGAGCCAATGGTCGGGGTAGCTCGCGACCCAGCAATCACATTGGGCGAGGTTGCCGCGGGGGTCGATGCAGAGGAGATGATTGGCGCAATCCTCGGTCCAGATGCAGGGGAGCACGGACGGGCCATCGAGAAAGTAGCTCAGCAATTCGTCGAAGGGGCCGACGCGGACGCCGTCGCGATCACCGCGCTCCATCCAGACCTCGGCCAGGTCGATGAAGAACTTGGCCAGCCCCCTGCTGTCCATCGGCAGCTCGCCCTTGGCCGGATGGTCGCTGCCACCGGGGAAGGGGGTGTTGACCTGAAAGCTCCGGATCCCGAGGGTGTCGACGACATGGCTGTAAAAGCGCTCCGCCCCGATCGCCAGGGTGGCCAGGTTCGGAACCGCGATCGCTTGGACATCGATGCCGGCGTCTCTCGCCTGGCGGATGTTCCTGGCCAGGAGCTGGTCGTAGTCACTGGTGTCCTTGCCATGCCGGTGCCGATACAGGTTCGGATAGTCCAGCGAGGTGCTGACCCGATTGCCGAACATCTCGCGGATGAGGGTGTTCCAGCCTGGGCTGTAGCCGATCAGGTTCGTTTGCAGCCCATGACCGACGACCACCCCGCGCGTGGCGGCGGCCGCGTCGATCAGTCGATGGGCCGCGGCGAGCCAGGACGGTGACAGGGTCATGACCTCGCCACCCTGCCAGTGAATCGTCAATGCCCCGATCGACTTGGCGACCAGATGATCGAGCACCTTGTCGATCAGGATCTCGAGACCTTCGAGCGTGAGGCGGTCGCTGGTCTTGTCCTCGAAGCAGTAGTCGCAATCGGCATTGCACTGCAGAGTCGGGAGCAGGATCAGCGAAAAGGTCCGGGTGCCCATGCTGGCTCAGTCCTGTCCGCGGGCCTGGTCGGCGAGATCCGCCCGCAGCGCGCCGGCGGCCGCTGCGAGGTCGCCGAACAGCTCTTTGACCCAGGTGCAGTCATAGTCGGTGTTTGGCCATTTGAAATAGCCATCGCAGCGGGACAGGTAGCGGCAGGCGCGACACTCGCCGCCCGCCGCGACCAGCGTGTCTCGAAAGTCGCACACCGCGGCCGGGCCAGCTTCACGGCCCGCGCCAGACCGGGGCGAAAGGGCACGCTCACCCGCACCGGATGGCTGACCAACAAACCCGTGCAGCGATAGAGCCATGGCAGCTCCGCCTCTGGATCGCCCATGATCAGGTCCAGCGGCACGCCCTCTCCCCAGTCCGCGAGAGGCGCCATGTCGCCTGCCAGGCCGGTCAGCTGGATGAAGGCCAGGCCGGCCGGCGTGTCCGGGCCGAACCGGGCGCGCGGCTCGGCCGCATCGGCGATGCTCAGGATGACTGGACGGTCGGGGACGCTCTCAAGCATGGCGGCTGGAACCACGCAGACGGGTGCCTTGGGCCGTTTCGAGATGGTGGATGTCGAATCCAGCACGCCTGCTTGACTCCTGCCGTACGGGTGATGCGTCAGCGAATCGTCAACCCGCGCGTTGACAACCGCTCGGACCGGCCGCGCGGTGAGGGTCGATCAGCGTCCATTGATCCAGCCGCCGACACCGCCGCTGACCGCGACCTGCATCCAGGGGCAGTCGCGATCGACGGTTCCGGCGTCGAAGTCCGCGAAGAAATGCTGATAGGCGTCGGCGATCTGCGCCTTGCCGACCCAGCGCTCCGGCGGCGTGGTGCCCATCACCAGGATCTCGTCGCCGGGGGCGTACAGGCCCATCAGCGTATCCATGTCGTGGCTGCTGAGCGCTTGCTCGTGGGTCTCCAGCACCGCGCGCAGCTCGTCCTCCGGCGCGGGTGCCGCGACGGCGGAAGCGCAGAACAGGGCCAGCGTGATTGCGATGGAGCAGGATCTCGAAGTCATGCCTTGCACCTCTCTCGGTGAATGAAGCGGGTATCGCGCGACACTCGCTGGATTACAGCAACACTGTTGATCGGCAATAACCTTGCCATCAGCGAAAACCCTTGATCCTTAATCCGACTATCGACTCACGCAAAGACGCCAAGAACGCAAAGAACGCAAAAAAACAGAATCTTGAGTCGGTGAAGCGACTCACCGGTCAGGTGAGCGGTATGGCGCTGCTCGCTGATTGAAAAATCGTTGCGTCTTTGCGCCTTTGCGCCTTCGCGTGAAAGCTGCTTTTTTTGGGGCTAGGGGGAGCGGTCCAGGCTCGAATGGCGACGACTCCAAAAGGGTATCCGACATGGCGGAGTTTCTACGAAACCACCGCTTCAGGCTGACAGTGACAGACCGCGGGCAAGGTCGCCGCGGACTCAATCGATCGCGGGCGCGCACGCGTTGGGGCTCACTGCCAGGCAGCTGGCATGACCGATCAGAGCCCGCCGCCCCAGCGGTATTGCCAGGCAATCCCGATCAAATCGAAGTCGTTCCCGGTGCGGGACGCCACGCCGCTGCTCGCGTAGAGCTTGAGCGAGTGATGGGTGTCGAT
>RZZN01000167.1 GCA_009929855.1 Gammaproteobacteria bacterium
GAGGATGTCGTTGAGGATGCCGAGCAGGGCATCGGCCGAGCGACTGATCTTCTCGACATAGTTGCGCTGCTTGGGATCGAGCGCGGTCTGCAACGCCAGATGGGCCATGCCGATGATCGCATTCATGGGCGTACGGATCTCGTGGCTCATGTTGGCCAGAAAGGCCGACTTGGCCGCGCTGGCCGCTTCCGCGGCCTGGCGTGCCAAGCGCGCTTCCTCGGCTTGGATCTGCTCGGTGATGTCCTCCACCATGGCGAGGGGTATGGCAGGCTCGTCTGGTGCGGACGGCAGCAGGGAGACTCGCAGATCGCCATGGACCACGGCGCCATCCGGGCGCAGATAGCGCTTGGTCAAGCGGTAGCTCGTGCGCTTGCCACGCATCAGCTGGCCGAACAGATCGATGTCCTTCTCGCGGTCATCCGGATGGGTGAACTCCTCGAAGGGCAGGCCGGCGAGATCGGCGGCGCTCCGGCCCAGGAAGGTCTCCAAGGCACGATTGACCAGGATGGGGCGACGGTCGAGGCCGACCACGGCGACCCCGATGGGCGCATTGTCGATGATGGCGCCGAGACGGGCCTCGCTGCGGGCGATGCGCTCCTGGGCGTGGTAGCGATCGGTGATGTCCAGAACCGTCCCGACCGAGCGCACCGGCTTGCCCAGCTTGTCGTAGGTCGTCACCGCACGCTCCTGCACATGCTTGATCCGACCGTCTGCCATCAAGAGACGATGGTCCAGGCTGTAAGGCTCATGGCGTGCGAGCGCGGCACCATAGGTTGCGAGCAGCCTGTCCCGGTCAGCCGGGTGAACCACGGCCAAGAAGTCTTCCAAGGACACACCGCCGCGTTCGGGATCGACCTCGAAGATCCGATAGACCTCATCCGACCAGACCAACCCTTTGGTCGCGGGATCGAAGGTCCAGCTGCCCAGATGGGCGATCCGCTGGGCCTCGCGCAAGGCCTCCTGAACGGCATGCCGCTCCGTGATGTCGGAGATGAAGCCCTCCAAGGCCTCGAGCGAGCCGTCCTCGCTCCAGACACCGACGCCTCTTTCCATGACATCACGAACCCGGCTCTCCCGATCCAGGATCCGATACTCGACGTCGTAGACCCGTCGCGCCTCCAAGGCCTGCTGCACGGTCGACCAGACCCGCTCGCGGTCTCGAGGATCGATCAGATCCGCGAATGCCATCACCCGATTCTCGATCAACTCCGCTGGGGCATAGCCGGTGATCGAGGCCGTCTCCTGGCTCATGAACTCCATGGTCCAGTGCGGATCATTGCGACAGCGAAAGGCGATGCCCGGCAGGTTGCCGATCAAGGTCTCCAAGCGGCGGCGCGCTTGCGCCGCCTCGATCTCGGCGCGCTTGTGCTCAGTGACGTCCTGATGGATACCGGACATGGTCAAGGGCGTGCCGTCGTCACTCCAACGGATCACCTTGCCGATGTCGCGAACCCAGACCCAGTGACCGTCCTTGTGGCGCATCCGGGCCTCGCATTCGTAATAGTCGGTCTCGCCGCTGAGATGGCGCTGCAACAGCGCCTTGGATTCCTGCAGATCCTCAGGGTGCGCCAACGAGAACCAGGTCTCGATGCTCAGCGGGGCCAGCTCAGCCAACGAATAGCCCAGGATCTCGGCCCAGCGCTCGTTGAAACGGGTCTCCCCGGTCTTCAGGTGCCATTCCCAAGTGCCCACATTGGTGCCGCGGATGATGTCGGAGAGACGATGCTCCTGTTCATCCAGCTCCTTGAAGCTGTGATTCAAGGCATTGGCCATCTCGGCCGTGACCTCGATCAGCTCGGCGATCTCGGAGATCCAGCTCTTGGGAAGCTCGGTGAGCTTGAAATCGCCTTTGGCGATCTTGGAATAGTCTCGCGTCAGCGCCAGGAGTCCCCGGAGCGAGACCGTGAAGCGGTTCGTCAGCAGGTAGGAGATGAGCGTCCCGAGCAGACACCAGACCAAGAGCAGGACGATGAAGAACCTGGAGGAGGCCTGTAAACGGTCGATCAGGGGGGCCGCGTCGTACTCGAGGACCAGCAGGCGGCCCGCGAGTGTCGGCACCAGCGGCAGCTCGACCAGGTAGCGCGCGGCCCGCCATTGAGCCATGCTCGACGAAAAGGCGCCATCCGGGAGCCGGACATGGAGACCTTGGACGCCGGTCGGCACGACCGTCCCGGGAAGCACTGCGAGCTCGCCTCCGGGCCGCTCCATCTGCCCCTGCTCGCCGCGGTGCATCAGGATGAAACGCGCACCCACGACCACGAGGCCATCGGCTGGCCCAGGACCAGACTGGAGGGCTCGATTCAGAGACTCCACGACCTGATCGTCGACCACCTGCCGTAGACCCGTGTCCAGACTGTCCGTGCTGGCCATGAGGCCCATGGCCTGGGCGGCGGCGTTTGCGGAGAGGCTGCGCTCCAGATCCGCCTTGAGGTCTCGGGTCTCCCAGATCACCCACAGGGATGCGGGCACCAACATGGCGAGCAGCAGCAGATGGAAGACGGCACTGCCCATGGACACCGTGCGGCGGCGGCCCAGGATGAGATCGGCGGCCATCAGCACCAGTCCAGCGAGCATGGCGTTGAAAATGCCGTTGAACGCCTGCTTGGCGGCAATCAGCCACAAGGCGGGCCAGTCCATCTGCAATGCCAATCCGTAGAACAGCAGCACGAGCGGGATCCCGATCAGGATCCAGTACAGGGCATCGAGCCCCGCCAGTGGCACCTCCCGACGCGGCCGCACCCATTGGTGGCCCCAGGCCACGGCGGCCACCTCGAGGGTGAAGATGATCAGGGCGTAGGGATGGCCCCACAGAATCAAGGTGTACAAACCGGCGACAAGGGCGACGAGGATGCCCGCGGCGGCGCCGAGCCAGACCACCGCGAGCAAGGCGAAGATGGAGCCGAGCAGCAGGTCCACGCCAAAGAAGAGGGGGAGATAGGCCGTGTTGACGGCTAGTGCGGCCAGTGCCAGGATCAGGGTCAAGAGAACGCGCGAGCCAAGACTCGAGGACAGGGGTGACTGGCGATTGACCTTCATTGGTCGAGTCTGCGCACCCTCAACCAGTAAATGGGCGTGACACCGGTCAGGTCCAGGATCGGACATCACACCCAGGATCCGCGCGAACAGGACCAAGCCAATGATCCTCGTGTGAAGTGACTCATGACTCATCAGGAGCGCGCCAAGCCGCCGCGATGGGCTCGATGATGGCCTGGGCGGTCTCGAAATCATACTCATCGAGTGCCGCCGTCATGGCCTCGAGCTCGCGGCTGAGTCCGGCGCGTTCCAACAGCTCGCGCGCATCCTCCAACTGACGCAGTGCCACCAGCTCGTTGGCCGCCAACATCCGCGCCAGCCTTCTCAGCACCGCGCCGGCCCGCTGGCGCTCGAGGAGCGGCGTGCTCGCCGGCGATGAGGCCTCGCCCCGCGCCTTTGGTTGCTCGGTCGCGGGCAGGCTGGCGATGCCGCGCAATACCCGCGCGAGCTCCTGATCCACCGCGACACGCGTCTGGGCATCCAAGCGCCCGGACCGCACCGCCGTCTCCAGCCGCGCGCAGGCTGCCTGCAGGTCACCG
>RZZN01000077.1 GCA_009929855.1 Gammaproteobacteria bacterium
GCCTCTGGCCTCTGGCCTCTGGCCTCTGGCCTCTGGCCTCTGGCCTCTGGCCTCTGGCCTCTGGCCTCTGGCCTCTGGCCTCTGGCCTCTGGCCTCTGGAAACCCGACGGCCGCTTGATACTGGATCAAGCGGCCGTCGGGTTTTCGCGTTTCTAAACGGCCGTTTAGTAAACACCATTTACTAAACGGCCGTTTAGTCAACGGCGTTTAGTCAACGGCGTTTAGTCAACGCCGTTTAGTCAACGGCGTTTAGTCAACGGCGTTTAACCTGCGGAGTATGTGCAATGCTATCGCCCGTGATGTTGTTGGTTGCAACCAACGCCCGTAAATTAGAAAAGAAAGCGGCCGCGCGCGACGCGGCCGAATTGCGTGCCAACGCGCGCAAGGTCGGTTCCGAGCTGGGTTTTTTGCGCGTGACTGTAGATGGTTACGACCTTGGTTCCGACCCAGACCCAGACCGCTTGTTGCCGACAGTCACGGGTTCCCGCCCGGTCGCGTCCGCCGTCCCCCGCAAGAACGAGAAGCGGGCGGCCGCCGCGCGTGCAGCATGGGCGAAACGCCGGGCGGCCGCGAAATGAGACGCGCACGCGCAACCACACCAATCTCCACAAGCTCCCCGCTTCAGTGGGGAATCAGGCCCACGTCCGGGCACGAAGTCTTAGACTTCATGGCCAATCGCGTCCTTGATCGCGAGCCTCTGACCAGGGTTGTGTACGACCCAAAACCCGCGCCTTTCAAACCATCAAAACGCGTCGGCACGCGCGCGAAATATGCCAAGATCGGGCGTACGTCCGGCCTGCCGTGGGATACAACCGTCCAGATCAATCAATCGACCGATCTCGACAACGGCCCCGCACGCCGTCCAGAGCGACCCAAAAACTGGCATGCCAGAATCGAGTCGGCCATCGCCGCGGGTGATCACGCGGCCGTGGTCTCGATCGGGCGAACAGTTCTCGACACGCTCGAGAAACGGCACACCGCCGTTCACAAGACCTTGAATAACCTGATCGCCGAGCATCTAAAACTCGGTATGGTCGAGAAATGAACATCGTCAACTTTATCCACAAACCAGATCCGCGCAAACCCGCGCGGATCGATTCGATCTGTTTCTCCGCCTGGATCTGCACGATCCGGACTGAGAAACGAGACCAAGCCGTCCGGGTCGCGAGGTATCTCGCGATTCGGGCGAATCGTGAAACCGCAACTCTGAAACTGGAGAATTAAAATGATCGTCACCCGTGAAGCTGCTCGTGAACTCATCAAGTCAGAAATCGCGCTGTCTCGTGGGCTCCCGTCCGACGAGTTCTTGGATGATATGATGGTTTTGTTTAAAAAGCTCGGCACATGGCAACTGCCGGGCGGGTTCAAACTCGGATTCGAGCCCGCCGCGTACGCGGCGAACGGGATCTGGTTAGATGAATCCTACGAACTCGACTTCGCCTAGTCGAGACCTTGCCCGCAAGCTTGCGGGCAACACCCATGCACCTTGCCCGTGGTAGGGTGCATCGGGGGCATCGCGAGTCGGCCCGAACGGGCTCGCACCACTTAGTTTCGGAGAAGACCATGTCCAAGCTCTCGATTTCAGCGCTGACAGCGCAATTCCCGAACGTCGTCTTTACCTCGACGACGTTCTGTTTCTACCCTCGCAACGAGGACGCAACCTACATGGGGTCGGCCCCTGCCGGGCGCAAAGAGTTCGGGGATTATATCCGTATGACGAACCGCCACGGCGGTTCTGACACCGTCCTGGCGAATGACACCGCCAGGATCCTTGAGTTGGCCGCCTGGCATAATGCCAGGTAGCCGTCGAGTCCGCACCACTTCGCACAAGCTAAGTGGTGCGGCCTCTTGTCCTATAGCACCTCCAATAGTAAGGAGGCTCTATAGGAGGCGCCGCGAGCCCCGCCTTTGGGTTCGTATCACTTAGTTAGGGGAAGACGATGATTTATTGGCATAATGTTGTATACGTTGGGAACATCGAGCTGAGCGCGATCCGCTCGACGAACGACCTCCACTACTCGTCCGACGGAAAGGACCTCCGCGCCGAGATTATGTGGAGAAGGAACGGAGGGCTGTGGCAGGATTTGTGGTGCGGCTCCCCGTACGTCGCCCATGAGGTGCAAGAATGGGCTGCGGTGCAGCTCCGTAATGGCTGCTCCATGGATGAGATCGAGGACTACGTCCTCGAGAAGCAGCTTTAGCCGCTTAGGAGCCTCCCATCCTAAGGAGGCCCTATAGCTCCTCCAATCCTAAGGAGGCTCTATAGGAGGCGCCGCGAGCCCCGCCTATTTGGGTTCGTATCACTTTGCTTGGAGATTGACATGAACGCATTCCAAAATCTAACCACCAACCTGCCCGTCGGATCGACTGTTTCTGCTCATTGGGCCAAGCAGGACCCAGTCATCCTGGACGCGGCGGCCCTCGTCCTCGAGGCCCACGGCGCGAATCCGTGGGTCTTCTCTGGGGATGAGAGGATGTTCCGCCAGTTCGCTCGGCCGGAGGACCAGCACGCCTTCGACGCGTTGTCCGTTGAACAGTCAGCGGCGCTCTGCTACTGGCTGGAGACCATCGCCGAGCAGCTCGCGGATGAGTCCTACGACTCCGACGGCGGCTACTGCCGCCCCTCCGAGCGCCAGCTGATCGAGGCTGGCGGCACCCGCGTCGCCAGCTCGAACTGGGACGAGAACTGTCAGGTCGTCACGGCGGGCTACTCGTTCAGCCCGACCGAAGTCTGGTTTTTTCCAGATGGTAGCACCTTGGAGGTCGGGTATTCGGGTTGCTGGGACTCTTAGGAGCCCCAACAACTAAGCGGGAGTCTGTGCTTCCTCCAAGCTAAGGAGCACAGACTCCTCACCTATAGCTCCTCCAATAGTAAGGAGGCTCTATAGGAGGCCGTACAGGCGGGCCTTGATAATGCGCCTGAAACCGTCGTCGATCCGGCCGATCGGCATCCGGGCCTCGCTCTGGCCCACTTAGGAGATAGATAAATGTCAAACACCGCCGCTCGTTTCACCATGACCTCCTCCACCTCCACCTCCTCCATGATCTACGACTGGAAAGTAGAGGCGCAGAGCTACCTGTCCGGCCGCGCCGACTGGCGTGAGGCTTTGCGCCCAGCGCCCATGATCTTTAGTTCCGCAACGTGGGATCGTCCCGGATGTGAAAAGCTCGTCGCTGATGCGAAGGACGCCTTCACGGAGGCGACTGGAATCAGACTCCCGTACAACTTGGAAGTGCATGGCCCGTGGGTCAACTTTCCGGCCGAAGGCCGAATCGTCGAGATCCTCGGCTCCGAGAATCCGAGGAGTTCCTACACCTGCCGAGAGGGGACAACCGACCGCATGGTCGGCACCGCCGCGCGGGTGTCGGGGTGGTTGAAGGGAGCGGCGAAGAGCCGCTTCCTCACCAAAATGCTCGAAAAGAGCACGTCTCATCGGGGGATGTTCTCCCCGGCGACGTCCATCGACGTATACCGTCTCGTGGACCGCTATACCCCCGGCGCCGCCGAGCGTCGGGGTCGGGCCGTCAAGGAACGGGCCGATGAAATCCTGAGCCCGTACGGGCTCAAGTGCTCGTGGAGGGGGGTCGGGTCGGCGTTGACCTACGGGGCCAAGGCGACCGGGAAGGCGGCCACGACGGCCGCCGCCGTGACCTTGGGCTTTGACGCCCAGCGTTCGTCCTACAAGGCGGCGAGGAGTTTTCTCGCCTCGGTCTCGAGGACGGTATCGTCCAGAGAGGACGATACCGACGGTGTCTCCGTGACGCTTGTCGGACCTGATTTGGAGGTCAAGTTTAAAGTCTCTCGTCGCATTGTCCGAGTGGGTACGGCTACAAAATATTTCGGCCCGACCGGAAACACCGGGGTGCGTCGGTTGCCGGGAATCCTCCTAGAGTGCGCTGGACGGACGTTTCACTCCCAAGGAAGGTGGGGGATCACCGACGTTCAGGCGGCCGTCTGGGAGGCCGAGAACGCTTGGCGTCAGCAACGGAACTTTGAGCGTGTCCAGCGGCGTCGGGCCGCCGCAAGGAGGCCCGACACCAGGCTGGATCGGGTGTGCGTCCTCGTCAGAGTCGAGGACAGTCTGAATGCCGGCAACTGCCGGCTGGGGACGGAGGCATTCCAGCGGGAGCACCGCTGGGGTGATCGGTGGTACATACCCACTGAATGGCTGCGGGCCACTCACTCGCCGCGTGCATGGAACGCCGCCGCAGAGGCGGAGAGGGAGGTGCTCAAACTGATGTAGCGCCTTCCTAAGTTGGAGTCCGCACTTCGCACAAGCTAAGTGGTGCGGACTCCTACTACTCAGCTTAGGAGATCGTACGGATTTCACCGTACGATCTCCTAAGCTAAGTAGGAGTCTGTACTTCTTAATAGCTAAGTGGTGCGGACCCCACTCCCTTAGGAGTCCGTATGCTCAGCAATGTACGGGCTCCTCCACACTTAGGAGCGCGAAAGCTCACAAGGAACGCCCCTAGCACCGCTGATGCTAGGTAGGAGTCTGCACTTTGCACAAGCTAAGTGGTGCGGACTCTTCACGCTTAACATGGGAGATCGTACGGACTCCTTCACAAATCGGCGCTTAGCTTGGACAGAAGCAAGCAGATTGTGCCTCGTTCGGGGCACAATCTGGTGGTTTCTTGCCGCATAGGAGCCTGTAAGCTCAGCAATTTTGGCTGGTTTTGTTACACTTTGCAGGCTCCTTGCTAATTTATTTCGCAGCAAAATGAAATTTTTGCCCCTCCGCAGCCCAACCAAACTTAATGTTGTCCCTCAAGTTTGGACGCATTAGGCGGTATATTACAGTTAAAACCTAAGACATAAAACCCAGCTTAGGAAAGGAGAAGCTACTGGTTTCGGTGCGCTTAGGAAGAGCGAGCTACTTAGCCCTTTTTAAACGCTTAGGAGGGCCAATAACTAAGCAATTTTTAGTAGCAATTACGTGCTAAGTATCGCATTTGTACCAAATTCGGCCCTTCGCCGGTTCCGAACTGTGTACTCGCCCTCTGGCCAATCTCACGGGGCTAGGAATTCTCTAGGTTTGGATTTTTCTATTTAGTAGACCTTCCTATCTCTTCTCCACTAAGAGTGAAAAATCGAAAAAATAGGTACCCAAATATGCAGGTACATATGTTCTATTTTTAAGGACACAATATTAAAGGGGACCTTTTTTTCTGATTTACCACCATAGCGGATACTGCCCGAAAAGGTCTACTGTTTTAAAAAAATCGCCCCCGCTCGAGATCGGTAAAAGATACATTTTTCGGCTTCGGCGCTAGGAGCCCCTAAACCCAGCCCGCTAAATCTGATTTCATGCAAAGGACGTTCCATTCCCAAAGAAAATATTTTTCATGCCTGGGGTTGCACTTCCTAGACTAGCGGCTATACTGCCTGCTACGTGCTTCATACGTAGTACGTAATCCAGACGAGGAGTCCCTAAGATGTCCACCCTCTACTACACATCCACCCGGCCTGAGCAACGCCTGACCAGCGTTCAGGAGCTTCAAGACGGCGGGATCTATACCTACAACCCGCCCCTATTCTTCAAGCCCTATGCCCACCAACCTGGGACTCAAGAGTCCACCACCAGCATCCATCACGAAGGGGTCCGCTACCCCGCCTCGGCGCTTAGGCTTTTCTTCGATTACGGAGTCTGGCCGGACCAACCGGATGCCGCCCCGATCTTCTGGGGCCTTGCCAGAGGGCACCAGTCTCAGCTTTGCGACTATGCCTTGCTGTCGCCGGACTTAATGTTTCCGGCCAGCCTCCCGAGGAGCCTGCATATCCTGCGCGGCCCTACCCCCGGCCAAGTCTTCTTCGGATACCCGTCTCCGACCCGCATACAGGACCTGAGACCGTTGCCGAACAACTGGGAGGACCTCGTCCAGGCCGATCTGCCTCGGGCTCAGGAGGCGCTCATCCACCTCTTCAGGAGCCTGCGAAAGGGCGACCCTCAGGAGTTCGCACGCCTGTCGTCGCTCCTCGGAATCCCGAATCAAGCTCGGCCGTGGTGGTCGGTTTTTACGGCGGACAATCGGTCCGCCAGGACGCATGACTGGGACGCACTTCCTATTCCGAAGGAGATCGTACCGATCATTCCCTTGGGCGGACTCGAGAATCCTCCGCCGCCGCCCAGTCAAGCGGCCCAAAAGAAGCGTCGTGGCCGCCCGAAGAAGAGCCAGGGAATGACCATCGAGTACCGCTATGACGAGTACGGAAACCCCGTCGGAGCCTACGACAAGCGAGGCAATCTCATCATGGCCGCACTTGAGAGCGACAAAATCTACCCGACGGAGGAGGACCTCGATGGAAACGCTTGAGAGCCTCGCAGAGACCTCCACGAGCCCGACCCAGGCGGACCCCACCACCCTGCCCGCAAAACGCCCCAGAGGGCGCCCCAGGCTGTCTGAGGAGGAGAAGGCAAGGCGGGCAGCCGAACGCAAGCAACGCCGCGCTCCCGACAAGGTCGAGCGAGACCAGCACGTCCAAGCCCTTCTCTCCTACGCCAAGGACGGCCTGGAGGAAGCCTATGCGGCAAGCCATTTCGACAAAGGCCCGAGAACCCTTCGAGCCTATGCCGGGGGCTTCTACAGACTCCCGTCCGGGCCTCTGCTAGGCAGAATCCTCGAAGAGCAAGGAGAATGGGCAGCCAAGGAGTGGATCGACCTCGTGTGGCTGCCTCTGATCGGCTCGAAGCTGGTCGATGGGTGCTCGCTCGCCGAGGGAGATGTGACCTGGCATGTGCCGGCGCTTCGCAGGAGCACCTACTCGGTCGCGAAATTCGAGCGTTGGTGCTACGAGAGTCTTCCGGAACTCGAACGTATCTTGCTGGAACAGGACGCCATAAAGCAGGAGCAGGCAGCGAAAAAGCGCAGTCTGCGCGAGGAGCTTCCGGATCCTCTGGAGGACGACCCGTTGGATCCAAGGAGCTGGCCGGCCCTACTGTCGTGCGTCGGCGTCTCCAGGGAGACCGACGGCAAGGAAATCACCCACCTGACCTGCAGGGCCATGTTCGGGAGGGGCAGGCTCCAAGAGAGTCGGCCCGAGTTCCTGCCTTGGGAGTACGGCGCGCTTCTGATGGAGGACGCCAACGAAAAGGAAATGGCGCTGATTAGGGTGCCGGAGAAAGATCGCAGCTGGGTGGCGAGGCGACCGTTCCTGTTCAAGAAGATCGTCATGCAGGTGGCAGAGTCGTTGCTGCCTCTGACGTATGCCAGTCTTCCCGAAGAGGAGAAGGAAGAGCTGAAGCAGAAGATGACCAAGAAGCAATTTAGTCGTCTTATGAGGAAGCTGATCAAGCCCGACTCGAAGATCTTCCCAAGGAGGCTATTCTATCTGGACACGTATCGGCCGACAGGAAGAGTCCGCGAAAGCAGACAGGAGCAGCGACTAACCAAAGAGCAGATGACCAAGCTCGGCCATACAACCGTCCCAGGAAATATCCCTCTGGATAATTCTCCGGAGTGCATGGCGTATCCGTTCGGAGAACGGCTGCGGGCGTTCGTGCATCGCGAGGACTTGAAGAAGTACGGGCTCGCGAAGTTCAAGGTCAAGTTCAAAGGAGATCGTAAAGGCGACGAAGACGCGACCTACCTCAAGGCGTACGGGACGGCGAAGACGGCGATGAGTGTGCTGACTCCGTGGGGAAAAGTCCATATCAATCAACTACTTGTCGCATATGTGACGGGCAAGTACTATGATCGAGTGGCACCGCCGAAGGAAGTGAGCTTCGGCTGGCTCAAAGAGAACCTGCTTTGGGAACAGCCGGCGATTCCGGCGGGTGGAAGCGGGACGCTCGTACTGTTGAAGCGAGCAGGAAAGATCAAGTGACATTCGATAGGAGACACAGAGATGAAAACTCGTGAGTCGTTTCCGTACACTGACGGAATACAGGGGTTTCTGCACGTTTGCAAAAGCCTGGAGTCCGCAATAGCCGCGCTAGAGGACGGTGATATTGACTCTGCCTCGCTTGAGCTGAAGATGCTTAGGGAGGCAGCGGTTAAGGAGCTGAGGAAGGCTGTCGCCTGGGACAAGTATCCGAATAGCACGTATTACCGCAGGATCGCCGAAGAGGTTCCGTGGGTCCATGACGGGGATGATTCGTACGAGAGCAGGAAGAAAGAGTACCTCAAAGCCGAGGGCTACCTCCGGAGTGTACAGGCCCCTCGATAAGTAACCACCCCAAGCCCGGCCCACCAGCCGGGCTTTCTTTAGCAGATAGGAGAACGAAATGAGAACGCAAGACCAGTTCTGGTTCGCAAGAATCCTGACAGAGGTAGAAGAGGACGAGCAGCTACAGCCGCTCGATTTCTCGTCTGATCGGCCGTTCATGCTCGGATTCCCTGATATGGAAGAGTTCGGAGAGTTCAGCAACCACCCATATCAATACGGAGACTATAACTGATGAGCAACCTCCCGCAACAAGACTTGACCACCTTGATGAGCACGTATCAGACGGAGGAAGACGCCAGACGTGCGAAGGAGCAGAAGAACAGGTCCCAAGCGCTCGAGGAGTATCTCCGAAAAGAGCGCGAGTACAGGCTGTACGGGAGGCCGATATGCGGCTGAACCAAGAACAGACCGAACAGCTCTTGGCCAGAATGGAGATGCTAGACATCGACGTGCAGCAGGGAACTGCGAGATGGAAGGACGATATCCCCAGGAGGAGGGGATTGGCAAAGCCTGGAGCACCCGTCACATGCCTTGTCGTTCGGGACTCCTCCTATCACCGAGCCAGGGTCAAGCTCAAGTACATCGTCTGGCTCAAGGAGTACGGCTATATCCCGGACCAGCTTCGGTATATCGACCGCAGTCTGGTGACTGGCGGAGGAAAAGACGGCATCGGAAATCTGCGGGAGGTGAGAGATGAACGCTGAAGAGAAGGCTGCGTACAATGACGGCTTGCTCGACGGCCTCGAGACCTTTCTCCAACTGGTGAGACAGGCGTACCCAACCACCGAGGAGTCCGTGCTTCGCACGCTCTTGGCGTGTGCTTTCAAGGACTTAGAGGAGCACTAGCAACTTCAAACATGACCCTGCAAACTGTGGGGTTATGTTTGAAAAATTCCGCCGACAAAATTTTGCCCCGACCACGTAGGAGAACGTTCAGATGACCACACACAGACCATTCGTTCTGATGGCCGAGCAGTTCGTCAACATCATTCGTCTCGGAGACGAGATGATGATGGAGGAGTGGGTGGAAGAGATGGCTGACAACGTCCTGATGATCAAGGAAGTCGATCGAACCCTGTTCGGGCTCTTCAGAGACGCGAGCATCGTCTGCCTGCCGAAGGAGCCAGAGGGTACGCCCTGGTACTGCGGGGAATTCGAGGAGTTCTTCAGTTACTTGGAGGAGGTTCCTCACGTCCAGGCGATCGTATTCCCTTTGCTGGGAATCCTGGCAAGTCAATGCATTACGGAGGAAGTATGAAGTCGTTTTTACCATTTACGGGTTTCGAAGGCTACGGGTATAACGTGGTCGACGACCAGTATCGGAACTTCATGAAGGCGTTCGCGCAAGCCTATACGAACGTTTTCGCCAAGGAGTTCGAAGACCTGACCGGTATTCAGATCGGCCTGGCCTATAAGGAGCTGTACGTTCCGAAGGAGTTTAATTGGGAGCACGAGAGGATCCTCGCCGAGATCTCAATCGAGGATGTCGAGAAGCTCTTTGAGGAGGCTTCTATAGGAGATCTGACCAGAACGGCGAAGGCTCTGTTCACCAGCTATTCAGGGTTCTATTCTTTCTACGACCCTAATTGGAGGACATGGCCCCCTGACCTGTCCGACTGGGATGAGAACCAGATCTTCTGTCTTCTCCTCGCCTTCATAGAAGGTCAGGGTATCACCGAATACGAGTTCGAGCAGAGAGTCGTGGAGTCTGGCAACCTGCATGAAGTTGCCTATCAATTTAAGCAGTTCGCAGACATCGAGGAGGCAGAATGAAAACCTGGAGAGAGCTGATCACCAAGATGACCTGGCCTGAATTTAGAGAGTGGGTGCTCGATCACGACCCGCTTCAAACCGTAAACCTTCCATGGTGGAAGGCCGAGTACGATCGAATCAGAGAGGAGTCCGCACAATGACAACATGGGAAGAATTCACAAGCCGGTTCTTAACCGGCTGGACGATCCATAAGGGAGACTTCTACTGCGTCATCGACGCAGAAGGATATTGGTGTGACTCCTCCGCGTCATTCCATTCTGCGGTCGGCCACGCCTGTAGCGACTTCGGCGACACGTCCGAGGATGGACTGGAGAAGACCGCATTCGCCAAGTACTCGATCATCCACGCAAGGTTCTTAAAGACTCTCTGGGAAGCAGGAGAAGTGAAATGAAATCACAGCAGCTATACTTCGAGTCCCAACGCGGCCTGATCCCCATCGAAATAGTTAGCTACTTCAGGCACGGCAGTAAAGGAGAACTCCAAGCCGATGTGGAGATCCTGGAGTCTGTATACCCGTACGAGAAAGGGGACCTGATTACGGCCCCCTACTCACTCATCAAGCACTTCGACACCAGCAAGAGGAGCTAGCAAAATGACGTGGCATGTCAGAGCGCGCAAAATCATCTCCACCCTGTGCTTGGAGTCGTACCACCAAGCCAACAAAGGAAAGAAGCGGCACGTTCCTTACTCTGTTCCGGAGACAGCAATGAAGTTGATCGAATGCCTGAATACAGATGACGAGAAGAGAGCCAAGGCCATTATGCTTTGGGATTACGACGCAGACCGCGTGACCAGACACTAGACAGGAGAACCTACGATGTCATTCATGATTCCCACGATCCACAAAACCAAGGACATGTTCGTGATTTACGAGTCCGGAATGGACCAAGGACCGGAGTTCCTCAGCGAATCGGACTGCCCCAGACTCAGGCCGGGTATCTACACCCGCGACGAACTGCTGTCCTACCGCTCGAAGCTCGGACACGATGCCACGCAGGGCCTGATCGACTTCTTCAGGAAGCACAGGGACGTCGACGAGGTCGAGATCCAGGAGAGCTATTGGGGATGGCTCAGTGCTCCGGGGTACCTGGATCGCTCGGACGTGGTTCTCGGCGACAGCCGGGCCGATGTGGCACAGCAGCTGCTTGACATGTTCTATGACGGGGACCCTGAGTACATGACGGATGACGAGAAAGCGGAGGCAGAGTGGCTGCAGGGGATTGTCGATGCCGAGGAGATGTATGTCTGAGCTGATCGACGCCACAATCTTCGCAATCGCCCTCGTGGCGATTGCATTCTGTGTCTCACTCATTGCGACACGCTACGAGCTGAAGGAGCTGGAGGAGAAAGATGACTCTGCAGGAGATTAAACAAGCCGTCGAGGACGGCCAAACAGTGTGTTGGTCGACCCCGAACTATCGCGTCCTCAAAGACGCAATCGGACAATGGTTGATCCACAGCCAGGCCAATGGCCATTACATCGGCCTCACGCACAGGGATGGCGTGACCCTTAACGGCGAAGAGGATGAGTTCTTCGTCCTGGGAGAAAAGCGATGAGAGACCTTCTGGTACTAGACGGCTTTATGCAGCTCGGGGTAGAACGGCCATACGTCGGCATGCGCGTGCAGGTTGATGAGTGGGACGGCGTCATCACCGACGTCGATGAGGAAGAGAGGCTCGTGTTCGTCGATGTCGACGAACACGATTACATCATGCTTTTCAGCTACTAGGAGCCAGTAAAATGAGAACGCCTGACGAATTGGTACGTGCGGAAGTGTATTATTGTGTCTCCACCCTGGTTTCGGACCTGATGAAAATCCAGGAGCATCTGGACTATGAAACCCAGGATGCTCTGATGGAACTGGCCGAGACGCCTCCGGATTACGAAGAGGCGGCGAAGGAGGAAGGATGGGCCAAGTACTACAGCGAGGACCGTAGCGAGTTCGTCTTCTATAATACGAACACGGACGAGGGCAACTCTTTTGCAGCGAGTTGGTCGGAGCTGTGCGACAGCCAAGGCATCGACACCGACAGCAGTAGACGAGAAGTGTACGAGCACTGGCTTATCAGTGGCTGGCTTGCCGATAAGCTGCGCGAGAAGGGCGAGGCGGTTTGCGACGATCTGATGGGCCTTACAGTTTGGGGCCGCAGCACCACGGGTCAGAGCATCGCGATTGACCGGGTGATTGAGCAGATCTGCCGAGAGCTGAACGCCTCTTAGCCTCACAACCACATAGGCCGGGCTCGCGCCCGGCCAGGAGATCCTGGTATGACCATGGAATGCCACATCCACAACTGCAAGTACCACGGAGACCCAAACCAAGGGCCGTTTTGCCATCAACCGGACTGCAGGAACGAGAACGAACTGGTGAGGATCTGGCCGGACGACACGTCACTGGAGATGGGCGATGACGCGTCTTGGTTGAGTGACGACTTCATCGTCGCTGTCGTGAACGACGATGGTTCTATTCCGACCTATAACGAGGCGATTAGGAGATAGCAAGATGAATACCCAAGAGTGGATCAACAACCTCAGAACTTTCCCCGACTTCCCGAATATCTCGCTAGGATGGCCTGCCGCGGAGCACGGCGTGGAGTGGGACGATGAAAAAGCATACGCAGCGTACCTTGAAGAATGCGCCTTCAGTGATGAAGAGGCAGCACCCTTCGAGGTTTGGATGAACGGCGATCGTCAAGCAGACCTCGAAGAGCTGGAAGGAGCGGACGATCTGGGGTTCAGACATTCGAGCTGCGATCTGTGCGGCTCCTTCCTAGAGGGAGATCGGTACGCCGCAACCGCATTGCCGGAGAACCCTGCTGAGAATCCGGACTACATCCCGCTCGAGGTGTGCGGAGATTGTTTGTACTTCATAGCAAATGGCGACGTGCCGGACTGGCTGGATAACGAATAGGAGATTGTAATGACCACAATCAGAGTTGAAAGAGGGTACACGTTCTGGGCCAGCGACGACATCGAATTGCCTGAAGGTATTAAGTTCGATGACATCGCAGGATACTACGTGAAGTGGGAGTCCTTCTTCTATTGGCTGCACGGAGACGAGGATAACGTCCGTGAAGTCCCTCTGTGCTTCGACCCGAGCGCGATGGACATGAAGAGGCCGGACGAAGTCGACGTTGTAGACGTTTCTGAAGAGTATGAACAGTATGAAGAGGAGTCAGTAGAATGATCGCGTTTCAGATAACGCAGGGCGACCTTGACTATTTCCCAGAGTGGGATGCCCCTCTCGGATCCTGGGCCGTCTACATGCCCGTCTCACAGGTGTACTACTTTTTCGCCACCGAAGAAGCTGCGAGAGCCTTCGTCGAAGATCACCGCCGCTTAGCAACAGGAGAAACACAATGAAAACCAAGAAGATCACCGGCACCGAGAACACCATCACAATGCAACAAATTCAGGATCGCATCGACTACCTGATGGTCATTCTCAATGTGGATAAGGAGCCAGACGACTGCTACTATGCCTGGCCAAAACAAAACGGAATTGATGAGTACGACGAAGAGGACATTGAAGAATTCAGAGGGCTCATCAGATTTAAGACCGAGGAGATCCCGTGGCTTGCGCTGGAGAAGCAGGACACACTCTTTGTTCACCAGGATTATTTCGGCCAACATGCTTGCGAAGTAGCGAAGGAACTTCATAACTTCTCTGACGATGAATGGCCGTTCAATGAGATTGACTGGGAGAAGGCTGCGGATGCCCTCATGCAGGACTACAGGCCTGTCGAGCTGTTCGGTAGCACATTCCTTTTCGAGAACTTCTAGGAGTCAGTGAGATGAGCGAGAATCACCTAACAACAACAAAGACAATCGTCTTCGTCGTTATGGACGGCAGAGCGAGAACAGATCCGGAACGTGCCTCGGTCGTCGAAGCCATCGACGAGTATGTTAACTATGAGAGGGTTTTCAAATACTTTAAGAAGGAGTATGCAGGATACGACTACTGCCTCGTGCCATATATCGCCGAGGGCAATAGGCTTAATCCGCATCCGGATGTCGGCGTCATCGACAGCCTGAAAGACCTGATCAACCTCTAGGAGTCCGCAAATGAAACTTCACGAACCCTTCAGCATCTCCGCCCGCCTGATGGCTGCCGTTAAGGTCGGCGGCCTCACAATCTCGATCGACTATTCAAACAGACCAGGCGACGAGCACAGGACGCGCTACTTCTATGCGCTGGACTTCGCAGACGGGACGGAGTACGAGGCCGACGACCTGCAGTCCGGCAACGTCGGGGACCCCGGCTTGCAATATGGAATGGAGAGTCTGCTCGGGTATATCGAGCACGCGGCAGAGCATTACCGGTATCACATGCGAGACCTCGAGGCGTATGAGCCTGTATTTACCGAGGAGATCGACGAGCTTCTCTACGGATTGAACGCAGACGAGATCTCGATGCTGCGCGACGAGATCGAAAACACCGACAACTTGATCGAAGAGGAGTAGGAACATGACCAACCAGCCAGTTTGGAAAGTGATTCACAATCTCGGCGACGCCACCCCGCTCGAGTACGGCGGCGCCTTCCTGCTGGTCGATGAGACCGGCGTCTACGCCCCTGAACTCATCGTCTGGGATGAGCCCACAATGAATGGCGTGCCGATCTCGAATCTCTACAGCACCGATGCGGAGGATGTTGCGGCGAGAATGGGCTGGGAGCTGTACAACCGAATCGACAGCTACGGCTCAGGCGAGACGATCTTCCTCTATCGCAAGCCTGACGGGATTGCTCGCATCGAGACGGATTGCGCGGACTGGGAGGAGCTTCTGGAGCGTGAAGGGGTCGACCCCGAGCCGCAATACACCGTCTATCGATTCTCGGTCGAACGACTGTATCGTGTCGAAGACGAGGATCGCATCTACTTCATCACGAAGACCATTAAGGAGGGGTTCGAGAACGGCACGCTGCCGCATCCGATCTCGACGTACAAGGAGTGGTACCTCAAGGGTATCGAGCCGACCGATCTCTCTGGCCTGCTGGAGGACAGTCCGATTCAGAACGCACTGGCCACTCTGAATCTTGCCAACTATCACGGCTTTCACGAATTCGACTCGTACCCTCTGAAGATGGGCAAGCGAGAGCTGATCAGATGGGCACGACAGGCTCTGCCTGGCGCTGATCTGTAGACAACCAGGCCGGGCCTCGAGCCCGGCCAAGTACAACCAGGAGAATCCGATGGCCAACAACTACACCAGCTTCTCGACGATTGTTCCGATGCCGAACGTGCCGGAGAAAGATCTCGAGGATTGGCTAGGAGCCCAAGACGACGAGATCGGCTGCGAAGCGTTCTGTGACGGGGAGAGCCTTTGGGTCCGTTCCAACGATGGCGACGCCGGAGAGGCGGCTGACCTCATTATGCGGGCCTTGGAGAGGTTTGATATCGACGGCTGTGTCATCTTTGAATACGCCAATACCTGCTCGAAGCTGCGTCCAGGAGAGTTCGGTGGAGGCGCAGCACTCATCTCGAGGTATGAGGTCTATTGGACTGACCTTGAGTGGTTTATCGAGAGCACGCGAAAGCTCAACCACCTTCCGCCCGTGATCAACTAGGAGTCCCTAAAATGAAAAGAACCAAAGCCAACCAGTTCGATCTTCGCACCGACTGCAAGCGCCTCGGCGTCGGCCTGTTCAACCTGGCCGTCGAGCTGTCCAGAATGCCGGAGCTGCCGACCCAGGCGCGGCGCGAGGAGATGATCAAGAGCCTCAAGCGCCGCCGCAAGTCGGTCGAAGGAAGGACCGGGCTTCGTCATCTCAGAAAAACCATCGACTTCACGATCGAGCGGATCCGCGAGAACCGGCGCAGGCGCGAGATTGCGCGACTCCCCGACGGAGTGCGTCGGTTCTCGTCAATATCACCTGGCGGACGCCGCCCCGTCCTCCTGGACCGTCGTCCGATGCTTGAACGGTTGCACTCGCGGATCGAAGGGCAGATTCCCTTCTATTTCAGGTCGGCCTATCGGTACGACGGGGCCGGCTCGATCAAGATCGCGATCACCAAGGATCCGGCCAAGGTCGGAGTCAGCCAGAGCACCTTTAACGATTGGGAGTTCTACTCGAAGGCGGCTCGGTTCCCGAAGCAGATCGTGGTCACGTCGATCACGGTGCCGAACGCCTGGAGGATCCGGGTGCTCAAAAAGGGCCTGGCCAACGTCGGCGGCCTGGTCACGCTCGATGCCCAGCAGCTCGAAGGCGCCCCTGCCGGGATCGATCTGTATGCGGCGACCTGGATCGAGCAGGGCCGTGGCTACCAGGTCCATGCGGTCTCCGGGTTCATCGCCGTGGAGGATGGGCAGTCCTACCACGCCGAGACGGCGGACAAGGC
>RZZN01000078.1 GCA_009929855.1 Gammaproteobacteria bacterium
GCAGCGCCTACCACGAGGTAGACGACGGCCATGATCGTGAACCAGCGCACAACGTCGAAGTTGTACTTGCGTTCAAGACTGGCTTCCATAGACCCTCCCCAAACGATTGGGAAAACAACAAGAATGATGTGGCCATCCGGCCGCCTGATTGAGATTTCGCATCCGGCGACTTCACGTCTCATCACACTGGATCAAGCTCGGAAAGTCAACAGCGCATGCAGCCATCAGGTCGGGTTCAAGGGTGGGCGATGTTGGATGGGATTGATCTCGGTCAAGATCAGACCCGGCGGCGGGTCATCTCTCGCGGGTCACGCACGCTCGTGCCAGGTCGCGCGGGATGGCACACTTTCCGCGCATCATTTGAAGAAGGCGTCGATTGAAAAACCTTCTGTTTCGAGGATCTCACGCAAGCGTCTCAGCGCGTCCATCTGGATTTGTCTCACCCGTTCCCGAGTGACGCCGAGCTCCTGCGCAACATGCTCGAGCGTGGCCGAGTCGTAGCCATTCAAACCGAAGCGACGTTCCAGCACGGCACGCTGCTTGGGGTTGAGCTTACCCAGCCAGTGCGCGAGGTTGGCCTGAACGTGTGTTCCTTGAATGCTATCTGCCGGATCGTCTGCCGCCTCGTCGGCGATTAGATCGACCAGGGGTTTCTCGGTATCCTTCGCGCAAGGACCGTCGACTGAAGTGATCCGCTCGTTCAGGCCGAGCATTCGCTTCACCTCACCGATGGGCTTGTCCAGCACCAAGGCGATATCCTCGGTGGTGGGCTCGTGATCGAGTTGTTGAGAGAGCTTGCGAGCTGCCTTCAGATAGAGATTGATCTCCTTCACGACATGGATCGGTAGACGAACCGTGCGGGTCTGGTTCATGATGGCCCGCTCGATGGTCTGGCGAATCCACCAGGTTGCGTAGGTGGAGAATCGAAAGCCACGCTCCGGATCGAATTTCTCGACCGCCCGGATCAACCCGAGATTGCCCTCTTCGATCAGATCGAGGAGTGGTAGACCGCGGTTGACATAGCGTCTGGCAATCTTCACCACGAGCCGAAGATTACAGACGATCATGCGCTCGCGGGCATGGGCCTCGCCACCCTGGGCGAGGCGCGCATAGTGGACTTCCTCCTCGGCGGTGAGCAGCCTCGACTCGCCGATCTCGTTGAGATAGATCCGAGTCGCATCCAGCTCCCCATCGTTGGTTCCACCGCGGCCCGGGGGTGGACTAGAAGACTCGCGGTCGCTCAGTTCCTCGACGTCGGTCTCCAGAGTCTCAGCTTGAGCCTCCGAGTCCGGCGCATCGAGTGACTCGCGCGCGCGCGCCTCGCCATCCACGCCAAGATCAGGGAATTGCGGATCATCGTCCGACACGACCAGATCGCCTTGAAGTCCTTTAGCATGTGACACCCGCATCTGCCTCCGTAGGCTGGATGGGATCTTAGTCTCGTGAGGGAAGATAAGGCAGCGGATCGACCGCCTTTCCGTTTCTACGGATCTCGAAATGCAGCAAGTACGGCCCGCGACCATCGGCCTGTCCGATTTCCGCAAGCGTTTGGCCACGCCCGACTCGATCACCCTCTTTCACGAAAAGCGACCGATTGAGGCCGTAGGCGGAGAGATATCGGTGATTATGTTTGACGATGATAAGGTTGCCATATCCCTGAAGTCCACCCCCACTGTAGACGACCACTCCGGCGGCCGCGGCCTGGACATGCTGCCCCTTGCGACCCCGGATGCGGAGACCCGACCGCGCGGGGTCGTTTGCGCGAAATCCCCGATCAAGCGTTCCGGGGAGTGGCCAGGCCCAACTCACATCATCGCTAGAACCCACGGATGCCATCGGTGCCGCTGCGGTGGCGACACCCTCTGGGCGCACCGTGGGCGACGCGGCCGAGGACTCCGGAGGCTGCACCCGGAGTAACTGTCCAGCGTAGATCCGAAATGGGGGGTGCAGTTGGTTCCAGCCTGCCAAGGTCTCCAGCGGCAGACCCCGACGGGCAGCCAGTGCGCTGAGTGAATCGCCTTCATTGATCAGATAGTAGCCATCGGGGACGGAGCCAGACCAGCGCCACCCCCCGACCGGTGCCGCTGGCTGTGTGCCGCAACCGGACAGGAAGAGCATCAGTGTCATGATGAGGATCTGCCTGACGGAATCGATTCCGATGGGGCAAAGGGTGGAATCAGCCGAGCCGCGAGCCATCCCGATCACGATGAGTCTACGGTATGATGACGCTCACCCAACCAATGCCGCACCGCGCCCAGGGCACTATGTCGCGTTTGATCGACCTGCAATGGGGTGATCGAGACGTAACCCGCACGTATCGCATGGAAATCGGTTCCAGGCCCCGCGTCTTGCTCGGGCCCCGCAGGACCAACCCAATAGATCCGTCGCCCGCGTGGATCCAGGGCCGGAATCACTGACTCGGCTTTGTGACGATGGCCCAGACGGGTCGCCACGAAGCCCTTGATCTGGCCATAGCTCACATCAGGCACATTGACATTGAGGATGATGCTCGATTCGAGCGGCTCCTCTTGCAGTCGCTTCACCAGTCGCACGGCGACCGCAGCCCCGGTTTCGAGATGTTGTGGCTCGTGCGTAGACATGGAGATCGCGATCGCCGGCAACCCCAAAAAGCGTCCCTCGGTCGCCGCGGCGACGGTGCCCGAGTACAAGACATCGTCTCCCAGGTTCGGGCCATGATTGATTCCAGACACCACGATGTCTGGGGTCACGTCGAAGAGCCCTGTCAAGGCCAGATGGACACAATCAGTTGGGGTTCCATCGACACGGAAATAGCCATTTCCCATCCGATTTGCACGCAGCGGAACATCAAGAGTCAACGAATTGCTTGCCCCACTACGGTCACGCTCAGGCGCCACGACGACCACCTCCCCGAGTTCGGATAGGGCGTCAGCAAGCATCACGAGACCAGGCGACTGATAGCCATCGTCGTTGCTGATCAAGATTTTCATGAGTTGGACATCCTCCCTCGATCATCGGCTGGCTGAGCGGGCCACGGCACGCCGCCGTCCCATGGGCTGACGACCAGTTCACCACTCTGTCGAGATCATACTCGAACGCGCCCGCAGCAGCATCCGGCGAGCACTGGTATACTGGTGCGTGAGATTCTGGAGTCAAGATGTGCGCTTCATGGCTCGCCGCTACCGGTTGTTCCGCAACATGGCGACTCGCGAGCGATCCACTCGCCTGCCTCGATCGGTCCATGTCCACGCCAACTGGATGGATCGCGCGCGAATCGAACACGGGGTCGCGAGCCAGCGGACCCATAAGGAGACACTGCTTCATTCCAAAATCGCGACGGATGCCCATCGCAAATAGCTGATATTGCTAATCTCGATCCGACGGGATCCGACTCTTTCAGCGTCTTCCCAACGGTAGGCCTTGTTCAATGTGAAGAAACAAGTCCAACAATCAGACTTGGCGTTTTTTCGGCAATATGTGTGCGATGTCGAGCCAATCACCAATCCGCAGGTGGAGCAAACCAAGCGCCGTCCTCCACCCGTGCCTCGGCCGCGCGCGATCGAATTGCCCGAGGACAGCGCACTCCCACTCCTGGCGGAATCGGAGGTCGAGACGCATGATATCCTCACGTTTGCCCGCCCTGGTGTTCAGCGCCGCTTGATGGCCGAACTGCAGCGCGGTGCCATCGAGGTTGGTCTCGAGCTTGACCTTCACGGGTTGCATGCGCACACGGCAAGGGCGGTGCTCGCTGAATTCCTATCCGAGTGCGGCCGCCGACGCGTGCGTTGCGCGTTGATCGTTCATGGCAAGGGGTATCGCTCGAGTGGTCAGCAGCCGGTGCTGAAACAAAAGGTCAACTACTGGCTTCGTCTTCATCAAGAGGTCCTTGCCTTCTGCTCGGCAACGCGCCAAGACGGCGGCACTGGGGCGGTTTATGTGCTGCTGCGTAACCCCAACAAGGCCATGCGGGACTCCCCGGTGCCAGGGCGGAGAGACGCCGTCCACCGATCATGAGCCGCCCGCTCAAGTCGCACACATCGACATCCGCGGCAACCCACGTCGATGATGGCCCCCGAATCTACGATCGGTCTTGCACACATCATCGCCGACACCAACTCGAAGTGTACTCATGCTGACCTATCCCGACATCGACCCTGTCGCCCTCGCCATCGGCCCACTGCGGGTTCACTGGTATGGGCTCATGTATTTGGTGGGATTCGCCATCGCCTGGTCCCTTGGGCGTTGGCGAGCGGCTAAACCGCATTCAGGTTGGTCGTCGGGGATGGTCGATGACCTCATCTTCTACAGCGTCATCGGCACCATCCTGGGCGGTCGAATCGGTTACATGATGTTCTACGGCTTGGATCAGATCATCGCCAATCCACTGAGCATCATCAGGGTCTGGGAAGGTGGCATGTCCTTCCATGGCGGCCTGGTCGGAGTCCTCATCGCGATCGCACTGTTCGCGCGAAGATATCGCTTGCATTTCTTCCAGGTCGGCGACTTTCTCGCTCCACTGGTGCCACTCGGCTTGTTCGCGGGCCGAATCGGTAATTTCATCAACGGCGAGCTTTGGGGTCATCGTACTGACCTGCCTTGGGGTATGCGTCTGCCCTGTTCGGACTTTCCGAATCAATGCATGGACTTACCTGTCGGGACGGTCTGGAGCCTCCCGGTTCATGCGTCTCAAATCTACCAGGCACTCCTAGAGGGCCTTGCGCTTTTCGTGGTGCTCTGGATCTTCTCGAGCAAGCCACGCCCCTTGATGGCCGTGTCCGGGCTCTTTCTCCTTGGCTACGGGATCGCACGATTCGTAGTCGAATTGGTGCGCGTCCCGGACCCACACATCGGCTATTTGGCCTTCGGATGGCTCACCATGGGGCAGCTCCTCTCCTTGCCTATGCTCCTGTTCGGGATGCTCCTGCTTGCACTGGCATACGGCAGATCATCCACCATGTCGCGCTAATGAAAAGGCTATGTCTGCGTTAGGTGTTGTTCTGGACTATCCTTGTTGATAGGCAGGGAAATTTCGGAGGAACCGCCATGCGGACCGAAGACTTCCACGATTGGCTATCCCAGGCCAGTGAACTGATCCCCTCGCAACGCCAGCAAGCGCTTGATCATTTGAGCCAACAGCAGGAACCGGACGAGGTGATTGGCGCCCTCGTCGGCCCGAACCCACCGTGCCCACATTGCCATCATGCCAGATGTCGTCGCTGGGGCAATGCCCATGGGCTGCCCCGGTATCGCTGTGGCGCCTGCGGCAAGACGTTCAATACGCTCACCAAGACACCGCGATGGCCCGGCTGCGACGCCGGGAGCAGTGGATCGAGTATGCGCGGTCCATGATCGCCGGTGAGACGGTTCGCGCGGCGGCGCGGCGCTGTGGTGTTCATAAGAACACCTCATTTCGCTGGCGGCACCGGTACCTGGACGGGTTGTCCGAGGTCAAGCCGTCGCATCTGCATGGCATCGTCGAAGCGGACGAGACCGACTTCCTCGAATCGTTCAAAGGCAGCCGGGACCTGCCGCGCCCGGCGCGCAAGCGGGGCGGCAAGGCGGCAAGGCGGCAAGGCGGCCAAACGGGGGCTGTCGGACGAACAGATCCCGGTGTTGATCGCGCCCGCGACCGGACCACGGCGACCACCGATGCGGTCCTGGAGAGCGCCAATACCCAAGCGCTACGCGCTATCCTGGAGCCGATCCTGGATGCCGATGCCGTACTGTGCTCCGACGGCAGCGTCGTCTACGTCGCCTTGGCCAAGCAACTGCACATTGCTCATCAGCCCGTTAACCTCACCGCCGGCATTCGGGTTGTGGATCATGCCTTCCATATCCAGAACGTCAATGCCTACGACTGCCGACTGAAAGGATGGATGTACCGCTTCCACGGAGTCGCCACCAAGTACCTGCCGAACGACCTGGGCTGGCACCGGTGCCTGGAGCGTTTTCCGGCATCTTTACACCAGAGTTGTTCCTCGAGCAGGCCATAGGGGCGCCCCCAGCGGGAACCAACACCTAACGCAGACATAGCCAATGAAAAACCGGCCTTGCGGGGCCGGTTTCGAATCGTGCACAGAGGAGAGATCCCAAAGACAAGCCCGGCATCAGCTCATGCCTTTGATGTGTGCGTTCAGTCGACTCTTGTGACGAGCAGCCTTGTTGGCGTGGATGATGCCCTTGCGGGCCGCGCGATCGATTCTCGGGACAGCGTCCTTGAATGCCTGCAGTGCGGCCTCTCTGTCACCGGATTGAATCGCCTTGACCACCTTCTTCACGAAGGTACGCAGTGTGCTGCGCTGCGATGCATTCAGTTGACGACGTTTTTCTGCTTGACGGACACGCTTGCGGGCTTGCGGTGAATTAGCCAAAAGGGATCTCCTGAATATCCAGCGGAATGAAGCATCTACACTAGACCAGACATTATCTTTACCGCCACCCTGGATGTCAACGGCTGCAAGCGACTCAGAGAGATAGACGTTGCTCCTGGTCTGTGGCTGCCAGCGTCAGCCCGAGCAGCGACTGGGTCGCACGGACGGCCTTGGCCATGATGGCCCTGCGCCGCTCGGCCGAGGACACTGGCTCCTGCTTGCAGACTGCTCGACAGAGCCAGTCGGTCGGCGACTCGAAATCGCAATGCCCCGCTCCCTCAACGCGTTCGACGCGAGCTCGGTCAGCCATGGATAGAACCGTCAAGCCGTTGCTCTGTGCATTGCACGGGGATGGATCACCCATGATCCCGATCAGGGGACGGTCCAGTCCACTGACCATCCGCTCGCCTAGACGACGCGCGTCGACAAGATCCAGCACGAGGACGCCCACGGTCCGCTGATCGTTGCGACCGGCCACCAAGGCAGCGAGTCCACCCGCGGAGAACCCGGCATAAACGATGTGGCGTGCCGACACGACATCCGCGACGCGAATCATGTCCAATCCGTTTCGAAAATGCCGACCATCCCAAAAACGCGAATTGCAGAAATCCAGGGTCACCGTGGTGATCCCCAAGCTGGCAAGCTGCGCCGCTAGATCAGACATATGTGTCTGACTGCGCAGAAAACCGTGACTGAGCACGACGAGTCCGTCGCTCCTCGGAGCGCTCGGCCGATAGAGCCTGTAATCTAGCTTGCAGCCCGTGCCCGACAGCGCGACACCCGACACGACCGACCAGTTCCTTCGGCTCGCGATCTCGCGACCCGGGCCGGGGCCATACACTGAGGCTTCTGACTCTCGCCTCGGCTGCGATACCATCTCCGCATCAAACGCTGGGAGACAGGCCATCAGCACCAGACAAGACACGAGGATCAATGTAAACTTCACTTGACAGAAAATCGTCTGATTCAGTTGACAGTCATTGCACGATACGCGTACGAGCCAAGCCCAACAGGTCGCGGACACGTGTCATCGATGCTCGGACCCGAACCTGGATGAGTACGATCGAAGTCCGGCGCGCTGACTCAATCATGCGGGCCGACGACATAGATTAAACCACCAACGGGTCACTCTCGGTGCATTTGCCGGGGATGACCTCTCGGCCGGAGCCATGGCGGTCTCGACGATCTTGAGATGGGGTGCCGATGGTCAACAAATTGGCAAGCATCACAGCTGAGTCCGATACTCCAGTGGCGTCAATCGCACGTAAGGATCGAGACGACATCTGTCTGGTCTTCGGGGCCAGTGGCTATATCGGTCGACACTTGGTGCCTTATCTAACCGGAGAAGGTCACCGTGTCCGTGCAGCCGTCCGCAACCGGACATCGATCGCGGCGCTCCACTGGCCTGATGTGGAGATCGTCGAGGCCGATGCCTTGGCGCCTGCGACCCTGTCCAATGCCTTGCAAGATGTGACAGTGGCCTTTTATCTGGTGCACTCCATGGCAGCGGGGCGCAATTTCGCACGCATCGATCAAGAAGCCGCTGGAAATTTTGCCGATGCTGCGGCGCGGGCCGGGGTTCGGCGCATCATCTATCTGGGTGGGTTGGCCCCGGACGACGCCGAGAGCGAACACATCGTCTCGCGGCGTGAGACCGGCGAGATCCTGCGCCGCGGCCAGGTCCCGGTGACCGAGATTCGCGCCGGAATCATCGTCGGCCCAGGATCAGCGGCATTCGAGGTCATGCGTGACCTGGTATATCATCTTCCAGTCATGGTGACCCCGCGTTGGGTTCGCGCCAAGTCACCACCGATCGCCTTAGAGAATCTACTCGCCTATCTTGAGCGCTCACCTTGGATCGATGAGTTGGCGTCGCTCAGCGTCGATGCGGCTGGACCCGAAACCCTGACCTATACCGAGATGATGCGTGTGATTGCCAGCGCGGCCGGCAAGCGGCCTCCATTGGTCATCCCGGTTCCCGTGCTCACGCCGCGATTATCGGCATACTGGCTACGTTTCGTCACTTCGGTGCCGACAAATGTGGCGCGCGCACTCATCGAAGGACTTCGTCATGACTTCGTCGCCGACGATACACTCTTGCGACGCCTGGTTCCGCAGCGGCTATTGAGTTTTCAAGAATCCGTGCTTTCCGTGCTCGACTCGGAGCGCCATAGCACACCGGTGACCCGCTGGATCGAAGGGGCATTCATCGTGCGCAACGAACGCATCGACTACGCATATTATGCCAAGCGCGCCTCAGGCTCCTGCGATACCAGCGCCACCCCAGCCGCAGTCTGGCGTGTGGTGGCGGCGATCGGTGGAGATAACCGCTATTACTATCTCAACTCACTCTGGTCGATTCGTGAATGGTTGGATTGGGCCGTTGGTGGCCCGGGTCTCAAACGTGGTCGAAGAGATCCACAACATATTCAAACGGGTGAACGGATCGATCACTGGCGAGTATTGGGGGCGGAGCCGGAGCGCCGTTTGAGCCTGGCTTTCGGCATGCGCGCACCTGGGGCCGGGGTCCTAGAATTCGAGTTGGAGCCAACCCCGCGCGGGGGAACACGCCTGACAGCCACCGCCTTTTGGCATCCGGCCGGCATCTGGGGCCTGCTCTACTGGTACTCGCTGGAACCCATGCATCGCATCGTCTTCAAAGGACTCACGCGCGAGATCTGTCGACGCGCCGAGCGCGATCGCGAGATCAAAGCACCGACCGACAGCACGCCATCTTGATGAGGCATCAATCTCATGGACATACGCACAGATTCGACACACGCAAATCCGCGAGCCACCCCTCATCCACAGAGGATCGATCTGCCGGCAGCGGTCGACGCAACCCGGGGTGATTTCACATCGCCTCAGGCCGGACGCATTCATTATTATGCCGACGACACAGCCGCGGGTCATCCACTGGTGCTGGTTCATAGCATCAACGCCGCGCCCAGCACCTTCGAAATGAAGCCCTTATTCGACCACTACCGAACGCGCCGACCCGTCTACTCGCTCGATCTACCTGGCTTCGGGCATTCAGATCGCAGTGACCGGCGCTATTCGCCGAGCCTGTATGCAAATGCCATTCTTGATTTCGTCGAGAAGGTGGTCGCTCGTCCCTGCGACCTGGTGGCCTTTTCACTAGGCTGCGAATTCACGGCACATGCCGCGATCACCAAGCCTGAGTTCTTTCAATCACTGGTCCTACTCTCGCCCACCGGATTCAGCGCACGCCGCCTGCCAACGGGCCAAACCGCTGAGCGGGCTCACAAGGTCTTGAGTGTGCCCATCTTGAACGATGGTCTTTTTCGTCTGCTGACCTCACGCCCTAGCATCCGCTTTTTCTATCGGCAAGCCTTCCAGGGATCGACCCCACCCGAGCTGATCGAATACGCTTACGCGACCTCACACCAACCAGGTGCGAAGTATGCTCCTCTTTATTTCCTATCCGGTCAGCTCTTTACCCAGAATGCTACGGAGACACTTTACTCCAAAGTCAGTCAACCCGCGCTCGTACTGTACGATCATGATCCGAACATCGACTTCCATGAACTCCCCGACTTTCTCGGTCGCCATCCCAACTGGCGCGCGGAACGGATTATGCCAACCTGTGGTCTATTACAATGGGAGCAGCCGGACCTAACCGTGGCAGCGATCGATCGATTCTGGTCCAAGCAGCAAAGCGCTTGATCGTTGTATTGATTACCCGGCCCCCACGGCTTGGCTATTGCGTTGGGGCCGACAAACCCGACCTTCCTTACCCCGAATTCGTTCATGCTTGCACCGCTCCAAACTCTCGAGCAGATTTTAGCTCGTCTCGGCGAGACGATCGGTACGCTCCCCCTCGATTCCTCGAGCGGTCTGGTATCACTCGTCCTCGAATTTCCACAGGGTTTGACCGTGGCGCCCGAGATCAGTGGGCCACAATTCCAATTTTCGCACAACCATCGTGGTGAAATCCGCGCTGGCTATGGTATCGCATGGGAATGCGAGACATCCGGTGAGAACCGTTTTGGTCTTCTGAGGGAGGCGGCGGTGAGTATCTCGGATCGTTGGCAACAGTTCGATCCGGATGATACTGGCTTTTCCGGTTTTGCCATGCTCGGCTTCGCGGCGACTCCAACCTCAACCGCATCGACCAATCCGCTTGGATTCCCAAACACTTTACTCTGGCTGCCAGAACTCGCATTGCATGCGCGCCGTGGACAAGCCGCGCTGATCCTGTCCAGCGTCTTACCAATCAAACAAGAGGTACTGTTCGCTCGGTGGAAAAGACGGCTCGAACAAGTCATCCCATGGTTGAATCAGCCGGCTCGCGATCCCTTGACAGCCGCGCAGCTGAAAGCAGGTAACACCGAGCCAAGCCATGAGGATTGGCATGTGCTTGTACAATCAGCGCTCGAGCAAATCCGGCAGAGCCAGCTCGAAAAAGTTGTTCTTTTCAGGCGCGTCCATCTTGCAGGACGTCGGCGATTCGATCTCACGCGCCTGCAAGCCGCACTCGACTATCTCTTCCCATCCTGCCAAGTGATCACCATACGCCGGAGAGCGGGTAGTTTCGTCGCGGCAACCCCTGAGCGGCTCTTCACCCAGAATAGGGATCGTATCGAGGTCGATGCGATCGCTGGGACCGTCTGTAGAGCCGCGAGCACCGATCGCGATCTCGAATTGACAAGGCAGCTTAGGAATTGCCAAAAAAACCTCCATGAGCATATGGTGGTGGTCGAGTCGATCACTGAGACACTGAGTCAGTGCTGCCGACACATCGAGCCTCGGACCGAGCCGAAGATCATGCAGCTCAATAATGCACAGCATCTTTGGAGCATCATCCAAGCAGAGCTCGAACCTGGTATGGATGTCTTTCGACTCGCTGAACGACTCCACCCAACACCGGCAACCAACGGATACCCGACACTCCAAGCACGCGCTTGGCTTTCAAATGCCGAATCAATCGATCGCGGGTGGTACACAGGTGTAGCCGGGATCATTGACACTGACTTGACTGGTGAACTTTGGGTATTGCTCCGATGCGCACACATCGAGGATAACTCGGCTTATCTCTACGCAGGCGCTGGAATCGTCGCCGGATCAGACCCCGCGGATGAGTGGCTGGAAACAGAGCACAAATTATCTGCAATGGCAACCGCGCTCCAGTACGCATAATCAGACAAACCATGTTAGATGAGACGACAGACCAGGGATCCCGAAATCTTCTCTGGTCACTGGAGTTTTTCGATGGGTTGGTCGAGGGGGGGCTTCGCCGTCTCGTCGTCTCACCAGGTTCGCGCTCCACACCCTTGGTGATGGCCGCTCAGCTTCACCCGCAGATCGAGATCACCCCGGTACTCGACGAGCGTAGCGCAGCTTTTTTCGCTTTGGGTTTGGCACAGGCTTCAGGCATCACAGTGGCCTTGGTGTGCACATCAGGAAGCGCTGCCGCGCATTGGTTTCCCGCTGTGATCGAGGCATCAGAGTCAGGGATTCCACTCGTATTGATCTCGGCTGATCGTCCGCCCGAGTTGCGTGGCTGGGGGGCGAATCAGACGATTCATCAAGGCCATCTGTTTGGAAGCTACACGCGCGAATTCCATGAGCCAGGACTCGCGGATCATCGACCCTTCGCACTCAAAGCAATCCGAGCACTCGGTCTCAGGGCTGCGCTCGTCAGCCAAGGCGCAAGACCTGGACCGGTTCACATCAATCTACCCTTTCGCGAGCCGCTCTTACCGAGCGGCGAGTTTCTCGATCAGCAGCGGTCAGTCACTCGACCTGCGATACAATCGCGTCAACTTAGATCTCACGGACATTCCTTCAAACCAAAAGGCTCTGGAGCCGTGCACCTGGATCACTGGAAACGAGCGATCCAATTGTTGAGCACCGGACGAGGCATCATCTGTTGTGGACCAATGCCAACTCTCACACAGTCAGCTACGGCCATATGGGAATGCGCTCGGATCCTGAATGCCCCCATACTCGCTGACCCACTCTCTGGGTTGAGGTTTGGGCCAGGAGCGCGCCATCGCATCACACGTTATGACAGTTTCCTTCGTAACGATCAGGCGCGCACGATTCTCAAACCGGATTGGGTGATCCGTTTTGGTGGGACGCCGGTCTCCAAAACCTTGCAAGCTTGGCTAAGCAACATACCAGCCGTATTGACCGGCGACGGTGAGCGCTGGGCCGACCCGGACCATGATGTACAAGCCTGGATACCAGTGAATCCAAGCGTCTTTTGCGCTGCCATACAAGAAGCGATGCTCGATCGAGACAACCGCTCTTGCTCTTCGCTCGACTGGTGTGAATTCTGGAACCATGCCGAGAAGAGGACCAAGCTGATCACAGACTCGTTCCTTGCGCAGGAATCCTGGTGCGAGGCTCATGTGATTGTAGAGCTGCTGAATCAACTCCCACCAGAAGACGGCCTGTTCTGCGCAAACTCCTTACCGATTCGACAGCTAGATACTTGGTCGGGACAAGCTGAACACTTGCTGCACATCCATGGTCATCGTGGCGCGAGTGGAATCGATGGACATAACTCGACGCTAGCCGGATTGAACGCGGGATGGTCCAATTCCGATCATGGCGTCACTGGTCTCATTGGCGATCTTGCTTTCCTGCATGATTTAAGTGGTCTGCACCTGCTGCAGAGAGTGCAACGGCCTGGTATTGTCTTGAACAACGGAGGGGGTCGGATTTTCGACTATCTCCCAAAGCATGGACTGATGGACTTCGAGCGATTGTGGCGCATGCCTCAACGCCTGGATCTCGGTTCGCTTGCAGCAACATTCAACCTCAAACATCGCGTGGTCGATGACGAGCTTGGCTTCAAGCAAGCACTCAGCGATGCGCTCTGCGTGGGGCAACGTGGGGATGCGGCTGGCATCATCGAGATCCATCTGGATGCCATGTCGAGTCAGCGCATGCATCTCGCATTTTGGAGTTTGATCACCGCCGAAACAATCATTGATACTGACTGAGGTTGCAAACAAAGATGTCGGAAAACAAGCCTGAAATCGACCGGAATAAATCAGCGCCATCACCTACCGTGCAATGGGAAACGCCCAAGGATGTCGATTATAAGGATATCCTGTACCATCAAGCCGAACGCGTCGCGAAGATCACCATCAATCGTCCCCATGTCCGAAACGCCTTCCGCCCCTTGACGGTTCGCGAGCTCATCCATGCCTTCCATCGCGCTCATCTCGATCCAGATATCGGAGTGGTTATCCTGACTGGCGCCGGAGATCTCGCATTTTGCTCAGGAGGCGATCAGAGCATTCGTGGAGATGAAGGCTATCGTGACGAGTTGGGAATCGAGCATCTAAATGTCCTCGATTTACAGCGCCAGATCCGATCCTTACCTAAACCCGTCATTGCGATGGTCGCGGGCTACGCGATTGGCGGAGGCCATGTGCTACATCTCGTTTGTGACCTCACAATTGCTGGAGAAAATGCTCGCTTTGGTCAGACAGGTCCTAAGGTTGGCAGCTTCGATGCTGGTTTTGGTGCTGGTTTGATGGCTCGGACGATAGGCTTGAAAAAAGCGAAGGAAATCTGGTTTCTCTGTCGGCAATATGACGCGCAAGAAGCACTAACAATGGGCCTGATCAACGCGGTGTTCCCATTGGCGGACCTCGAGCGTGAAACCCTTGCGTGGTGCCACAGAATCAACCAGCTATCGCCAACAGCTCTGCGGATTTTGAAAGCGGCATTCAATGCAGATACCGATGGACTCGCCGGCATCCAAGAGCTCGCTGGAAACGCAACAGCACTCTTCTACACCACGGCTGAGGCAAAAGAAGGTCGTGACGCTTTCCTTCAAAAGCGGGAACCTCTTTTCAATCAATTCCCGAGACGACCCTAGTATGTCATCCTCGGCAACCAATGTTTTACGCTGGATCACGGCAGCTCGGCCGCGTACCTTACCTTTGACCGTTACCCCGGTGCTGGCGGGTCTTGCGCTTAGCGTTTACGAGACTGGACAGATACAAACCGTCGTCGCCGTTATCACCTTGATGGCAGCGATCACAATCCAGATCGGCACCAACCTCCACAATGATGTCTCCGACTTCGAGCGAGGTATAGACACACCAGAGCGACTTGGACCTCCACGTGCGACTTCTCAGGGATGGTTTACTGCGAAGCAAATGAAGCGAGCCGCTCATCTCAGTTTCGGACTCGCCTTTCTTCTAGGAATCGGGCTGGTTTGGCGCGGCGGTTGGCCGATCCTGGCGATCGGGATTGCCTCGCTCCTCGGCGGCTACGCCTATACGAGTGGACCACGTCCGATCGCGTATGGTCCTTTTGGCGAGATCCATGCAATGCTTTTTTTCGGCGTGGCTGCCGTCAGCGGGACCTACTTCCTACAAACACTCACCATCGGAGCATCTGCGTTTACGGTTGGCTTAGCTCTTGGATTGCCCGCGGCGGCAGTCCTGTTGCTGAATAATTATCGCGATCTTGAAACGGACAGTAGGGCTGGACGCCGTACACTTTGTCACTATATTGGAAGAGAAAAAACTCGCTTCTTATATAGCTTGCTGCTTTTTGGCTCGATCGGAGTACTACTCATATCGCTTGGATTCCAACTTGCTTGGCCGGTTATTGCCGCGCTTCCTTTCGCCATCAAATTGATCGTCAGGCTTTACCAAGGGGCCATTGGTGTCGACATCAACCGGATGATCGGGGAGACTGCCATGTATCAGCTGATCATCACAATTCTTCTCATCAGTGGTCTATTTCTTGACCGGCCACAATGAGCATGCAGATTGAAAATGATCCTTTGCTACGAATCGATGGATTATGGTTCCAACCCTATTGTCTGCCATTGCGGAGCGTGTGGTCGAGTTCCCGCGGAACTTTCACAGAGCGGCATGGCTGGCTCGTGACTCTTAAATCGGGTGATCTATACGGAATCGGTGATTGCGCACCAATGCCCGAAGCAGGCACGGAGAAACATCAAACAGCATCACTCACACTCGCCCACCTAGCTTGCAGTTCACAGGGTCTGCTTGCATCTGATCTTTTGAATGAATTTAACCTATGGCTTACCAAAGCACCAGCCACTCGCTTTGCGATCGAGTGTGCAGCATTCGACTTAATAAGCAAGGCGCGACTGCTTCCGCTTCGTCATTTATTAAATGAAAACGCAGGAGATCGCGTACCTGTCAATTGTATTGCAGGAAGCTTAACCCATGTGACATCACGCGAGATTGAAGAACACTGCCTGTCTGGCTTCAATGTCATCAAGCTCAAGGTCGGCATTGCAAGTATAACCAAAGAACTCGAACACATCACTCGCCTAGCAAACGTACTGCCGAACGGCACAAAGTTTAGGCTTGACGCAAATGGCGCATGGACGCCTGCAGAGGCGGAATGGATGATCGAGAGGCTTTCTGGACTGCCAGTGGAATGTCTAGAAGAGCCCTTAGCCGCTCCCGATCCATATCATCTGAGTCAGCTTCAATCCATCGCGGATTTCCCACTCGCGCTAGATGAGAACGCAACGCGCCTTCTGTCGAATCACGGCCTCGCAGATCTTGGCATCAAACGACTCGTTATTAAGCCAGCGGTGCTTGGCGGCTTGACTCGAGCGATCGAACTTGCCGATCAAGCGACACAGACTCAGATCGGGGTTGCAATCACTAGTGTACTCGAAAGTGCGGCTGGATTATGGGCAACAACACAACTAGCCGCAGCGATCAACAATCAGATTCCGCATGGTCTGGGGACAGGATCGTGGATCTTGTCGGACTTAGGCAAATCGCCCGAAATTATGGAAGGATTCATCAAATTGACGAATAGGCCTGGAAGCGGACTTCAAATAAAAAACCCCCACGGATGAGCGTAGGGGTTTTTTGGGAGAGGGTCCTGGCGGTGACCTACGTTCACATGGGGAGGCCCCACACTATCATCGGCGA
>RZZN01000168.1 GCA_009929855.1 Gammaproteobacteria bacterium
GCCGAGATAGAGCGACATGTGGGTGTCGTCGGTCCAATGACCCAAGTGGACCGCCCGGGTGCGCACGCTCTCATCCAGCACGAACTCCAGCGGGGCACCGATGCGGTCACCGCAGGCATGGGCGAGCAGAGCGGCCCGGGCACGGTCGTGTCGGTTGAGGGTGTCGTCCAGGGTGTCATCGCGCATCCGTTTCTCCTGTTCTTCCTGTTCTTCCTGTTCTTTTTGGGGCAGACCGAGCGGTCAGGGTGAGTCCATCTGTGATCGCAAAGCCCGGTTCGGCAGGATGGCCACGCTCAGCCCGTCATCCGCACCATCCCCGAGACCGGTCCTGAGGATCTCGATCCCCCGTCTTGACGAGGCGAGAGCCGACGTTTGCCATGGAGTGCTCGGGTAGAAATGCCTGCCGCGAGGCGATTGGGCCGCCAGAACGCGCTTGCCGGCGCTCTCCAGTGCAGAAATTGAGCCTGGCCCCTTTCAGTCTCACGCGAAGGCGCAAAGGCGCGAAGAAATTAAGAGGTGGTTGATCGCTGGTGGTCACGCAAGGGCCTCGTGTAGCACGGCTTCGAGGAGGCGGCGGCTGTCGGTTTGGGTGATGGTGAGCTGGGCCTCTAGTTGGTCGCATATGGCCATCAGCTCATCGACCCTGGCGACGATGCGGTGTTGTTCGGCGAGGGGTGGGAGCGGGATCGTGATCTTGATCATTCGAGTAAGACCGAGATCAAAGTTGGAAGTGCCTTGCGTGTATCGTTGGGATTGCTCGTAACAATGCGGACTGTTAAGCGCCAGCTCGACATACCGAGGCAACAGTCGCTGCTTTTCGATCCTCAGAACTGCAAGATGCACCCATACGCTAAATTCGAATTCTAGATCGTTGACTTTGGCTATCCCGGTCGTACCGCCCTTTGTATATATGATGTCGTCGCGCTCTGGCTTGATGCGCGTGCAAAACTGCTCGTGATCTTCATGAGACACATACTTGACCGTACTAAGGTCGAACCGACCAGGACGGACGTTGCGCGTTGATAGGAACGGTACACCGTTTTCTGCGGGCACGTACTGCGGCGAAAAATGCGGCCCGTCGGCCACCAGGTAGCAAAGCTCACCGAGCATAGCCCAAATCCAGCCGGAGGGAGGAACGAAGGGTAGATCTAATTCATCAATGACCGGCAGCGCTTTCGGCTTCGGAATCTTTTTCTCCGCGCGGAGTTTCTTCCGCGTCTCGCTGATCGCCTTCAGCAACTCTGAGGCCGGCTCATCCTCTGGGTCCTGCTCCACCAGCTTCCCGCGAACGGCAAGGTTGAGGATGGTCCGTCGCAGGGACTTGATGTGCTCGGGGCGCGTGGTGAGGCGTGGTAGGTGGTCGAGGTGAAAGCGGGCATGCTCGCGGAAGGCGGTTGGGGCATCGCCATCGGCAAAGGGACCGGGCTGGTTGATGCGGTTCAGGCTGGCCGTGTTCAGTTGGTCGCGCCGCTGCTCGCGCTTCTTCTGCGCCGCCTCCAGACGATCGCACAGGGCCATCAGCTCATCGACCTTGGCGACGATTCGGTGTTGTTCAGCGAGCGGGGGGAGAGGCAGGAGGATGTTCGAGATCGAATCTCGGTTCAGGGTGGCGCCTTTTATGGCCCCTTTCGTGTTTCCCTGTCTTGCGAACTCAGGCAATACCTTGAATAAGTAAGCGTCCAGGTCAGCTAGGTACGGCCTGATTGATATAATCGCCTCATTGTGAAACGCCGGAATGCCAAGGCGCGCAATTTTCCCTATTGTGAGCTTGAAGCTCATAATGATCGTACCGGGCGGCTGCGGCGGCCTTCCAAAAACACGTTCCCGTGCTTTTCCGCTAACGGTTTCCTTGGTATCAGTCACGACGGCGCCGTCTTCCATGTCAGCGATGCTTACCCAAGCATGCTCGCCGCTGTCCCAGAAAGACGGCTCGTTGCGGGAAGGCGTTCGCCCCGCAGAAAAATCCGCAAGGTTGGTAAACCGGCACCAGCGCCAGGCGGTTGGGATTGGGAACGGCATTTCGTCGCTCGCCACCGCTGGAAGCCATAGCTTGTCACGAGTCTCCCCGCCCTTCACCAGCCGCACCTTCTCCTCCTGAATCCGCTTCAGCAGCTCCGTTGCCGGCTCGTCATCCGGATCCTGCTCCACCAACTTACCCCGCACCGCCAAATCCAGAATAAACCGCCGCAGCCGGGCAACGGCGTCCGGCGCCTCGGCGATGCGGTCGAAGTGCTGTAAGAGTCGCTGTGGATTCATTTCAGTTCCCAACTAGCTCACACGAAGGAACCAGAGCACAAAAACGCCCCTTCGCGAGCTTTGCGCCTTCGCGTGAGATTCTTCCCTCTCCCGGAGCGTGGTGCCTTCGCGTGAAACCCATTGACCGCGGTCGCAGTGTTAGGCGGGCGTGCCGGGTTCATGACGTGTCAAGATCGTCCTCGGCCGAGATCAGGGGCCCGTGCACATCGATCAGTGCAGGGAGGTCGTGACATACGATATGCCAGACGATGTCCAATTGGACCATGCGATAGGCATGAATCAAGCGGCTGCGCATGCCGATCATCGCGGACCAGGGAATCTCCGGATGGGCCGTGCGGAATTCTCCGGAGACCTGACCGGCGGCCTCTCCGATGATCTCCAATTTCCGGAGGATCGCGCTCTGGTGCAGGTCGCTGGCCTCGAAGCCGGCTTGGTCCAAGCCGGCGGCAAAGCGCACGGCATCCGCGGCCGCGAGCTGCATGTCCAGCAGGTACGCCGCGTCACACCACATAGATCGGCTCGATCTTGCTCAGGATGGCGCGTCGCCGCAAATAGTTGCGGCTGCCCTCCACCGACCGGCACTCCAGCAGATCCACCGGGCGCCGGAACAGACGTTCCAGCTCATTCTGGAGGACGAGCATTTCGGCGAAATCGGGTGCGGTGTCCGGGGCGAACTCGACCAGGACATCGACATCGCTGTCAGCGCCGAAATCCTCGCGGACGGCGGAGCCGAACAGGGCGAGGGTCTTGATTCGATGCGCCTGACAGACCTGGCCGATGGCGGTGAGAGGCAGGTGGACAGAGGGATGGATCATGCTTGGGCGTCTGGATGCGGCGGGTTTGAGTTTATCGCAACAGCGGCTCGGCCAGGATGACCGTCAGCAAGCATCGAGCGCGGAACGACCCCTGCATCATCCGTTCATTGGCGAATTGCAGTGCGGCTTGGATGTCGTCGACCGTCAGATCGTACTCGGCCTCGATCTCGGCCCTGTCCATGCCGGCCGCCAGGCTGCCGATGATGACGGACACCGGGACGCGGGTCCCCCGGATCATCGGTTTGCCGTGGCAGACGTCTGGATCGATCTGGATGCGGTCGTTCCGGTGCATGCTCGATTCCCGATGGCGTTTCCTAGAGTTTACGTCCAGTGCAGCGCGGGTGTCGCTAGACTGCGCTTCGCTGGTCTACTCCGCGAGTGTCACGCAAAGGCGCAAAGGCACAAAGAACACCCCCTTCG
>RZZN01000169.1 GCA_009929855.1 Gammaproteobacteria bacterium
GACCGCGATCGCCGGCCTGCAGCGCCGCGCGCATCGGCAGCGCTGGACCCTGGCAGCACTGCTCGCGTTCATGCTCAGCGTCACGCTGCTGTCGATCGCGATCGGCCCGGTCACCATCCCGCCGAGCGAGGTGCTGCGGGTCATGGCCGCGAGCCTGGGCATGCCGGTCGGCGAGGTCCAGCCCCAGCACGTTGCGGTCATCGAGACCATCCGTCTGCCGCGCACCCTGCTCGGGCTGCTGGTCGGCGCCGCGCTCGCCGTGGCCGGCGCGTCCATGCAGGGGCTCTTCCGCAACCCGCTGGCCGATCCGGGACTCATTGGGGTCTCGGCCGGCTCGGCGCTGGCGGCCGTCTCGATCATCGTGCTCGGCGGTCAGGGGCTGACCTTCCTCACCACGGCACTGGGCGCCTTCACCCTGCCGCTGGCGGCCTTCGGCGGGGGGTTGATCACCACCCTGGTGGTCTACCGGCTCGCCAGCCGCGACGGACAAACCTCGGTCACCACTCTGCTGCTCGCCGGCATCGCCATCAACGCCCTCTGCGGCGCCGGGACCGGACTGCTGACCTATCTGGCCGACGATCAGCAGTTGCGCAACCTCACCTTCTGGAGCCTGGGCAGCCTGGGCGGAGCGACCTGGAGCCAGGTCGGCAGTCTGGCCCTGCTGGTCACTCTGCCCCTCTTCGCGCTGCCGCTGCTGGCGCGCACGCTCAACGCCCTGCTGCTCGGTGAGGCCGAGGCGGGACATCTGGGGATTTCGGTCCAGCGCATGCAGCGTCTCATCGTCGCCTTGGCCGCCCTGGCCGTGGGTGCGGCGGTGGCGGTGAGCGGTCTGATCGGCTTCATCGGGCTGGTGGTGCCGCACCTGCTGCGCCTGGCCCTGGGACCGGATCACCGGATTCTGCTGCCCGGCGCGGCCCTGCTCGGCGGCAGTCTGCTGCTGCTGGCCGATCTGCTCGCGCGCACCCTGGTGACGCCCGCCGAGCTGCCGATCGGCATCCTCACAGCCCTGCTCGGCGGACCCTTCTTCCTGGTTCTCCTGATGCGTCAGCGCGGTGTGGCGGCATGAGCCTGGACGCCGAGGGTCTGCGGGTCCGGCGCGGCGGGCGCACCCTGATCGACGGAGTCAGTCTCCGTCTGCATCCGGGCGAAGTGCTGGTGATCCTGGGGGCGAACGGGGCGGGCAAATCGACCCTGTTGCGCTGTCTGAGCGGCGAGCTCCAGCCCGACGCGGGCGAGATCCGCCTCAACGGTCGCCCGCTGGCGCACTGGACGTCGGGCGACTGCGCCAGACGACGTGCCATCCTGCCGCAGCAGAGTGCCCTGAACTTCCCCTTCACTGCGCTCGAGGTCGCCGCCATGGGACGCCTCCCCCACGGTGGTCCGGGGCCGGGCGACGCCCAGATCGCGGCGGCGGCACTGGCGGCGGCCGAGGTGCAGCATCTGGCCGAGCGGCGCTATACCACACTCTCCGGCGGCGAGCGCCAGCGGGTGCACCTGGCACGCATCCTGGCCCAGCTCTGGACGCCGCTGCCCAACGACGAGCCGCGCTATCTGCTGCTCGACGAGCCGACGGCGAGTCTCGACCTGGCCCATCAGCACGCCACCCTCGCCCTGGCGCGGCGCTGGACCGACAGGCACATCGGGGTGCTGGTGGTGCTGCACGATCTGAATCTGGCCGCCCAGTACGGCGACCGGATCGCACTCATGAAGGACGGGCGCCTGCTGGCCGTGGACCGCCCGCAGGTCGTCCTGAAGCCGACGCCGATCGAGCATGTCTTCGGTCTGCCGGTGCGGGTCATCCCGCATCCGGAACTGGACTGTCCGCTGGTGATCGCGCGTGAGCCGCAGCCGGCGGTGCCGGCCCGATCATCATGACGGCCTGAATCACTCAACAACGACAGCCAGCCAATCTCCTCCTACGCGGGGATCAGCGAGCGGCCCGGACGACGCTACAGAGGTACGCATCCATGTCCATCCGTTCGCCACGACACACCGCCGGACTCGGCTGGCTCCCGGTCGGTCTGGCGCTGCTCGCGCCGGTCGGCTCGCTTCCGGCTCAGGAGACCACGGGTGTCAGTCTGCCCGCCATCGAGGTGACGGCCGCCCGAACCGAGCGCGACGCCTTCGAGATCCCCGAATCCGTGAGCCTGCTCGACCGCCCGGCGATCGAGCGTGAGCAGCCGACGAACCTTGGGGATCTGCTGGAGGATCTGCCCAATGTGGCCATCGGCGGCGGCCCGCGCGGACAGGGCCAGACGGTCAGCATCCGCGGCCTCTCCGATGAGCGCATTCTGTTTCTGATCGACGGGGCACGGCAGAACTTCGCGCGTGGCCACAGCACCCGGATCTTCATCGAGCCGGATCTGCTCAGGCAGGTCGAGGTGCTGCGCGGGCCGGCCTCGGCCCTTTGGGGCAGCGGCGCCATGGGCGGCGTGGTGGCGCTCGGCACGCTGGACGCGGCCGATCTGCTGCGCGAGGATCAGACGTTCGGCGGGCGGGTCAGGCTCGGCTATCAGGACGCCAGTGACCAGTGGCTGACCAACGCCGGGGTCTATGGCGTCACGGCGGACGGGCGCTTGGACTATCTGGTCGATCTGGCCTATCGGGACGCGGGCGACGTGCGGCTCGGCGATGGAACCGATCTGACCCACTCGGGTTTCGAGCGCGTGTCCGGCCTGGCCAAGGGCACCTGGAGTCCGGACGGGATCAACAGTTTCGGCTTGTCCTTCATGGCCTTCGATCAGGACGGCGCCATCCCGTCCAACCCCCAGACCGAGGCGACCGACAACACTCTGGTCGACAACAGCACGCGACAGCAGAACCTGACCCTGAGCTATCGGCACGAGGATCCGGATCAGACCTATCTGCGCCCCTCCGCCCTCCTCTACCGCAACACCACGGACATCGAGGAGCGGCGGCGATCCGACGGACGCCTGGACGAGACCCGTCTGGAGACGATCGGACTCGACCTGCGCAACAGCACCCGTCTGGGTGACCCTGAGCGCTTCGGCCATGTCCTGACCTATGGCCTCGATTACTACCAGGATCAGGTGGACGGCGAGCGCGACGGTCGCCCGCGCGACAGCTACCCGGACGGCGAGACCAGTGTGCTCGGACTCTATGTCCAGAACGAGATCCGTCTCGGCCGGCGCTGGACCCTGACTCCAGGGCTACGCTGGGACAGCTTCCGCAGTCAGGCCGAGGCCGCGGGCCTGGAGACCAACGAGGACGAGGCCTTCTCCGCCAAGCTCGGTCTGGACGTGGCGGCGACCGACTGGCTGTCCTTCCAGGCGAGCTATAACGAGGCCTTCCGCGCCCCGAATGCGACCGAGCTGTTCGTCTCAGGTACCCACTTCACCTGCGGACGCACCTGCGCCAACCTCTTTGTCCCCAACCCGGACCTGAAGCCTGAAAAGGCCCACAACACCGAGATCGGCCTGCGCTTGCGCGAGCAGGATCTCTTCACG
>RZZN01000079.1 GCA_009929855.1 Gammaproteobacteria bacterium
AGCTGATCGCGCCGATTGCGATGGAAGAGGGGCTGCGCTTCGCCGTGCGCGAGGGTGGTCGTACGGTCGGTGCCGGCGTCGTCGCCAAGATCATCGAGTGAGTTGAATCAAGTGATTCCTGGGCCGGATCCAGGGCGGCCCAGCGAATCACTGAGTTGAGAGTTCTAGGCCAGTAGCTCAATTGGCAGAGCAGCGGTCTCCAAAACCGCAGGTTGGGGGTTCGATTCCCTCCTGGCCTGCCATATCGCCGGTCCGTACCTTCATTCCTTCGTCCGAGCGCCGCACTATCCCATGAATTCACGTGCAGAAAACCGAGCGAGCGGCCTGGATACCGCCAAGTTGGTCGCGGCTGCCGCATTGTTGGTGGTTGGAATCATCGCCTTCTATCTCTTCGAGGACTACTCCACGCTGTTGCGTGTGATCGGTCTACTCGTGGTGGTCGGCGGTGCGGTCGCGCTCGCCATGATGACGGCACCTGGTCGCGTCCTGTGGCAGTTTGCCTCGGACGCACGCATGGAGGTGCGCAAGGTGGTCTGGCCATCGCGGCAAGAAACACTTCAGACCACACTCATCGTGATCGTGATGGTGCTCATCGTCGGGATCATTCTCTGGCTGTTCGATATGGTCCTGATGGCCATCTTGAGGGCCTTGACCGGTCAGGGAGGGTGAGAATGGCGATGCGATGGTATGTCGTTCACGCCTATTCGGGGTTCGAGTCGCAGGTCAAGCGCTCCCTCGAGGAGCGTGTCAAGCGTGCGGGCCTGCAGGATCAGTTCGGCGAGATTCTCGTGCCGACCGAGGAAGTCGTGGAGATGCGTTCCGGTCAGCAGCGTCGTAGCGAGCGCAAGTTCTTCCCCGGCTATGTGCTCGTGAGGATGGAGATGACCGACGAAACCTGGCACCTGGTCAAGAGCGTACCTAAGGTCATGGGTTTCATCGGCGGCACTGGAGACCGTCCGGCTCCGGTCCCTGATTCTCAGGCCGAGGCGATCCTCTCGCGTCTCCAAGCTGGCAGCGAAAAGCCTCGCCCCAAGGTCTTGTACGAGCCAGGTGAAGTGGTCCGTGTCATCGATGGGCCTTTCACCGATTTCAATGGTATCGTCGAAGAGGTCGATTACGACAAGAGCCGGGTCAAGGTCTCGGTCTTGATCTTCGGACGCTCAACCCCTGTCGATCTCGAATTCGCCCAAGTCGAAAAGGCTTGATCTCATCGGTCTCGATGTCACGGCGCGGCTGGTTTTCTATCTTCATGTGCCATCCATCTTGGACTGGCGTTTGACTCGTCCCCCCACGCGGGGCATGCAACTCGGGGAGCCAGGGGAGTACCCTCGGCGCGATTACCCATCGGAGACTGTTCATGGCGAAGAAGATCAACGCCTACATCAAGCTGCAGGTCAAGGCAGGGCAGGCCACTCCCAGTCCGCCGGTCGGCCCAGCGCTTGGTCAACATGGCGTCAATATCATGGAGTTCTGCAAGGCGTTCAATGCGCGCACGGACGAGCTCGAGAAGGGGATGCCGATCCCGGTGGTGATTACGGTCTACTCGGATCGTAGCTTCACCTTCATCACCAAGACGCCGCCGGCGACTGTCCTGCTCAAGAAGGTGCTCGGGATTCAGAAAGGTAGCGCGAATCCGAATAAGACCAAGGTGGGTGTCGTGACTCGTGAGCAGCTCGAACAGGTCGCGACGGCCAAAATGCCGGATCTGACCGCTGCCAACATGGATGCGGCGGTTCGCACCATCGCCGGGAGCGCTCGCGCGATGGGCCTTGACGTTGAGGGGGTGCATTGATGGCTCGGTTATCCAAACGTCTGAAGATGATTCGCGAGCGGGTCGAGCCAGGCAAGTCGTACGCCGCCGAGGATGCTTTCGTGCTCCTCAAGGAGCTCTCGCAGGTGAAGTTCCTCGAGAACATCGATGTGGCGGTCAATCTTGGCGTGGATCCGCGCAAGTCCGATCAAGTCGTGCGTGGCTCGACGGTCTTGCCGCATGGTATCGGCAAGACCGTGCGCGTGGCCGTTTTCGCGCAGGGTGCCGGGGCGGATGCCGCGACCGCGGCTGGTGCCGACCGGGTCGGCTTCGAGGATCTGGCTGATGACATCAAGGCCGGCAAACTCGATTTCGATGTGGTCATCGCCTCGCCGGATGCCATGCGACTGGTCGGTCAACTCGGTAAGATCCTGGGTCCACGCGGTCTGATGCCCAACCCCAAGGTCGGCACCGTGACACCGGATGTCGCAGAAGCCGTGCGCAATGCGAAGGCCGGTCAGGTCCGCTATCGCACCGACAAATCAGGCATCATCCACTGTCCACTGGGTAAGGCCGATTTCGAGCCGACCCAACTGAAAGAGAATCTCGAGGCGCTGCTCGGGAACCTGATGCGGGCCAAGCCAAGCACATCTAAGGGTGTCTACATGCGCAAGGTGACGGTCTCGAGCACCATGGGTCCCGGGCTGACGGTCGATCACTCCAGTCTGAGTTTCTGACGGCATGATGGCGGCGCATTGCTCCGCCATGCGTTGAATTCTTTGGGGCTCCGGGGTCACCTGGGGACCGTCAAAGACCGCAGGCGTCGTCCACGCCCGTAATGGAATCGGGCCGTGTCTGGGCGACTTAATGGCTTGCCAGCCTGCGCAGACGGTGCTCCCGAATCAGTCGAGATACTGGTGACGGTGCACATGATGGCTCTACTCGCCGACGCTGGATGCGGGAACGAGTGGGCACCCCGGCGTCAGTCGGGTTCACCGAGTCGAGAGGTAACGAACGTGGCGCTCAATTTTGCGCAGAAGGAAGCCATCGTTGCCGAAGTCGCGGAAGTCGCCAAAAGCGCCTATTCGGCCGTTGGGGTCGAATATCGGGGCTTGACCGTCGAGCAGATGACTAAGCTGCGCGTGGAGGCACGCAAGGCCGGTGTCTATGTGCGTGTGGTCAAGAACACCCTGGCGCGGCGCGCATTGCAGAATACGGATTTCGAGTGCATGAGCGATGGCCTCACGGGGCCGCTGGTGCTCGCTTTCTCGCAAGAGGATCCAGGTTCTGCCGCGCGTGTCATGGAAGCCTTTGCAAAGGAGCAGAATAAGGTCGTGGTGCGCTTGGTCGCACTCGGCGGCAAGCTGCTCGATCCCTCGGAGCTCGGCAATCTCGCAAAGATGCCGACACGTGATCAGGCGCTCAGCTTGCTCATGTCCGTGATGAAGGCTCCCGTGCAGAAGCTGGCGGCGACGATCAACGAGGTGCCGGGCAAGCTGGTCCGCACCATCGCCGCGATTCGCGATGCCAAGGAAGCCGCCTAGGCGGCGTCCGTCCACCAGTCATCAGTGCTCATAGACGACAGAGTTCAGGAGTAATCCAATGGCCGTCTCGAAAGACGAGATTCTTGAAGCAATCGGCAATATGACGGTGCTGGAGGTTGTCGACCTCATCAGCGCGATGGAAGAGAAGTTCGGTGTCACCGCCGCAGCCGCCGTTGCGGTCGCCGCGCCGGGTGGCGCGGCCGCCGAGGCCGCGCCGGTCGAGGAGCAGACCGAGTTCAATGTGATTCTCGCCTCGTTCGGCGCCAACAAGGTCGCGGTCATCAAGGCGGTTCGCGCCCTGACCGGATTGGGTCTGAAGGAAGCGAAGGACGCGGTCGAGAGTGCGCCTATGACCCTCAAGGAAGCCATCTCCAAGGCAGAGGCCGAAGAGGCCAAGAAGCTCCTCGAGGAAGCTGGCGCGACCGTCGAAGTGAAGTAACGGCGCTTTGCGTCGACCCGCTTTCGGTGGGATCCTCAGGCTGGCGGCGAGAAGCCGCCGGCCTTTTGCCGTTTTCTGCTTGAAACCTTATGTGCGTGACCGTCTCGACCGCCCGCGGGTGTTCGAGACGTGCGTTCTCGCCGCAACGGTTCGCCCCTGCCGTTCGCGTCAATCTCCTGTCAGGGCCCAAAGCACGTATTGCGAGGGAAAGGCATCATGGCCTATTCGTTCACCGAAAAGAAGCGCATCCGTAAAGATTTCGGCAAGCGTCCCAGTATCCTGGACGTGCCTTTCCTGTTGGCCACGCAAATCGACTCCTACCGCGAGTTCCTCCAGGCCGATCGGCCGACCGCGGAGCGTCGAGATGTCGGCCTGCACGCCGCCTTCAAGACGGTCTTTCCTATCGAAAGCTATTCAGGTAACGCGGTCCTCGAATATGTGAGATATCGGCTTGGGGAGCCCGTTTTCGACGAGCGCGAGTGTCACCTGCGCGGAGCGACCTTCGCGGCGCCCTTGCGTGTGCTGCTGCGTCTGGTCATCTATGACAAGGACGCCCCGGTGGGATCGAAGGTGGTCAAGGATGTGCGCGAGCAGGAGGTCTACATGGGGGAATTGCCGCTCATGACCGAGACCGGCACCTTCATCATCAACGGGACCGAGCGCGTCATCGTCTCACAGCTCCATCGCTCCCCAGGTGTCTTCTTCGATCACGACAAGGGCAAGACCCACTCCTCGGGTAAGCTGTTGTTCTCGGCCCGGGTCATTCCATACCGCGGGTCTTGGCTCGACTTCGAGCTTGATCCGAAGGATAACGTGTTCGTTCGCATCGACCGTCGCCGCAAGCTGCCGGCGACCATCCTGCTGCGCGCCTTGGGCTATGGCGTCGAGGACATCCTTGCCCATTTCTTCGAAACCGATGTCTTCCGGATTCAGGATCGTCGGGTGACCTTGGATCTGGTGCCCGAGCGGCTGCGCGGCGAAACGATCGGTTTCGACGTCATGATCGGTGACCAGTGTCTGGTCGAGGCCGGCCGCCGGGTGACGGCTCGACACATCCGCGAGCTGCAGAAGGCTGGCATGGACCGGCTCGACGTCCCATCGAATTTCTTGATCGGACGTGTGTTGGCCCATCCTCAGGTCGATACCGAGACCGGCGAGATCATCGCCGAGGCCAATAGCGAGATCACGTCCGAGCTGCTGGAGACACTCTTCGAGAAGGGTGTGGAACAGATCGAGACGCTCTTCGTCAACGATCTCGACCATGGCCCCTACATGTCCGAGACCCTGCGCATCGATCCCACCACCAATGAGCTGGAGGCTCAGGTCGAGATCTACCGCATGATGCGTCCGGGTGAGCCGCCTACCAAGGAAGCGGCGCAGAACCTATTCCACAACCTCTTTTTTACGCCGGATCGCTACGATCTCTCGGCGGTCGGTCGGATGAAGTTCAACCGCCGGCTCGGGCGTCCCTCGGAGGATGGACCGGGCGTCATCTACGACGGACGCTACTTCAGCGGGCGCAGCGACGACTTCTCGCGGCGGCTCCATGAGCAGCATGGCGAGACGTCGGATATCATCGATGCGCTCAAGCTCCTGGTCGAGCTGCGCAATGGGCGGGGCACGGTCGATGATATCGACCATCTGGGCAACCGGCGCATTCGCTGTGTCGGCGAGATGGCCGAGAACCAATTCCGCGTTGGACTCGTGCGGGTGGAGCGTGCGGTCAAGGAGCGGCTCTCGCTTGCTGAGTCGGAAGGTCTGATGCCGCAGGAATTGATCAATGCCAAGCCCGTCTCGGCCGCGATCAAGGAGTTTTTCGGCTCCAGTCAGCTGTCGCAGTTCATGGATCAGAACAATCCATTGTCCGAAGTGACGCACAAACGACGCGTTTCCGCGCTTGGCCCGGGCGGATTGGCTCGTGAGCGCGCGGGCTTCGAGGTGCGCGACGTGCACCCGACTCATTATGGGCGGGTCTGCCCGATCGAGACGCCGGAGGGTCCCAACATCGGGTTGATCAACTCGCTGGCCGTCTATGCTCGAACCAACTCCTATGGTTTTCTCGAAACCCCCTACCGCAAGGTCGAGGGTGGTCGGGTGACCAACGAGATCCAATACCTGTCCGCGATCGAGGAAGGCAATTTCGTGATCGCCCAGGCCAATGCCACGCTCGACGAGGGTGGACGCCTGACCGATGCGCTGGTGTCTTGCCGGCATGCCAACGAGTTCACCATGCGGGCACCCGAGGAGGTTCAGTTCATGGACGTCTCGCCCCGGCAGATCGTGTCCGTGGCGGCATCGCTGATCCCCTTCCTGGAGCATGACGATGCCAACCGGGCACTCATGGGCTCGAACATGCAGCGCCAAGCGGTGCCGACCTTGCGTGCCGAGAAGCCATTGGTGGGAACCGGCATGGAGCGCGTGGTGGCCAAGGATTCAGGGGTCTGCGTGGTCGCACGGCGCGGTGGCGTGATCGAGTCGGTGGATGCGGCGCGCATCGTGGTCCGCGTCAATGACGACGAGGCCCTGCCTGGTGTGCCTGGCGTGGACATCTACAACCTGACCAAGTACACACGCTCCAACCAGAACACCTGTATCAATCAGCGCCCGCTGGTCAAGCCGGGCGATGTCGTTGCCCGCAACGATATCCTGGCCGATGGGCCCTCCACCGACATGGGCGAGTTGGCGCTCGGGCAGAATCTGCGTGTGGCCTTCATGCCATGGAACGGCTACAACTTCGAGGACTCGATCCTGATCTCGGAGCGTCTGGTGCAGGAGGATCGCTTCACCAGCATCCATATCGAGGAGCTTGCCTGTTTGGCCCGCGATACCAAGCTGGGGCCCGAGGAGATCACGGCCGATATCCCCAACGTCGGCGAGTCGGCGTTGGCGAGGCTCGATGAGTCGGGAATCGTCTACGTGGGTGCCGAGGTGCGCGATGGCGACATCCTGGTCGGCAAGGTGACCCCCAAGGGCGAGACTCAGCTCACCCCTGAGGAGAAGCTGCTGCGGGCGATCTTTGGCGAGAAGGCCTCGGATGTGAAGGATACCTCGCTGCGCTTGCCCTCGGGCATGAGTGGTACTGTCGTGGACGTCCAGGTCTTCACCCGGGACGGGGTGGAAAAGGACAAGCGAGCGCTTCAGGTCGAAGAGATGGAGCTGGATCGTGTCCGCAAGGACTTCGCGGATCAGCAGCGCATCATGGAGAACGACAGCTTTCAGCGCGTCGAGCGTCTGCTCGTCGGCAAGCTGGCCGACGGGGGACCACGCGGACTGGCGCCGGGTGCGAAGGTCACCAAGACCTATCTGCAGGAGTTGAGTGCGGAGGGCTCGCGCGACCTGTGGCTCGAGATCCGGATGCGCTCCGAGGATGTGGCCGCTCAGCTCGAGGCGATCGCCGCCCAGATCAAGCAGCAGCGCGAAGAATTTCGCGATCGCTACGAGGTCAAGAAGCGCAAGATCGCCAGCGGAGACGACTTGGCGCCCGGCGTGCTCAAGATGGTGAAGGTGTATGTCGCGGTGAAGCGGCGCATTCAGCCTGGTGACAAGATGGCGGGACGCCATGGCAACAAGGGCGTGATTTCCAAGGTGGTGCCGGTCGAGGACATGCCGTTCTCGGCGGATGGCGAGCCGGTCGACATCGTCCTCAATCCGCTGGGGGTGCCCTCGCGCATGAATGTCGGACAGGTCCTGGAGACCCATCTGGGATGGGCTGGACACGGGCTTGGCGTGAAGATCGACCGCATGCTGCGTGCACAGGTCGCGGTGGAGCAGCTGCGCGCCTTCCTGGAGCAGATCTACAATCAGAGCGGCAAGCGCGAGGATCTCGCGAGCTTCTCGGACCAGGAGATCCTGGAGCTGGCCGATAATCTGCGTGCTGGTGTCCCTTTGGCGACGCCCGTCTTCGATGGCGCGACCGAGGAGGAGATCCGCTCCATGCTGCAGCTGGCTGAGCGCGACAGCTCAGCGGCCGGGATCCCGAGTGGACAAACCATTCTCTATGATGGCCGCACCGGCGATCGGTTCGAGCGACCAGTCACGGTTGGCTACATGTACATGATCAAGCTCAACCATCTGGTGGACGACAAGATGCATGCCCGCTCCACTGGACCCTATAGTCTGGTGACCCAGCAGCCCTTGGGTGGCAAGGCGCAGTTCGGCGGACAGCGATTCGGCGAGATGGAGGTCTGGGCGTTGGAGGCCTATGGCGCCTCCTATACATTGCAAGAAATGTTGACGGTGAAGTCAGACGACGTCAACGGCCGAACCAAGATGTACAAGAACATCGTGGACGGCGATCATCGGATGGAAGCAGGCATGCCCGAGTCGTTCAATGTGTTGGTGAAGGAGATTCGCTCGTTGGCCATCAACGTCGAGCTCCAACAGGACTGAGCCGCGCCCGCGGTGAGCGGGCCTGATGGGGCGCGGGGCCGTGACGCACGCTGGAGCGTCCCCGCGCCACTCTGGCAGTTGGTTGTGTCGTGTCTCGCATCCTGGCCGTGACCTCCATGCGAGATCATGCTGGCAGGGGATGAGCGCATGATCCGCCAGGCGCGGCCGCGAGTCCGTACGTTCTTCTTGGCCCTTGGCCCTGACTGCCAGGCTCCATGCCGCCGACCGGAGGGGTCGCTGGATCTCGGGGGCTCGGCAAGCGGCCGATCGCTGATTACCGTCATCGCAGGTAGGAGATCAAGATCTTGAAAGATCTATTGAAAATCATCAAGCAACAGGGTCAGGCACTGGAATTCGATGCGATCAAGATCGGGCTTGCCTCTCCCGAGATGATCCGGTCTTGGTCCTATGGCGAGGTCAAGAAACCAGAAACGATCAACTATCGGACCTTCAAGCCCGAGCGTGATGGTCTGTTCTGTGCCAAGATCTTCGGTCCGATCACCGACTACGAGTGCATCTGCGGGAAATACAAGCGTCTCAAGCATCGTGGCGTGGTCTGCGAAAAATGTGGCGTCGAGGTGACCCTGGCGAAGGTGCGGCGCGAGCGGATGGGGCATATCGACCTGGCCAGCCCGGTCGCCCATATCTGGTTTCTCAAGTCGCTGCCCTCGCGCATCGGTCTGCTGCTCGATATGACGCTGCGCGATATCGAGCGCATCCTCTATTTCGAATCCTTCGTGGTCGTGGACCCTGGTCTGGTGCAAGATCTGGAGCGTGGCCAGCTGCTCAATGACGAGCAGTATCTGGAGGCGCTCGAGGCCAATGGCGACGAGTTCGACGCGCGCATGGGCGCCGAGGCCGTCTATGAGCTGCTGCGCACCATCGACATGCCGGTCGAGATCCGACGCATGCGCGAAGAGATCGAGAGCACCAACTCGGAGACCAAGATCAAGAAGCTGTCCAAGCGGCTCAAGTTGATGGAGTCGCTGCTCAGCTCGGGCAATCGTCCGGAATGGATGATCTTGACCGTGTTGCCGGTCTTGCCTCCCGAGTTGCGTCCACTGGTGCCGCTGGACGGCGGACGTTTCGCGACCTCCGATCTCAATGATCTGTACCGTCGGGTCATCAATCGCAACAATCGTCTCAAGCGGCTGCTCGATCTGGTCGCGCCCGACATCATCGTGCGCAACGAGAAGCGCATGCTGCAGGAGTCGGTCGACGCCCTGCTCGACAATGGGCGGCGCGGTCGCGCCATCACCGGGACCAACAAGCGCCCGCTCAAGTCGCTCGCCGACATGATCAAGGGCAAGCAGGGACGTTTTCGCCAAAACCTGCTCGGCAAGCGTGTCGATTACTCGGGCCGCTCGGTCATCGTGGTGGGGCCGACCTTGCGTCTGCATCAATGTGGTCTGCCCAAGCGCATGGCGCTCGAGCTCTTCAAGCCGTTCATCTTCAGCAAGCTGCAGCTGCGTGGCCTGGCCGCCACCATCAAGGCCGCGAAGAAGATGGTGGAGCGCGGTACCCCGGAGGTCTGGGATATCCTCGACGAGGTCATCCGCGAGCATCCGGTCATGTTGAACCGCGCCCCCACCTTGCATCGACTCGGCATTCAGGCCTTCGAGCCGGTGCTGATCGAGGGCAAGGCGATCCAGCTTCATCCCTTGGTCTGCACCGCCTTCAACGCCGATTTCGACGGCGACCAGATGGCGGTCCATGTGCCGCTGTCGCTGGAGGCGCAGCTCGAGGCGCGTGCGCTCATGATGGCCTCGAACAACATCCTCTCGCCCGCCAATGGCGAGCCGATCATCGTGCCGTCACAGGACGTGGTGCTGGGTCTCTACTACATGACCCGCGAGCGTGTGAATGCGCTGGGCGAGGGGAGTCTGTTCGCCGATATCGACGAGGCGCGTCGGGCCTACGAGACGGGTCATGCCGATCTGCACGCGCGCTGTCGTGTGCGCATTCGCGAGGTCATCAAGGAGAAGGATGGCTCATTGCTCGAGCGTGTCGCGGTGCGGGAGACGACGCTGGGTCGGGCCATGGTGTTCGCCATCGTTCCCGATGGTCTGCCGTTCGACCTGGTCGACCGCCCCTTGGGCAAGAAGCAGATCTCCCGCTTGATCAACTCCTGCTATCGTCAGCTCGGGCTCAAGGAGACGGTCGTCTTTGCCGACCAGATCATGTATCTGGGCTTCCGCATGGCGACCCGCGCGGGCGTCTCGATCGGTCTCGACGACATGGCCGTTCCCGAGGAGAAGGCCTCGATCCTGGCTGCCGCCGCCAAGGAGGTCAAGGAGATCCAGGATCAATATGCCTCGGGTCTGGTCACCAACGGCGAGCGTTACAACAAGGTCGTGGACATCTGGTCGCACACCAACGATCGGGTGGCCAAGTCGATGATGACGAAGCTCGGCAAGGACACCGTCATCAACCGTGACGGCAATGAGGTCACCCAGGACTCGTTCAACTCGATCTATATGATGGCCGATTCCGGGGCGCGTGGCTCGGCGGCGCAGATCCGTCAGCTCGCCGGCATGCGTGGCCTCATGGCCAAGCCGGACGGCTCCATCATCGAGACGCCGATCACCGCGAACTTTCGCGAGGGTCTGAACGTCATCCAGTACTTCATCTCCACGCACGGCGCGCGCAAGGGACTCGCCGACACGGCCCTGAAGACCGCCAACTCGGGCTATCTCACGCGGCGTCTGGTCGACGTGGCCCAGGACATGGTCGTGCTCGAGGAGGATTGTGGAACCGAGGGCGGCCTGGTGATGACGCCCATCATCGAGGGTGGCGATGTCGTCGAGCCACTGCGTGAGCGGATCCTCGGGCGGGTTGCCGCCGTCGATGTCTATCAGCCCGCGACCGAGGAGTTGGTGTGCGCTGCCGGGACCTTGCTCGATGAGTCGTGGGTGGAGCGCTTCGAGACGCTTGGCATCGATCAGGTCCGGGTCCGCTCCCCCATCACCTGCGAGTCGCGTCTCGGCGTCTGTGCTCAGTGCTATGGTCGTGATCTGGCCCGTGGCCATCGTGTCAACATCGGCGAGGCGGTCGGCGTCATCGCGGCGCAATCCATTGGTGAGCCTGGAACCCAGCTGACGATGCGGACCTTCCACATCGGGGGTGCCGCCTCGCGGGCGGCCGCGGTCAACAGCATCGATATCAAGAACGCGGGCTCGGTGCGTCTTCACAATCTCAAGACGGTCGAACATCATTCGGGGAAGAATCGGGTCGCGGTGTCGCGCTCGGGCGAATTGATCGTGGTCGATGAGCGGGGGCTGGAGAAGGAGCGCTACAAGGTTCCCTATGGCGCGAGCCTGCGAGTGGCCGACGGCGATCCGGTGCAACCGGGCACCATGGTGGCGAGCTGGGATCCGCATACTCACCCGGTGGTCACCGAGGTGGCCGGCGTGCTCGCGTTCGAGGACTTCATCGAGGGCGTCACGGTGCAGGCCCAAGTCGATGACATGACCGGCTTGACCTCGCGTGTGGTCATCGATCCCAAGCAGCGTCCGGCCTCGGGCAAGGATCTGCGCCCCATGGTCAAGCTGCTCGACGAGGATGGCCATGAGCTCAAGATCGCTGGCACCGATCTTCCGGCCCGCTATTTCTTGACCGCCGGTGCGATCGTCGGCGTCGAGGATGGGGCGCGAGTCGGCGTTGGTGACGCGCTCGCGCGCATCCCGCAGGAATCGAGCAAGACCCGCGACATCACGGGTGGTCTGCCGCGGGTCGCCGACCTCTTCGAGGCTCGCAAGCCGAAGGAGGCGGCGCTCCTGGCCGAGGCCAGCGGAACCATCGGCTTCGGTAAGGATACCAAGGGCAAGCAGCGTCTGACGATCACGACGGACGATGGCGAGGTCGTCGAGGAACTGATCCCCAAGTGGCGTAACGTGAACGTCTTCGAGGGTGAGCGGGTCGAGCGGGGCGAGGTCATCGCCGATGGCGAGTTGGCCTCGCATGACATTCTACGCCTCAAGGGTGTCACGGCCCTCGCGGAGTATCTCGTCAAGGAGATCCAAGACGTCTATCGTCTGCAGGGCGTGAAGATCAATGACAAGCACATCGAGGTCATCGTCCGGCAGATGCTGCGCAAAGTGGAGGTCACCTCACCAGGGGATACCCGCTTGCTCCGCGGTGAGCAGGTCGAGCATGCGGTCTTGATCGATGAGAACAAGCGCGCCATGGCCGAAGGCAAGCAGCCAGCACTCTATGATCCACTGCTCTTGGGGATCACCAAGGCCTCGCTCGCCACCGAGTCGTTCATCTCAGCCGCCTCCTTCCAGGAGACAACTCGTGTCCTGACCGAGGCCGCGGTGCGTGGCTCGGTCGATCGCTTGGCAGGCCTGAAGGAGAATGTCATCGTCGGGCGCCTGATCCCGGCTGGGACTGGACTGGCGTATCATCAAGAGCGGCGCCGTCAGCGCCGAATGGAGATGCAGTCACTTGGCCGGGGTGAGATCGCGACTGAGGCACTCGAAGAGGCCTTGAAGCAGGCGCTCAATACCACTGACGCGAGCGGTTGACACGTCCAGGACCTCTCCTTATACTGCTCTGTCTTAGCTAGCCGGCCTTTCGCCGGCTAGCCTCTTTTACTCACGGTCTGGTTCTTTCGGTCTGGGCACCATCCGCCCGGTTCCCGAGTCGATCGATCGCATTCGTGCGGCATCGCTGCCCGCCCGTTATATTGCTGCGCAGCATTTCTGATGCTCGTGTTTTCGGCGCGGACGCGCCCCTGGAGACTGATTGCATGGCAACGATCAACCAACTCGTGCGCAAGCCCCGGAAGCGCGTCGTGGCGAAAAGCACCGTACCTGCGCTTGAAGCCTGTCCTCAGCGTCGAGGCGTCTGCACTCGCGTCTATACTACGACCCCGAAAAAGCCCAATTCGGCGCTTCGCAAGGTTGCGCGTGTGCGGCTGACCAACGGGTTCGAGGTTGCCTCCTACATCGGTGGTGAGGGCCACAATCTGCAAGAGCACTCGGTCGTCCTGATCCGCGGTGGGCGTGTCAAGGACTTGCCAGGCGTGCGCTATCACACCGTGCGCGGAACGCTCGACACCTCGGGTGTCGAAAAGCGTCGCCAGGGTCGGTCCAAGTACGGCGCCAAACGTCCCAAGAAATAATGGGATCGCAATTCATCGTCCCAACGAGTGAAATCGGAGTTTAAGTCAACATGCCGAGAAGACGCGTTGCCGCCCGTCGCCAGATCCTTCCCGATCCGAAGCACGGAAGCGAGCTTTTGACCAAGTTCATCAACATGATGATGGAAGATGGCAAGAAGTCCGTCGCCGAGCGGATCATTTACCGAGCGCTGGATCAGGTCGTGGAGAAGAAGGGCGGAAGCCCGGTCGATCTGCTCGAGCAGGCGATGGACAACGTGCGTCCGGTCGTGGAGGTCAAGTCCCGCCGCGTAGGTGGCGCCACTTATCAGGTTCCGGTCGAGGTGCGCGCCGCTCGGCGCAGCTCCCTGGCCATGCGCTGGATCATCGATGCCGCGCGTAAGCGCTCGGAAAAGTCGATGGCGCAGCGGCTGGCTGGCGAGTTGATGGATGCGGCCGAGTCGCGCGGCTCGGCAGTCAAGAAAAAAGAAGACACCCACCGGATGGCCGAGGCGAACAAGGCCTTTTCGCACTACCGCTGGTAGACGGCGGGATCGGCTTCCTTATTATTCAGGGCGGAAACAGTCGTGGCACGTAGCACCCCAATCGAGCGGTATCGCAATCTCGGCATCATGGCACACATCGATGCGGGGAAGACAACGACCACCGAGCGCGTTTTATTTTACACCGGTGTGTCGCACAAGCTCGGTGAAGTCCATGATGGTGCCGCCACGATGGACTGGATGGAGCAAGAGCAAGAGCGCGGTATCACCATCACCTCGGCGGCGACGACGTGTTTTTGGCGAGGGATGAGTCGTGAGCGTCCCGAGCATCGCATCAACATCATCGACACCCCAGGACACGTCGATTTCACGATCGAGGTTGAGCGTTCTCTGCGTGTGCTCGATGGTGCCTGCGCGGTCTTTTGCGCGGTGGGTGGTGTCGAGCCCCAGTCGGAGACCGTGTGGCGTCAGGCCGACAAATACATGGTTCCGCGGATTGCTTTCGTGAACAAGATGGACCGTGTTGGTGCCAACTTCTTCCGTGTCGTTCAGCAGGTGAAGGATCGTCTCGGCGGCAATGCAGTGCCAATCCAAGTGCCGATCGGTGCGGAGGATGATTTCCTCGGGGTCGTCGATCTGGTGCAGATGAAAGCGGTGCACTGGGACGAATCCACGCGTGGCATGGAATACGAGCTGAGGGAGATCCCCGAAGATCTGCGAGCGCTCTGCGACGAGTGGCACGAAAAGATGGTGGAGGCGGCCGCGGAAGCGAACGAGTCGCTCATGGAGAAGTATCTCGAGGGCGAGCAGTTGACGCCCGAGGAGATTCAATTCGGTTTGCGCGCCCGCACGCTCAAGAGCGAGATCGTGCCGATGATGTGTGGCTCGGCCTTCAAGAACAAGGGCGTGCAGGCCATGCTGGATGCCGTGATCGACTATCTTCCCTCGCCGGTCGACGTGCCCGCGATCCGCGGTATCCTCGATGACAAGGATGAGACCGAAGGGCAGCGGCGCTCCTCGGACGACGAGCCGTTCGCCGCGCTGGCGTTCAAGATTGCCACCGATCCGTTCGTCGGCACATTGACCTTCTTCCGCGTCTATTCTGGCGTCCTCAAGTCTGGCGACAGCGTCTACAACCCTGTCAAGGGCAAGAAGGAGCGGCTTGGTCGCATCCTGCAGATGCACGCCAATGAGCGCCAGGAGATCAAAGAGGTCCGCGCGGGCGATATCGCGGCAGCAGTCGGACTGAAGGATGTGACGACTGGCGATACGCTCTGCGATCAGACGCAGGTCATCACGCTGGAGCGCATGGAGTTCCCCGAGCCCGTGATCTCTGTCGCGGTCGAGCCCAAGACCAAGGGTGATCAGGAGAAGATGGGTGTTGCGCTGTCCAAGCTCGCGCAGGAAGACCCATCCTTCCGGGTTCATACGGACGAAGAGTCGGGTCAAACGATCATCTCGGGCATGGGCGAGCTGCACCTCGAGATCATCGTCGACCGCATGCGTCGTGAATTCAAGGTCGAGGCCAACGTCGGGGCGCCCCAGGTCAGCTACCGCGAGACGATTCGGCAGCGGATCGAGCAGGACACCAGATTCGTGCGCCAGTCTGGTGGTCGTGGTCAATATGGTCACGTCATGTTGCGTATCGAGCCGCAAGAAGCGGGGACTGGTTACGAATTCGTGAATGCCATCGTCGGTGGTACCGTCCCTAAGGAGTACATTCCTGCGGTCGACAAGGGTGTTCAGGAGGCGATGAAGAACGGTGTCCTGTCGGGTTTTCCCATGGTCGACATCAAGGTCACGCTCTACGATGGCTCCTATCACGAGGTCGACTCCAGTGAGATGGCATTCAAGATTGCTGGCTCGATGGCCCTGAAGGAGGGCGCGGCGAAGGCGAAGCCGGTGTTGCTCGAGCCCATCATGAAGGTCGAGGTCGTCACGCCCGAGGAGAATATGGGCGACGTCATGGGTGACCTCAATAGCCGTCGCGGGATGATCCAGGGCATGGACGATGCCCCGTCTGGCAAGATCATCCGCGCGGAAGTGCCCTTGTCCGAGATGTTCGGCTATGCGACCGATCTGCGCTCGGCCACCCAGGGGCGTGCGACCTATAGCATGGAATTCTGCAAGTATAACGAGGTGCCCGCCAGCATTGCCGAGGCGGTCTCCAAGAAACAGTAACGAATGATGGGGTAGAGCGGCATGTCCAAAGCAAAATTCGAGCGCAGCAAGCCACACGTGAACGTGGGCACGATTGGTCACGTGGACCACGGCAAGACGACGCTGACGGCGGCGATCAC
>RZZN01000170.1 GCA_009929855.1 Gammaproteobacteria bacterium
TCCTGAATGCGCTTTTCTATCGGCGTCGTGGAAACTCTCTGCGGAGTAAAGCCATTCGCCCGGTAAACGATCCCGGAACCGAACTCGTCCTTTCCGACCCATATAACCGTATTGTCAATTTCTTTTGCGGTGTGTTTAGCAAGAATGCCGGTTTCCATGACCGCGCCAGCAATCCGGGCGAATGGGAATGAACTGGCTCCCGTGTTGGTCCAGATTTCCGTTGTGGTATCGCCATAGAGCCAAAGCTGGCCGATTCCGTTAATCGGAGCAATCAGCTTGTCCGGGCTGTTTTCCGCAGTAGCAAAATCGAGCGCGTCCCAGTTCGCCAGGACATTCAAAGCTGATTTATAGAACCGGCCCGTGTCGTTCTCATTGACGATAAAGAAGCCGTCAACATTAGTCACGTAGCCAACTGACGATGGAAGATCAGGGTCCGATACAGGGGCAAACGCATTGCCGGAATAGGTCAGCGAATAAAGCCGTGCGCCGTCGCATATCGCAAGCTGGCTTATTCCTTCCGCCATCGAAACCGTGCCGGAACTGGTCAGCAGCGAGCCGCGAAAAGTCGCCGCTCCTGTGCTGAAAATCTCATACAGCGCGGTTCCAGACACAACGAACACACGGCCATTGCCGGACTTGAGGCCGCCGCGAATGGGACCTGCCCCAACGGAAGCAAACAAGCTAAGCCCCGGCGTGCCATACAGCGCGGAAACTTCCTTTCCTGTCTCGTCCATTATCGGAAACAAGTTAATTGTGCGCTGAGCGTTAAACGGTAAGGATCGCTGTTCGTAGGAGGGACCGACCAAGCCGATCTTCAATGGAACCACCCGGAATAGATGTTCAGCCGATTGGAAAGGGCTGGCGGGTTAGCGTCCATCGAGCGCGTGCGCATAGTTGCGGTTTTAATCGCGTATTTGGACGACTTGGCGGCGATCCTCATGTCGTCCGTGACCGGCTGCCCGTATTCCGGCGCGGTCTTGATAGCAAGCTCGTCAATCAAAGCAGGCTTCCAGCCCGGAGGAAGGTCAACTGTTTGATTAAGCGTAAAAGTGCTTAGTTCCTTTTCCAGCAACAAATAAAGCGTGTAGCTTGTTTCTGGCACCGGCCACAGTCTTATTTTTGCCGTAGGGTAAGCATTATCAAAGTTATAAAACCTTGGCGTTCCCTGTGTGGCCTTATCGCTGATCCCGCCGTTGTAAGCCTCGTCAGTAACCGGGTCTAACGGGTAATCCGTCGTTCCCTGCCTTACGTGAGCCTGCACAACAAACAGCGGCTTTGATGTGTTAAAAGTCGCTGCTGTCCCAATGGTATATTCGCCAGTTCCTGCCGTGATTGGGAAGTTTTCCCACGATCTGGCGTAAATCATGCCAAACTCGTTTGACCACAAGGCCAGAATGTCGTTCAGCACGTCCAGAGCATCGTTGGTTTCGTCAGACGACGGGGATTCCGATTTCGTCAGAACCCCGTTCTTCTGCAATGCCCGTGTGATGATCCGGCGCGCTGTCGTCATGCTTTTTTCCTGCGGACTGGCTTGGGCTGTTCTTCAGTTACTTTTTCCTCAGTAACTTCCTTCCAGCCTTCACGAATGAGCCGTTCGGACACTTCCGGGTTGGTTATGTCCTTTGTGAAGCCGTCTTTAATGAGCTTCATCAGTCGGCAACCCTTGCGGCTGCAACGCCGTTTTCCGGGCGAGTAATCGTAAAGATGTAATCTCCCGCTGTCGGCGTAACGCCGCCAGCAGTCGGGTTTACAAAGGTAATTCCGACCGTATTAGCCGCCGTAACGCGGGCAGCAGCGGCAACAACGCCAGCCTCGTGTCCGGGAGGCGAAACAGTAACCGCATCGCCCACATTTACGCCGGGCACGGTCACGTCCTGCTCGGCAGTGGTGATGGTGGCGACTTCTGCGGGTGTAAAGGAAATCTTGACAACGTAAACGCCCTTGGCGTTCCCTTGAGTACTTCCAGTAGCCATTTTTTAGCCCTCATGAGAATTAAAAGAAAAAGAGGGGGATTGCTCCCCCTCCCGTATTTAGCCGGTAGCGCGGCAAGCCCACTCAGGACGGACAGCAGCAAGGCCCGCCAGAATGTCAAAGCGCATGATGCTTTCCGAGGTCTTGATGTCGAAGCCGCGAATGGCCCGGACAGCAATGCCGTCAACCGTTTCCTGTGCCGCAAAGTCCATGTTTTTAGGCAGGTACAGCGGGACAGAAACAAAGCGGAAGGCGTCTTTGTGGAAGCACAGGTTTTGAGCATAGGCCGTGGAGGCCGCGCCGAAGAACGTCAGTGCGCCAGACTCGTCAACCGGGGCCGCCGACACGTTCTGACGGGGATCGCCAGAGGTGTAGTAAATGGCTGGGCTGATCGAAAGAGTGACGCTGTTGCCGGACGTTTCCGTTACGTCTTCCAGAACCGTGAACTGCTTCAGGGTCGGCAGAGCTTGCTTGGTCAGCGGATGGACGTCATACACGCCCGAGATCGTGAACACAGTCCCCGCCTTAATGGTCGCGCTAGAGGTCACGCCATCGACGCCAAGCGTGCTCATGCCGTTGGCAATCGCCACAACAGACGCCTCGACAGCAATGCCGGTTACGTCCGCGCCGTTGGTGAAGGTCGGCAGGAGGTTCGAGCGCACATAAGTGAAGCCCTCGCCCTGGCCGATGTAGCCATTGGCGTATTGCGCGGCAATAAGGTCAGACTTCTGGAACAGGCCCTTGCGAGCGTCAACCGTGGCCGTGTTGGTGGCCGGGTTAATCATCGCGTAAAGCTTGTCGTCTTCCGGTGCGAGATTTTGGTAAATCTTCTCACCAGCTTCAAGAAACTGACGGATTGCGCCGGACTGAACGCCAGCCGTACCAACAAGGTTAGCCGTATAGCGAGCGGCCTTTTCAAGCGCCCAGCGATCCATTTCAGCGGCAAGCGCGTTCATGGCAGGCTCGACAAACTCGTCGTTCCAGTATTTGACCGGCTTGTCGTAGGCCATTTCAAGCGAATCCATCTTGAAAGCCACGTTCGCCAGCTTATCAAGCTTCAGAGCGACTTTTTCTTGCTTGATGTCCTGAATAGTCGAGGTGATGTCGAGGTTGGAACCAACGGTGAAGTTGGTCGGCTTTTTGACGTAGACCGTATCGCTTGGAGAAGCGGACTTGTATTGATCCCGGAAGGTCGAATCGTCTTCCTTGGCAATGGATTTGATGAACTTGGCTTTTTCCTTAAGGTGCGCAGCGACCAGTTTGGCCGTCACACCGGGGGCGTTTTTGGCAGTGAGTACAAGATTAGACATGGTAAATCTCCATTAAAAAAGCCCCCATGACGGGGGCCTTTGTGTGTTTGAAGGGGTTTTAGCCCCTTGCGGCTTTCAGGATTTCATCCGCCGACATGGTTTCGAGCCGCTGTGTAGCTGGCCCGGAACCCTTGGCAGCCGAAATCGG
>RZZN01000080.1 GCA_009929855.1 Gammaproteobacteria bacterium
AAAGCCTCAGGACGCCGAGCAGGCTCGCGATCTTCGGAGTCGAGAAATATTTTAACCCATTGTTCTGCATGAATAAAGCGGTTTCCGTTCAGGCACTATGCTAACAGAGGGGGAAACGCCTGTAGAACAAAATCAGTATGCCGAACGCAACAAAATTAGGTACCGAAATGTTATTAGCATGAGACTTATCCCCAGCGCATAGGCCCAAGCATGTGTGATGGTGAAAAATACACTCGAACTGATTATCAAAGGCATAACGCAAACTAATGATATTGCAGCAGCAATAAATGTTGACCTAGCAATATTTAAAAAACTGCAATTCGACAGTCTAGCAATCCAGAAGATTAAAATTAGGTAGCTAATCGCGCTAGCCGCAGAAAAGAGGATAATGGTGATCTCTATATCTTTTAGCCAGAAGCCGCCAATTAATATTGCCAAAAGACGACTACCCAAAAGAACGACCTGCCAACTCATTCCTTGTAATTGTTGCTCCCTGACACAGAACACCGTGCTAAGGGGAGAAGAGATAAATTGCAAGTAGAGCCATGGTGCCATATATCTAGCAAACTCCCCAGCCTGCCGCCAATCTGCACCGAAAATTCCGCCAAACAATTCAGGACCAACAAAAACCAACAACAGTGCCACCGGCAAGCCAATATGGGCTAATTTTGCATGCAATTCAGAAAAAAGAAATCCAAGATTTCCATCGCGACTAGCCTTGGCTGCACTTGCAAAAAAAACTTGCCCTATAGCGCCACCAATAAGCGACATAGGAAGAGAAAGAACGCGGTGAGCTAATGCGTATATGCCTGTTGACCCGACGCTGAAGAAAATAGCGATGCCAATAGTTCCAAGTTGATGGCTTGAGACATTAAATAACCCTTCCCAAGTCGAAAAGATCGGAAACCGCCGATACCGCACCGCCGCCTGCCACACGCCTCCCCAACTCACCTGCCGAAACGCCAGCATCGCCAGCGCCGGACGGGCCAGGCTGCTGGTGCCGACGCTCTGCCCGACCACTTGCGCGAGCAAGAGCGCGAGGCTGCCCAGCTTGAAGGCGGTAAGCTGGATGGCCAGGGTGGCCAGCGACTGACGAATGCGGGTGCTAGCGATGGTACTGAAACGCTTGGTTCGGACGGACCAGTAGTTGAAAACGTTGTAGCCGCCGCCGAGCATTACGCCCACAGGCAGGAGCCAGAGATAGCCCGCCAGCACAGGTACGCCGAGTGCGCTGGTGATGGGGGTGGCGAGCTGGGCGACGAGCACGCCGCTGAGCACCGTGGTCAGCGCCACCAGCAGCAGGCTCAGCACAGCGACGTTGGCGGCCTCGACATCGTCTTCCGGCAGCGGAATGGCCAGCTCGTAGCGCAGGCTGGAGACCACGCCGATCAGCGCCAGAAGGCTGCCATAGACGGCGACCAGGCCGAAGTCTTCCGGGCCGTAGAGCCGGGTCAGCAGCGGCGCGGCCAGCACCGTGATCAGCTGCGCACCAGCCGTGCCGCCGACCAGTACGCTGACGCCACGGGCAAAGGCGTTCTTGGGCAGGATGCCGCGGATGGCGTTTTTGGCGCGGTGGATCATCTGGCGTTTACCGGCTCCACCTCGAGTGTTCGCAGCGCCGTCTCGATCACCCGATCCTGCTCCTCCTCCAACCCCAGCCACAGCGGTAGCCGCACCAGCCGATCGGCGAGATCCGTGGTCACCGGCAGTCCATTCACCGCGCGGCCCACCCGCTGGCCCGCTGGCGCGCTGTGCAACGGCACATAGTGAAAGACGCAGTGGATACCCTCGGCCTTCATGGCCTGGATGAAGGCGGTACGGTCGTAGAGGTCGCGTAGCAGCAGGTAGTACAGGTGCGCATTGTGCCCGCAGCCCTCAGGGATCACCGGTCGGCGCAGGCGGCCGGCCCGTTCCAGCGGCTCGAATGCGGCGTGATAGCGCTCCCAGAGCGCGAGGCGCCGCGCGGTGATGGCGTCGGCCTCTTCCATCTGAGCCCAGAGGAAGGCGGCGATGATCTCGCCCGGCAGGTACGACGAGCCGATGTCCACCCAGGTGTACTTGTCCACCTGACCGCGGAAGAACTGGCTGCGGTTGGTGCCCTTATCACGGATGATCTCGGCGCGCTCGGCCAGTGCAAGGTCATTGATCAGCAGTGCCCCGCCCTCGCCGGAGATGATGTTCTTGGTCTCGTGAAAGCTCAGCGTGCCCAGGTGACCGATGGCGCCAAGCGGTCGCCCGTCATGGGTCGCCATGACCGCCTGTGCCGCGTCTTCGATCACCAGCAGCCCGTGGCGCTCGGCAATTGCCAGGATGGCCTCCATGTCGCAGCCGACACCGCCGTAGTGCACCGGCACGATGGCCCGGGTGCGTGGGGTGATGGCGGCCTCGATCAGGCGCTCATCCAGGTTCAGCGTGTCCGGGCGGATGTCAACGAATACCGGCACCGCCCCGCGCAGCACGAAGGCGTTGGCGGTGGAGACGAAGGTGTAGGACGGCATGATCACTTCGTCGCCCGGCTGGATGTCGGCGAGGATGGCGGCCATCTCCAGCGCCGCGGTGCATGAGTGGGTCAGCAGCGCCTTACGGCAGCCGGTCCGTTGCTCCAGCCAGACCTGGCATTGCTTGGTGAAGCTCCCATCGCCGGCCATCTGGCCCTTGGCGTGGGCCTGGGCGATGTTCCAGAGCTCCTTGCCGCCGAGGTGGGGTTTGTTGAAGGGAATAGTCATTTGGAGGCCAACACCATCAGCGACCCGCCCACCGGCAACCGTAGACCCAGCCGCAACAAACCGAACTCCACCGCCATCACCACCCCGAGGGCATGATTGAGCCAGCCGGGTATATCGAGCTCGCTGCGTACCGGGGCTGCGGTAATACGCCGCTGCCGACGCGACCACCACATCAGCGGCACGAGCAGGCTGACGAATGATGTGCAATAGGTGACCCGCAACCCGGTCGCCCGCACCTTGTCGAGCAGTTCACGCCGGGTATAGCGGCGCTGGTGGCAGGCCCGCTCATCCACTGTGGACCACAGCCAGGGATGTTGTGGCACCGTGACCAGCAGCCACCCTCCCGGCACAAGGGCGCGTGCCATGTTGGCCAACACCAGTTCGTCCTCGGCGATGTGTTCGATCACATCGAAGGCGCCGATCACATCCCAGACCCCTACCTCCTGTATCGTCCGCGCGTCCAGTTGCCGGAACAGCGCATTCGGCACCCGTGCGCGGGCATGGGCCAACCCCTCCTCGAAATACTCGCTCCCCGCCAGAACCGCCTCCGGAAAGGCTCCGTGCACCGCCGTCAACACGAAACCGGTGCCACAGCCGACCTCCAGCAAGCGCCGGAAGGGGCTAACCCGGGTGCGCAGCACCCACAGGATCAGCCGGTTGCGGGCGCGAAACCACCAGTTGCCGGCCTCGGCTGCGGCCAGGTTGGAAAAGGCCGACGCCGGAAAGGGGGCATCAGATGCAGAATTCATGGGCTGGTCCTCCGGATACCGCTATTGCCTGTGTCGCTGTTGCGGGCAAGATAGAACACCGTCTGCTCCAGCGAGTGGTGGGAACCGAGTAGCCGCAGCAGCCTGGTCAAAACCGGCGAGGCCACCTTATAGGCAAGAAAAGTCGCCGGATTGTAGGTCGGGCCCGACCAGGGCCGGTCGATCACCTCCGCCTGCATACCAGCGTAGCGGAACTGTTCGAGCACCTGGCCGACCGTGTACTCCGTCACGTGATGGCGCGACATTAACAACACCGGCGGCCCCAAGGCCACCCGCACGAGGTTACCGAAGCGATAGCGGCTCGGCGTGGAGACGATCACGAACCCACCGGGCTTCAGCACCCGTCGCACGGCCGCCAGTAACCGCAATGAGTCTAGGACGCGCTCCCAGATGTTGTTGAGCAACACCAGGTCGAACCAACCGTCCCGGTAGGGCAGGTCGTAGGCATCGCCACAGCAGAAATTAAGCCTGGGATGCGCGGCCACGGACTGCTCGACGGCTGTCATCGAGTGATCGATCCCGTAAAGGGACGCCCGCGGAAACCGCTCCGCCACAGCCGCCGTCAGATTGCCGGCGCCGCAGGCCACATCCAGCATCCGCACCGCCGGGGGGGCGGACTCAGGCAGTCGTGACAGGGCATTAGCCACCAATTCCAGGGTTGTCTCGAAACGCGGTTGCTGGAAACCGGCCAGACCGTCGTCCTGCACCAGATAAGGATCACTGTCGGCATACTCGTCGGCAGCGCTAATCGCCGCACCCGGCAGGAAATACCGGGAAACCGGCAGGTTGCAGGGCCAGCAGTGCGCCGTGCGGGTTGCCGGCACGCCACTCGGTCAGCGGACAGGTCTCGGCAAGGGCGACCGGACGGCCAAGCCCCTGATTCCAATAGGTCAGACCGAGATCGTGATTCCGAGACATGGGCAAAGCTTAAGATCAGTCAGATAGAATGGACCAAGCGAATCCACTGCTGGTCCGGCAACCCGGCCCTCGAGCTCGCAGCGCACTGAATCATCCGGGTCGCCCCGCCGCCTGCCTACCACGGTCGAACAGCAACAACAGGCCACCCAGCATTGCCGGCACGCCGATGACGAGCAGATAGGTCAGCAGCGACACACCCACTGCCACCTCAGCAGGCACCCCTACAAGCGAATAGAAGAACACGAAAGCCCCCTCCCGCACTCCGAGTCCGCCAACGGTGACAGGAACCACCGTCAAGATGCCAATCAACGGATAGAGCAATAGATTCTGGACGAAGGGCACTGGTTGGTCGAAGGCCAGGAACAGCAAGTGAACGACCGCCACCAGCGACAGTTGAAAGGCCCCGATCCACACCACCGTCGGCAGCAACCCCCGACGATAGGGAAATCCCTGTACTGCTTGGTGCAGGCGATGGAGATATCGCACCGCCCGCCAAATTACCCGAGCGATGCCGGACTCGCTCGCTTCAGGCGCCCGCCATCGGACCAGAAAGACCATCAGCACCAGCACGAACAGCCCGCCGTTGATCGCCAGCACCAGCGCCAGCACCGGGCGAAACCGCTCGCCATCATAGACGAATGGCAGGGCCAGCAGGGCGAACAGCCCAAGCAAAACAAATCCGATCATCCGCTCGATGACCACCGTACTGCCGGCCACGCCCCGGCTGCTCGGGTGACGACGCTCGATGAACAGGATGCGGAAAAAGTCCATCCCCTGGGATCCCGGCAGGAACAGGCCCAGAAAGGCAGCCTTCCAGTGGAACCCCCACAGCACTGCCATGCGCTCTCGTATACCACTCAGACCCAGCAGATACCCCCAGCGATTTGCTGCCACCCACGGAATCAGGGTCAGGGGCAACAAGGCCGCCAAAGCCACGAAGCCGACTTGGCTCAGGCGCTCCAGCATGCTGACAACAGAGAGTTCCAACAGGTGGAATAGTGCTAACAGTAAAGCCAGCGTCAGTCCGAGTTTGACCAGCCAGCGGTTCATCCTGCCCGGTTCCCGATGACAACGGCCGCAAAGCGGTTGCACAGATCCTGCTCCACCGGCAGCACCGCATCGGGTTCCAGCCGAGTCAACATCAGGATGCGCTGCCAGGGGCGCCAGCCCAGTTCCCACAGCATTGCGAACACCCGAACATGTCTGGTGTACTGCTCCACCTTGCTCTGATAGATGACGAAGGGCACGCCGGTGGAGCCACTGGTGGTGATGCGCACCAGGTCCGGCGTGATCGGACGGGTCATCAGGTCTGCAGTCGGCACCGTGCATAGCAGCGTCTTGTCTACGATGGGCAGACGCTCTACGTCAGCCCAGTCGCGGATCACCAAGCGGTCCACGCCAGCCTCCCGGTACAGCCTCCGGTAGAAAGGCTAATGCTGGCAGGCGTGCTCAAACAAGTGGCGGAAACGCAGGAGTTGCCGGCGTCGGGTCTCGCTGGGGCTGAGTCCGCGCCAACGCCTGGCCTCGACCAAATGGTTCAACAAAGGTAGGTAACGGAGCATCAACGGGTTTAAGCGATCAGCGATTTCGCGGCCGGGCGATCACGGCTTGGCCTTGATGACCAAGTAGGCGGGATTGTTGGGCACCAGATCGCCCGAGCGGCACAGAGCCCACAATACGGCGTCCGGCAGGGCCTTCATCTGACCATGAGTGATGGGCTTCAGTCCCACCGGCAGGCTTTCTGTGATAGTGAAGCCCGCATCGCGGACATGGCGCGCGAGCAGTTCCGGGGTGTAAACCCGCCGGTGACCGACCCTGTGGTCATTCTCGGACAATTCATCCACCGCGCAGATCAGGCCGGCACGCACAGCCAGAGTCCGGTGAATCGACGTGGCATTGGGGACGGCGATGAAGATGCTCCCATCAGCGGCGCACACTCGTCGCGACCGCGCCAGCAGGTCCACCGGGTCCGCCACATGCTCCAATAGCATGCTCAGATACACGTGCTGCCAGGTGCGCCCCGCCGCGGCAAGAAAATCCTCCACCAGCGCGACATGCCCCCGCAAGCTCGCACCGACACCCTGATAGGCGGCGACGACGGCCTCCACCAGCGGACCGGCGGCATCGACGGTATCGACCTCCGCATAGCGTTCGCACAGCACGCGGGTCCAACGCCCACTGCCGCAACCGAGTTCCAGGGCCGAGTCGCCACCCTCCGCCGGAATCATGATGTCACGCAGGTGGAGATGGAAATGATTGACGCCGTCGCTGGCCTCAGCCGAATGGTAAAAGGTGGCAATCCGTTCCAAATGCTCAATTTCATTCATGGAAGTGCGGTCCGTTTCGTCAGTCGGGCTGGATCTGCATCACGATCTGGTCGCTGAGGCTGATCGCGAGGCTTTGCGCCTCCTCGGCGCTGCCGCCGGTGACGATCAGGTCCCCCACGCGGTCAGGCCCAACGCGGAAGGCCCGCACGCGGTCACCGGCCTCGCAATACAGTGCCAGCCGGTGCAGGTTGGGATGGCGGCTGACGCTCTCGGGCACCTCCACCCGCAACACAACGCCGTCCGCCGGGCTGCGCAGCAGTCGTGAGGCGTTAGCGGTGCCGGTGGTCACGTCTCGCAGGTCGGCCGGCTGTCCGAGCGCCAGCGCCAGGGTCGCCGCGTAGGCATCGAAGCCTCCGAAGATGGAAATGGTCTCAGGCAGGCAGGTGGCCCCCATGCGCGCGCCGACCTCGATGATGTAAGGCGAATCGCCGACCAGCATCAGGTCGATATTGGCAATGGTGTCGCGCACGCCCAGGGCGGCGATGGCGCGCACCACCTCGGCACGGGCGCGCTGCTGCACCGGCGCTGCCAAGGTGCAGGGCATCGAGTGACCGATCGGTGCCGGGATCGGAGGAGGCGTGGTCTGGTCGTCATGAAAGTACACGGCCGTGACGCGAGAACCTTCCACCACGGCCTGGGCGCCAAATTCCAGACCAGTCAGGAATTGCTCCAGAACCATCTGTCCGGTCGGGGACGCACGCCGTGACCTTGCCCAAGCCGTCGCGAGCGAGCCGGGCTCATCGACACGGAAGACGCCCTCGCTGCCGGAGCAGTCGACGGCCTTGCACATCAATGGATAGCCAAGTTCCTGCCCAACCGCCGCTGCTTGACCGAGATCTTCACACAAAAGACCCCGCGCGGTCATGACACCTGCATCGAGCAGAGCGCGCTTCATCAACCACTTGTCCGCGCACCGGCGGGCCACCTCGTAGCTGGGCCCGGGCAGCCCCAAGGCGTCCACCACCTTGCCGATGGTCGGCACTACAATATCCGTGCCGGTACAGGTGATGGCATCGATGTTCAGGGCACGAGCATGACGCAGGATCGTATCGGTGTCGCGAAAGTCACAGAACAGCGCAATATCAGCATGCCGGAAACCTGGGTAATCGCCATAGGGGCTGACCACGATCACCTCATGGCCCATCTGCTTCGCGCACGCGATCAGAGGCGCGACGGTGTTACCGGCACCCAGGATCATCACCCGCTTTCCATTGATCGCCATCTGCGGTTTGGTCATTAGTTGCCACCCCCGGGAGTAATCAGGCGGTCAGGTACCATCGCTGCCCCAGATATAGATATACCGCGGTGCCTCTGGCCCAACATTGAAAAGCAGGTCCAGGATCGATACTTGACCGTCAAACGGCCCGTGCAGCTGGGGGTAGTCTGGGTAGTCATAGCCGATGTACTCCAGCGTGATGCCAGCGGCAGCGAACTTGTCCGCCTCGATATAGTCCCGTGCCGAAGGACCGGAGATGTAATGGGTCGCGCCGACCTTACCGAGGATGTCGAGCAGCCGGTCGGTCCTCTCCCCCCGCGCGTTGAGGCTGCTGGAGCGCAGGAAGCGGGTGTGGGTGATGCCAAGCCGCCGGGCGATGGCCTCGGTGGCGGCACAGGTGATATCGGCAAGCCGCGGTCCAGGCAGGGCGTAGATTTCCTCGACGAGCGGGGCGTATTCCTGCCAGAACGGGGCCTTGCGGTAGTTCTGTTCGATGCTGGCGAGCTGCTTGCGGCGCCAGCCCGGCTCACCCGTCACCAGGGCGTCGCGGATGAGCAATCCCTCACGTGTGCCGCTGGCAGCCACCGGGATAGTCAGCCATTGGCCGCCCTGAGCGGTCTTGATCCGGTTACGGTTGCGCCAGCCATGCTTGTCGTACTGTACGCAGTCGTAGAATACGAAGAGATCCGCCCGCTGAATCTGATGAAAATACCCCCGCCAGGGGATGAAGCTAGGCTGCAGAATGACGCAGTTCATCGGCGGATCACCAGCACAGCCAAGAGTCGCGGGCGCGGACGGGTCATGGCGCTCAAAACCCGATGCTCCGGCGTACTGGCACCACGTCTGTGTATTGCAGTTCGCGCAGCACCCGCACCAGATACTCGCCGATGACCCCAAGCGAAAGCAAGATCATGCCGGAGAAGAAGGTGACCAGAATGACGAGTGTGGCCCATCCGGGCACGCCGAAGCCCGTGGTGAAGTAACGCACCAACGTGGTCAGAAGCATCAGGCCACTGAGCCCGGCGGTGAAAATGCCCAGTCCCGAGATCAACCGCAGCGGCAACAGGCTGACGCCAATCAGGTTATTGAGCGCGAGGCGAAGTTGTCGTGCCAGCGTGTAATTGGAACGTCCAAAGGAGCGTTCCCGATGTTGCAAGGGGACCGACTTCACATGCCGTGTCGCGGCCAGCACCAGCGCGCCTGGCGTCGCCACCGAAGAGGCCTGGTTAGCACGAATGAAATCCGCCACCTGCCGGCGCATCACGCGATAGGCAGACAGCCGTAGCCCCCCGAGCCCGAACGCCCGCGCATTGAGCCACGCCACGAGTCGAGACGCCAGGTTGCGCCAGCCTGCGTGGTGTTTTTCAGGGAACCAGGCAAACACAGCATCGTAGCCGTCGTCACTGTCGAGCTCGGCGAGCAGCTGGGGCAAACTTTCCGGGTCATGCTGCAAATCGTCGTCCATGGTTACGACCACATCACCTGTGGCAACGCGGATACCGCAGAGGGTGGCTTTGGCCTGCCCCACATTACGCGCAAGCAACAGCCCACGAAAGCCCGACCGCTTTTGCGCGATCTCCTCGATCACCAGCCAGCTCTCGTCAGGCGAGCAATCGTTGACGAAGATGACTTCCCATGTGCAGCCGAGTGCGCTGAGAACCCGAGCGAGCCGCTCCGCGAGCGTGGGCAGACCCTCTGCGCTGTTGTATACGGGTATAACAACGCTGATGGAAGGACACGGGGTTGTATCAACCTGGTTAGTCTGACCCAGTTGACCCCATTGATTTGCGTCAAGCGCAACTTTCTTGTTCACGACCCTACCGGATGACGGTGATGTCAGACATTTTTGTTAATCCCCGGCTCCTGATCCTATCTGCGTCTTGCGAAACACCCCGAGGATGGACGTGCCCCAAGGAAACCGCAGCCAATGCCCCAGCGGCGTCTCCGCGCCAAAGGCGGCGGTGAGCGCCAGATTCAGCGGCGCGCTCGGGACCTGATGCTGGCTTCGCGCAAGTTGGCGCTGTTGCTCGGAGCTCATGTCGCGCACGCCGGGGCGCTGCCAGGCCAGCTGGTAGAACCTCGACCAGGAAGCACTGGGTGGTCATCGCTGCTCCGGGACCAGGATTTCGAAGAAGTCATTACTCCAGACGACGGCATAGTTCTGGTTTTGCACGAAGCCATCGAAGGCGGCCCAGGCGGCTTCGCGCTCGGGGTTCTCGTCACGGGGCGAGTTGAGCGGCCAAGTGAAATTGCGGGTGACGCCCAGTGAGCGGACGACGACCGGGAGCGGTGCGGACTGTGCCAGTTTTTCCTCCAGCCGGTGCTGAATCTCGGCCTCGCGATAAAGCATGGGCCAGAAGTTGCCGATCCAACTGCGGGTCTGGGTCAGGTAATGCACCGTGGGCAGATCCGGGTAGGCGAGCAGGGTGTCGCCGGGTTGGATCCACGCCGGCATGGCGTCGATTAATTGGGTGACGACCCGCGCACGCTCGGCGGTGGTGTGGGTGCCGATGAGCAGCGGGTGGTCGATGGCCTGTGTCAGGGCGAGGCGATCGCGGCTGTCGCGGTAGCTGTAGAACCAACTGCTGACCAAGCTGTAGCCGACCAGGGTGAGGATCAATGTGGTTGCGGCCAGTCGGCGCGCCGCCGCCGAGCTGACGAAGGGCAGTGTGGCATTTGCCCCTCCCTGCCAGAGCCAGATGAGAAGCAGTGGCAGGGCCAGCCATTGACCATAGACGGCATTGCGGATGCCATTGTTTGAGCCAAGCGGCGCCAGCACCAGAATGGCCAGCGCGATGAAAGCGAGTAGAACGAGTTGTGGGCGTGAGCGCCACTCTTTGAACGCGATCCAGAGTAGACCAAGATAGAGCAGCCCGGGGACGGCCCATTTCCAGCTTTCGATGACCTTGAAGGTGAGTGAGAGGGTGAGCGCGGCGAGGATGACCACTACGGTGTGCAGCCAGACGGGGCGATCCTTGATCAGACGCACCATCAGCAGGCCAGCGCCGATCGTCAGACCGGAAAGTACGAAGGCGTAGGCATGATCACGGAGGAACAGATGGATCAGCATACTGCCGGAATGGGTCGAATTGTCGTCGACAGCTTTAGCGAAGAGACCTTGGAGACCTTGCAGAACGAGATCGCCATGACCATGGATCAGTATCAAGGTCGCGATCAGGATGATGCCAAGGAGGTAGCCGCCTATAAACAATAGGCTCCAGCGTAGGGTGCGGCGCCATGGCCAGCGCTGTAGCAGGCCTTGCAGGATAACCGCAGAGACCAGTCCAATGCCGAGCAGGTTGGGAAAGCGGATGTACAGATTGGCGCCGAGCACAAGGCCGGCGAACAGGATCCAGTTTGGGCGCTCACGGTACAGACCGTTGAACAGCGTTACGGCGCCCAGGGTGAAGAAGAGGGCCGTGAGCGTGTTATAGCTGATCCAGTTGGCATTGGCCTTGGTGGAGAACAGAAAGGCGACGAAGACGCAGCCGGCCAGTGCCCAGCCGCGGCTGAAGACCAGCTGTAACCCGAGGTAGGCGATGACGCCGGTCAGTGCCAGGGCTAGGGATCCGGCCAAGTTGTACGCGAGCACCGTGCCGCCGAGGGTTTCGCCGACCCAGTGACCGAGGAAGCCCGTGAGCCAGCTGAGCCTGGGGAAGTCATTGTTGTAAAACTGCTGGTAGGCCGAAAGCGAGTAACCGAGGTCGGTGAAGTCCAGCCCCTGCCAGACGAAGAGCGCGCTCCAGGCGAAGATGGCGAGGCCGAGCGCGGGCGGGATGAGTGTTGCTGTGGGGGATGGACTGGTCATGGGATATAGCGGTTCCATGTGATGCAATTTGTCACTGTTGGCATTTTTTTTGAGCGGTTGATCAGCTCTTCCAGCAAAGGTGGTCAATGAACTTTGCAGCGGCCTGGCCATCACCGTAGAGATTCTCGGTTTGGTTGCTCGGCACTGCTGCCGTGTGCCAGGCATTCAGAATGCGCTCGCCGTCCGCGCCCACCAGTTGGTTCCACCCTGCCGTGACGGTTTCCACCCATTCGGTCTCGTCGCGCAGGGTGATGCAGGGCACGCGGTGGAAGTAGGCCTCTTTCTGCATGCCGCCGGAGTCGGTGAGGATGACGCGGGCGCTCATCTGCAGGCGTTGCATCTCGAGGTAGGGCACGGGGTCGAGGATGGTCAGGTCGTCGAGGGCATTGGTGTTGCGTTGCTGCGCGAGTTTGGCGCGGGTGCGTGGATGCAGCGGCAGCACCAGGGGTTGCTGGGTGGTGATCTCGCGCAGGGCGGCGAGGATGGCGCTCAGCCGTGCGGGGTCGTCGGTGTTTTCCTGCCGGTGCAGGGTGCAGAGCGCGTAGCCTTGGTGCTGCAGGCCAAAGGCGTCGAGGCTGATCTCGGCCTGGACGCGATCGCGGTAGTAGCGCACGGCATCGAACATGACATCGCCGATGTTGACGATGCGTTGGTGTTGCGGGTGCCTGGGCGCTGTGTCGGTTGGTGCGGCGCTGCTGGCCGTTGCGCGGCTTGCCGACCGGGGCGCGGGCGTCGCCGGAAAGGGGAAGCCTTCGCGCGCGAGGTTGTTGACGGCGGTCTCGGTCGGGCACAGCAGCAGGCTAGAGACGCGATCGGTGAGGACGCGGTTGATCTCCTCGGGCATGGCTGGGTTGTGGGAGCGCAGCCCGGCCTCGACGTGCGCCACGGGGATCTGCAGCTTGGCGGCGGCTAGCGCGCCGGCGAGCGTGGAGTTGGTGTCGCCGTAGATCAGCACCCAGTCGGGCCGTTCTTGCTGGATGAGCGTCTCGATGCCTTCGAGCATGCGCCCGGTCATGGCGCCGTGGCTCAGGCCCGCGATGTGCAGGTTGTGGTGCGGGCGCGGGATGTCGAGCTGCTCGAAGAAGACGTCCGACATGTTGGCGTCGAAGTGCTGGCCGGTGTGGACGATGATTTCCTCGATGGACGGTTCCTCAGGCGAGCGGGCGCGAATGGCGCGGCTGACGGTCGCAGCCTTGATGAACTGTGGGCGGGCGCCGAGGATGGTGAGGAGTTTCATAAGGCGCGGTTGATGGAATCGTTTTGCAGGCGGTAGACCTGGCCGGAATGCGGGCAAGTGTAGCTGCCCTCCCCTTCCAACGGCAGCGGGATCTGTTCGCCGTGTTCGCTCATCCAGCCGATCTGGCGGGCTGGGACGCCGACCATGAGGGCGTAGGGCTTGACGTCTTTGTTGATGACGGCCCCGGCGCCGATGAAGGCGAATTCGCCGATGGTGATACCGCAGACGATGGTGCAGTTGGCGCCGAGGGTGGCGCCGCGCTTGACCAGGGTGTCGCGATACTCGCTCTTGCGCTCGATGAGCGAGCGGGGGTTGTAGACGTTGGTGAAGACCATGCTGGGGCCGCAGAAGACGCCTTCTTCGAGGGTGACGTTGTCGTAGACCGAGACGTTGTTCTGGATCTTGCAGCGGTCGCCGATGCTGACCTTGTTGCCGACGAAGACGTTCTGGCCGAGGGAGACGCCCTGGCCGATGCGCGCACCGGCGCAGACGTGGACCCAGTGCCAGATGCGTGAGCCTTCGCCGATCTGGGCGCCGTCGTCGATGATGGCGGTGGAGTGGATGGTTACATTAGCCACGGTTGTTCACGGATGGGTAAGAATGGTCGAAGACGCTGGTACGGTGCTGCTCGAGCCGCGAGCGGATGGCGTCTTGCGTTGGCAAGGACAGCCTTGTTTGTCAGCGGTCTGCCTGCTTCTTGATGCACTTGCCGCAGGTGCTTGTAGAGGTTGTACACCAAAGTCTGTGTCGATCCCGCGTAAAGCCATAGGCACGCTTGATTGAGCTTGGTGATTTCAAGGGCAATAGCGCTCGGTTCTGCGTGGGGTTTTCTCTGTGTGCAGATGTCGATGACAATGTTGACGTCAATGAGTAAATTCATGATGAGCCAAGAATTCAGTATTCCAACGGCAGCGACACTGTCCGACCATCGCGCGCCGAGAGGTAGGCGGCGATGAGCAGCTCCAAGGATTTGAGGCCCTCACGGCCGTCGGTCTCGGGCTCGGCGGTGCCGCGGAGGCTATCGATGACGTTCTTGTAAAAGAGCGGATGGCCGAAGCCGTAGACGGACGTTGTCTCGTAGTTGGCGCTTATGATCTGCTCATCGTAGTCGCGCGGTTCGGCGAAGTCCCAAAGCTGGATGTCATTGACCGCGACACCGCCGACGCGAACGCTTCCCTTCTCGCCCAAGATGGTAATGCTGCCTTCCAGGTTCTTGGGGTAGGTCAGCATGGTGACGGCCATGGAGCCGAGTGCTCCATTGCGCCAGTGGACGTTGAGGACGCCGGTGTCTTCTACCTCGATGTCACGGGTGGTGCTGACCATGGCTTGGACGCGCTCGACGGGACCGATGAGCCAGTCGAGGAGGTCGACATAGTGGCTGGCCTGGTTCATGAAGGCGCCGCCGTCGAACTCCCAGGTGCCACGCCAACGGGCCTGATCGTAGTAGCTCTGCGGACGGGTCCAGAAGACGTTGAGGTGGACCAGGTGGATGCGGCCGAAGCGTTTTTCGTCGACGGCGCGCTTGAGCAGTTGCAGGGTGGCGTTGCGACGGTTTTGCTTGACCACGAACAGATGCACGCCGGCCTCGTCGCAGGCCTTGACCATCTTCACTCCGTCCTGCCAGCGGGTGGCCATGGGCTTTTCGGTCATGACGTGGACGCCATGACGGGCGGCGCAGATGGTCTGCTCCGGATGCTGACCGCTGGGGGTGCAGAGTGCGACCAGGTCGGGCTGGACGGTGGTGAGCAGTTGCGGCAGGTGGCTGTAGCCGGGGACGCCATGGGTATCGGCCTGCTGCTTGAGCACGCTCGGGTTGGTGTCGCAGACCGCGACCAGTTCCAGATCCTCCGCGTGCTTGGCGATGGCGCCAAAGTGGTTGGTGGCGATGCGCCCGCAGCCGATGACGGCCAGGCGGATTTTGCGGTGTAGGATGGGGGTGGGCATGGTTTGGGGTGCTTCGCAGGTAAAGGGCTCACGGCGATGAGGATGCTGGCTAAGGTGAGGGTCGTGCTCCAGCAGGCGCAGGGCGCGGTAGCGAAGGGTGTCGTTGCACTCAGGGCGCTGGGAGGTTGGCGTGGGCGGTCACGCGAATCGGGCGTCCCCCGGGGTTCACTCGAGGGGGCGGGCTGGGGAAAGGGATGAACAGCCTCCGGCGTTTGACACGCTACCGCCCTGCCGTGTCACTTCAGGCATCGGCTTGGGTCGGGGCAGCGGGTTGGTGGATCCGCTGCGCTTGATCCACCCTACCGGAACTGATACCAGTTGCCCCGTGCGGTGATGTAGGTGATGTCTACATCGTGCACGAACTCGCCCACTGAGCCAGGATCCGTTCACGCAGGGCACGAATGGCCGGATGCAGACTTAGCTGCAGGGTATTGAAAAAACGAGCGTCCGTTTCGTCCTCGATCTCGCGCAGGCCATCGTGATTCCACGGATTGAGCACCAAGGGCTTTTCACAGATGACGTGCGCCTGATTGCGCAGAGCAAACCGGATATGCGCGTCGTGTATATTGGAGCTGGTTCTATTGTAAGCGTCCGGAGAAATACATCTATCCCCCCCACTGCACGCTCGGCATGATGCGCTCAGGTTTCACGCACGGGGGTAGAGAGCATGGCACAGAAACGG
>RZZN01000081.1 GCA_009929855.1 Gammaproteobacteria bacterium
CCGATTTCTTCTACGTCTGGCTCAGGCTCTTGCTGAAAGACAAATACCCAGACATCTTTAGCCCCGAGTACACACCAAAAGCAATGGAGGCGGTCGCCAACAAGGCCCGCGAGCCAGAGGACTCCGACGGCTTCTACCAGCGCGTGCTGACCCAATGTTGGCGCGAGGCGCACCGGATTCTCAAGCCAGGTGGCATTCTCGCTTTTACCTTCCATCATAGCGAAGATGCGCCGTGGGTGTCGGTGCTTGAATCGATGGTGGTGTCGGTGCCTGAATCCTGGGTGATGACTGGACGAGCGTGTCTCCGTTTCCTCTCATGCCATTGGTTTGAGAGTGCGCGGGGGCGGGGGCATTCATCATGAGAGTCGAGTCATTCGAGATCGCTCTGGGATCTTCTCATCAGTACAGTGAGCGCTTGCAGGTTTCGGAGCAGTGGCTCGCTCGGGGAGGCACGGCGGCGGGTGGAGAGCGTGCTCGCACCGCTGAGGGCCTGGGTGGCGCTGGTCTGCAGGTCAGTCTTTCGGACGCTGCGCGGGCGGCGCAGTCGGCTGAGGTGGCGGCACCAGCTCCAGCCCCGGTCCCGAATAGCGGGGAGACTGGGATCGAGCTGGAGCCTCGGATCCTGCTGCTGGCACGTTTGATCGAGATGCTGACTGGGGAAGCGGTGTCGCTGTTTTGGCTGAATCGCGCGGATGGGGCTGTGACTGGGGTTGAGGCGCAGGATGCGGTTGCGGCTGGTGCTGGCGGACCCGCAGCGTTTGGGTTCGAGTATCGCTTCGATGCGCACCGCAGCGAGAGCGAGGTGACTCGGTTTGCCGCCCAAGGTGTGGTGCGCATGGCGGATGGGGCGGAGATCCGGTTCGACCTGGCGCTGTCGATGGAGCGTCACTATGCCGAAACGGTGTCGATGCGGATCCGCGGCGGAGCGGTCGAGCAGATGCAGGATCCCTTGATGATCGATTTCGGCCAGGGAACCGCTCACTTGAGCGATGTGCGCTTTGCGTTCGATCTCGATGGTGACGGTCGCAAGGATCAGGTGCCGCTGCCGGCTGGGCGCGGCTTCATTGCCTTCGACCGAAATGACAATGGTCGTATCGACGATGGTCTGGAGCTCTTTGGTCCGCGCACGGGTCACGGCTTCGCCGAGTTGGCGGAGCTCGATGATGATGGCAATGGTTGGCTGGACGAGGTGGATGCGGCATGGTCGAGGCTGCGCCTCTGGCAACCGGATGCCGCGGGTGAGGGGCGGCTGCTGACGATGGATCAGGCGGGTGCGGGAATCAGCGCATTCTTTCTGACCAGTCTGGATACCCCTTTCACTGTACGCGATGGCGAGAATCGCACCCTGGGGATGGTCCGCGCGACCAGTCTCTATGTGGGAGCTGAGGGGCAGGTGGGAACGGTCAGCCAGGTCGATCTGCTGGTTTGAGTTGGAGCCCAGAAAGACTGTGCTGCGCGCAGAATTTTTGTCATGATGAGAGGCCATCCACGGGTTATTTGAGCGAGGAGGTCGGTCAGCTTGCCAGAGCTGTCTCAGGTGCTCGATGAGCGCATGCCCATGGTCTGCTCGGCTTGTGCCGCGCCGCTACGCCAGGGGGCGCGATTTTGTGGGCGCTGCGGCACGCCGGTACAGGTCGATGCCGCCGCAGCGCGTCAGGTGGACACTCGGGTCGACACTCAGGTGGACGCGGGGCCGCCGGTCGATGTGAGCGCGACCGTGCCGGAGGTGGACGCGCGTCAGGGGATGTCAGCGTCCATCCCGGAAGTCACCCCGCGTCAGGAGATGTCGGCGTCCGTGCCAAGCGAGCCGCTTGCGCCGGCCCGCGACCGCGTGTCGGCGGATCAGAGTGCGGTCCATTCCGGGGATGGCACGCCGGCCGGTCAGAGTGCTGTCCATTCCGGGGAGCGCACGCCAGCGGGTCAGAGTGTGGTTCATCCCGGGGAGCGCACGCCAGCGGGTCACAATGTGGTCCGTCCTCGCGACCCTGCGTCGGCGGTCCAGGCTCCGCAGCGTGCGCCACTGCCACACACGCCCATGACAGAGTCGAGCGTGCACATCCTTGGGGTGTCGCTCATACCCTCACGCCATGGTGATCATCATGACGTCGTCTGTGTCTGGGAGGTGGACAACCCAGGCGATGACGATTGGCACTGGGTGGAGGCGAGAGGCTTTCTGCTCGATGCCGATCATCGCCCCTTGGCCCATTGCCGTGTCGCGATCGAGCAGCAGGTGCCGCGAGGCGAGCGTCTGTTGGGTGAATGTGTGTTCGATCTGACCGCGGAGCAGGGTGATGCGGTCGTCCCGGGCTCGGTGCAGGTCATGCTGCGTCTCACCGCCTGTCGCATCGTTCGCTGTGCACTGGCCGAGCCCCGCATCCCGGCGATGTCGAGCGGGAGGATGGCCAATCCACATCCGTGGCTGCGCGCCATCGGGGGCAGTCTGCTGCTGCGGACTGACTCAGATGGCATGGCCACGACGCTTGAAGGACGCTGCTTGCTCCAGAACCTGTCCGACCGGCGATTGCCCTTGGTGAGACTGATCCTGACGCCGACCGAGACCACTGATCCGACGCTTGGCCAGTCAGCGCTCCCGATCGTTGGCGCGCGCGCGCTGGACACCGGGTCGATGGAGATGTTGGTGGCGCGCGGTCCACTGACGCGCTCGCGCTTGGCAAGCGGCCGTGGCGTTCCGATCTGTGGGTGGCCTGGCCAGTGGCGCATGCCCAGGCGCAGGCGATCATGACGCTCGATGAGTCGATGTCAGTCAGCGGATCAGTCGAGTCGACGCGGGTATCCCAGCCATCGGCCAGCGCGCCAACCAAGCCGACCGGTAACCAAGCCGCGTCGTTCAGCGCGCCAGCCGAGCCGTCGGAGCAAGCACCCGTCCCGGCCGCCAGCGTGTCAGTCGAACCGACGCGAGCCTCAGCAGCAGCCTCGGCAGCCTCGGCATCGTCAGCCAGCGTGCCAGCCGCGCCGACGACGCGAATCCCAGTGCCACCGGCGAGCCCCGTCGAGCCGGCACCAGCCCCAGTGCCAGCGGCGAGCCCCGTCGAGTCGGCACGCGCCCCAGTGCCACCGGCGAGCCCTGTCGAGTCGGCACGCGCCCCAGTTCCACCGGCGAGCCCCGTCGAGCCGGCACGCGCCCCAGTTCCACCGGCGAGCCCTGTCGAGTTGGCACCAGCCCCAGTGCCAGCGGTCAGCACGCCAATCGGGCCGATCCGAGCAACCTCACACTCAGTCACGCCACAGCTCGATCCAGTACCAGCAACAGCACCAGCGCCGATACCGCTGCCTGAGCTGGCACCAGCACCAGCGCCGATACCGCTGCCTGAGCTGGCACCCGCGCCAGGGCATGGTCCGCGGGAGGCGTCGATGCTGTCTGACATTGAGCCGGTCGCGCCCGCGCCCGATCTCCATGGCTGGCAGGTCGAGCTGCTCGGTGAGCCGCTGAGACGACGTCGATTGTCTCAGGAGCTGCCTTCTCTCTTCGTGCTGGTGCTTGGTCTGGAGCAGGAGAATTGCGAACAGGTCCGGGATGTGATCGCGAGCGCGCTGTTTGGCGATCAGTCCTGGGTCTGCGTGCAGCCGCCTGGTGGGATGATCGATGGCGGTCTGCTGCCGCAGCGGCTGGGCGCGGTCGAGGGGCGGGTGAGCTATGCGACACTCGCTACACTCGGTGACAGTGCGGGTCTAATCGATCGACTCTTCCCCTATCTGGACGGTGTCTTCAGGGTCGACAGCGCGCGCAGTCTGATCGAGGAGTGGGAGCTTGAAGAGGGTAGTCTGGGGTTCGGGTTGAAATTCGAGCTCATGGGCAAGCCACCGCAGCGCATGCTCGAGTTGATCGAATTCATGCTTGAATAGCGCGTCCTGGGGCGATGCCCTCCTGCTGATTTGTTAGCATAGGCGCCATGAACTGTAGACTCTGCAATGAGCCGCTCGCACCCGGCGAAACTGTATGCGATGTGTGCGGCACCCCGGTGCCCTTGGCCACCGATCCGGGTATGGAGTCATGCCTCAGCTGCGGGGGCACGCTGGGTCCGGATGATGCCTTCTGCACCAACTGCGGTGCGCCACGCCCGGGGGGGGCGCGGTTCGCGCCGGTTGCGCCAGAGGATGCGTTCGTGGCGTCGGTGCGCCAGTCGCCACCACGCGCGGAGGATGCGTTCGTGTCGACGGCCCGCCAGTCGCCACCACGCGACGAGTTCGCACTGGCCTTGCTGGCCGCCGAGCACGCGGCTGAAGCGCGCGCCATCGAGTCGGGGGCGCGTCCAGTGCGCGCTGAGCCGACCTTCGCGCTTCCCGAGACCCCGCCGCGCCAGGCGCCGGCGGCGCGAGCGGTCGAGCCGAGCGCTGCCTCGTCCATCTCCCCGCCGAGCCAACCGGCCCGCATGCCAACCAGTCCCACGGCGCAACCTGAGCCGCGCCTGGGTGTGGGTGTGACTGGCACGCCCGATCCACCTGATCGACTCGATCCGCCCGATCCACCCGCCCGGCCCCGGACACCCTTCTTGCTGCGCTTCTTGTACGGGGTGATTGCCGTGCAGATCCTGCTCGTGCTCTCGAGCGGACTCTATCTGCTGTACTACTACTATCAGGAGTCACTCGCGACATCGATTCCAGAATCCGCATCCCCGCCGCCGTTCGCTGCCGTCGAAGAGCAGCCCGCGCCCGCGGCGCAGAGCGGGACGTGCGACCCGGCGACGGACGAGCGCGGACCCCCGAATGATCCGCTCACGGCCATCGAGTCCATTGAGCCCAATCCAACCGAGACCCAGCCCGCTGAGCCCCAGCCCACTGGGCCTGAGCCCACCGAGTCCCCGACGCCCGAACCGGAGCAATACGAGCCCGTGGATTGGAACAGTGTGGCCGTGCCGTCGATGAGTGTGGCAATGGCGGCTGTCGAGGCTGAGCGAGCACCTGAGCCGACATCGATACCGACACCGACACCTGAGCCAACGCCGACACCCACGCCAGAGCCGACACCGATACCCACGCCAGAGCCGACACCGATACCCACGCCAGAGCCGACACCCACACCCACGCCCACCGAGTCGGTCGCGGTGAGTGACGCCTCGACCCGGCTCCTGCTCGCCCAGGACCTGGCGCGAGCCGCCACCGAGGGCGATTTCGATCTCTGGCGTCGCCTGTTTCCGCGTCTGCGTGCGCAGATCGTCACCCCGCCGAACGCGCAATACCTGCGCGCGCGACGTCTGAACGACGAGGCGCTGTCGGTGCTGCGTCAGTCCAACTATCGGCGGGGCGCCGAGTTGTTGCAGTCCGCCTTCGAGGTCAATCCGCAAGATTTGGAGATCATCGACAATCTCAGTTTCGCGCTGCGCCAGCTCAAGCGCTATCAGCAGGTCGAGGTGGTGGTGCTCACTGCGCTCGGACATCGCCCCGATCGCTGGCAAAACTGGGTCATGCTGGGACAGGCCTCGTCCGACCTGGGCAAGAGCGAGCAGGCCTCGGGGGCCTATCGCACCGCCTATCTGCTCACTGACGAGCCTGAGAAGACCCTGTCGCACATGCGGCGGATCGCCGGCAATATCCAACTCGGCGCGAGTGTGCAGCGTGATGCGCAGAGCGCGCTCGCGCTGATCGATGGCGGCGCTTGAGCCGCCGTCAGGCTTGATCCAGGACGCTCGGTTTGGCCGAGGACAGCGATCTCGAGCGAACTGAGCGGCCGAGCCCGCGGCGCCTGGAGCAGGCGCGCGAGGAAGGCCAGGTTCCCCAATCTCGTGAGCTGGCAACCTTCATGGTCGTGGCCTGCGGTGCCGCCACCATCTGGCTCAGCGGGGGCTGGATGGCCGAGCGTCTGAGTGGTCTGCTGATCAAGCTGTTCGGGTTCGATCGTGCCAGTGCCTTCGACCCAGCCCGGATGCTCGATCTCTTTCGCGAGGCGCTCACCGGAGCGCTCTTCATGCTCCTGCCGCTCTTCGGGGTGCTGATGGTCGCGGCCGTGGTCGCGAATCTGATGGTCTCCGGCCTGATCTTCGCACCCAAGGCGCTCAGTCCAAAATTCAGCAAGCTCAACCCCATCAAAGGGCTGGGACGGGTGTTCTCGCTCAATGGTCTGGCCGAGATGGTCAAGGCGGTGCTCAAGTCCATCCTGATCGGGGGGATCGGCGCGGCGGTGCTCTGGTACTACAAGGACCGGCTCTATGCCCTGGTGCTGTCGCCGATCGAGATCTCGCTCGGCATCTTTGCCACCACGGTGGCGCTGTCGGCGCTCTTCATCGCGCTCGGTCTCGCGCTGCTGCCCCTGCTCGATGTGCCCTACCAGCTGTGGCAGTACCAAAAGCGCTTGCGCATGACCCGCGAGGAGGTCAAGCGCGAGGGCAAGGAGCAAGAGGGCGACCCCCAGATCAAGGCGCGCGTGCGTGCCTTGCAGCGCGAGATGGCGCGGCGGCGCATGATGGCCGCGGTCCCCAAGGCCGATGTGGTGGTGACCAACCCGACCCAGCTGGCGGTCGCGCTGCAATACGACGCCGAGCGCATGGGCGCACCGGTCGTGGTGGCCAAGGGGCGCGGTGAGGTCGCGGCGCGGATTCGCGAGATCGCCGAGGCGCACGCGGTGCCGATCTTCGAGGCGCCGCCCCTGGCGCGCGCACTCTTCAAGCACTGCGAGCTTGGCGCGGTGATTCCGGCGGCACTCTATACCGCGGTGGCCGAGGTCTTGGCCTATGTCTTCCAGCTCGACGCCTGGCTGCGACATGGCGGGCTCGAGCCGGTGCGGCCGAGCGCGGCGTCGGTGCCGCCGGCGCTCGGCGCCGCGCGCGGGGAGTCTCGTGCAGCTCGCCGCGCCACTGCTCATCATCATGATCCTGGCGATGATGGTGCTGCCGCTGCCGGTGTTCTTGCTGGATGTGTTCTTCACATTCAACATCGCCGTGTCGCTCATGGTGATCCTGGTGGCCCTCTATCTGAAGCGGCCGCTGGATTTTTCGGTCTTTCCCAGCATCCTGCTGGTGACGACCATGCTGCGGCTCTCGCTGAACGTCGCCTCCACCCGCATCGTGCTGCTCAACGGTCATAGCGGGGGCGATGCCGCGGGCAAGGTCATCGAGGCCTTCGGCAACTTCCTGGTCGGCGGCAATACCGCGGTGGGTCTGGTGGTCTTCGTGATCTTGACGGTGATCAACTTCGTCGTCATCACCAAGGGCGCGGGCCGCATCGCCGAGGTGAGCGCGCGCTTCACCCTGGATGCGATGCCGGGCAAGCAGATGGCCATCGATGCCGATCTCAATGCCGGTCTGATCGACGAGGCCGAGGCCAAGCGCCGTCGCCGCGAGATCGCCCAGGAGGCGGATTTCTACGGGGCGATGGACGGTGCCTCCAAGTTCGTGCGTGGCGATGCCATCGCCGGCATCCTGATCATGTTGATCAACGTCATCGGCGGACTCTTCGTCGGTGTCGTGCAGCACGACATGGCGCTCGGCAAGGCCGCCCAGACCTATACGCTGCTGACCATCGGCGACGGTCTGGTGGCGCAGATCCCGGCGCTGATCATCTCGGTGGCGGCTGGATTGGTGGTCTCGCGCGTCGGTGACGAGGGTGACATCGGCGGGCAGGTGTTCAACCAGTTGTTCTCCAACCCGCGCGTGCTCATCATCACCGGTGGCATCGTCGGGGTGCTGGGTCTGATCCCTGGCATGCCCAACTTCGTGTTCTTGATGCTGTCATCCATCCTGCTCGGGTTGGGCTGGTGGCGCTGGCAGCGCATCCTTGCCGAGGCGGCGCTGCTGCAGGCCCCGCCGGCGCCACCGCAACCGGTCATGACCGAGCAACAGGAGGCGAGTTGGGATGACGTGATCCCGGTGGACGTCCTCGGTCTGGAGGTCGGCTATCGTCTCATCCCGATGGTCGATCGAGCCCAGGGTGGCGAGCTGTTGCAACGGATTCGCAGCTTGCGCAAGAAGTTCGCCCAGGATGTGGGATTCCTGTGCGCCCCGGTGCACATCCGCGACAACCTGGAGCTGCGCCCGAATGCCTATCGCATCGCGCTCAAGGGGGTGGAGATCGGCGCCGGCGAGGCCTATCCGGGTCTCTTCATGGCGATCAATCCGGGGCGTGTCGCGGGTCCGCTCGAGGGTCGCGAGACCCGTGATCCGGCCTTCGGCCTGCCCGCGCTCTGGATCGATGCCAGCCAACGCGAGCAGGCCAACAGCCTGGGTTATACGGTGGTCGACGCCAGTACCGTGGTGGCCACGCATCTCAACCATCTGTTGCTCAGTCATGCCGCCGAGCTGCTCGGACGGCAGGAGACACAGGCGCTTTTGGACCATGTTGGCAAGGATTCGCCCAAGCTGATCGAGGATCTGGTGCCAAAGCTCCTGACCCTCTCGGTCGTGCAGCGGGTGCTGCAGAACCTGCTCGACGAGGGGGTGAACATCCGCGACATGCGCACCACCCTCGAGGTGCTCTCCGAGCATGCGCCGCAGACCCAGGACACGCTGGCGCTCACCGCGCGGGTGCGCGAGGCGCTGGGGCGGGCAATCCTGCAATCACTCTTTCCCGGCAACGCGGAGGTGCAGGTCCTGGTGCTGGAGCCCGAGTTGGAGCGTATCCTCGCCCAGGCGATGATCAGCGGTGGCGAGCATGCCGCCATCGAGCCGGGATTGGCCGAGACCTTGCTGCAACGCACCGCCACCCTGGCGCAGCGTCAGGAGGATCTGGGGCTGCCGCCGGTGCTGCTGGCCCCGGCCTCGATCCGCATGCTGTTGTCACGCTTCCTGCGCCGCGCGGTCCCGAGCCTGAAGGTGATCTCCAACAACGAGGTCCCCGAGTCGCGGATGATCCGCGTGGTCGGAACGATCGGCTCGCGGGCCGCGGCCTGAGGCCGGCGCGGCGCTCGCGCCCGCGGCCGGTGCGGTGGGCACGCGCGAGCCGACCGGGTGCGCGCGGTCGGCCCCGCATGCGCGGGGATCAGACACGCAACAGCAGACGCGCCGGATCCTCGAGTGTCTCTTTCACCGAGACCAGGAATTGCACCGCGTCGCGTCCGTCGATGATGCGGTGGTCGTAGGTGAGCGCGAGATACATCATGGGCGCGATCTTGATCTGACCCTGCTCGACGATCGGCCGCTCCTGGATCTTGTGCATGCCGAGGATGGCGCTCTGCGGCGGGTTGAGGATGGGGGTCGAGAGCAATGAGCCGAAGACCCCGCCGTTGGTGATGGAGAAGGTGCCGCCGGTGAGATCCTCGAAGCTCAAGGTGCCGTCCTTGGCCTTTTGGCCGAACTCGCCGATCCCTTGCTCGATGTCGGCCATCGAGAGCTGGTCGCAGTTGCGCAGGATGGGCACGACCAGACCGCGCGGCGAGCTGACCGCGATGCCGATGTCGTAATAGCCGTGATAGATGATGTCCTCGCCATCGACCGAGGCATTGATGACGGGGAAGCGTTGCAGTGCCTCGACCGCGGCCTTGACGAAGAATGACATGAAGCCGAGGCGTACCCCGTGGGCCTTCTCGAAAGGCTCCTTGTAGCGGTTGCGCAGTGCCATGACGGCGCTGAGATCGACCTCATTGAAGGTCGTGAGCAGGGCCGCGCTCTGCTGGGCCTGCAGAAGTCGCTCGGCGATGCGCGCGCGCAGCCGGGTCATGGGCACACGCTGCTCCGGGCGTCCGGCGTCGCCGCTGAGACTCAGTGGGCGGGCGAGCTCCGGATCCCGCTCCGGGGCCTGCGCCTCGCGCTGATCGAGGTAGGCGATGACGTCTGATTTGTGGATCCGTCCTTCCTTGCCGGTGCCTGTGATCGCGCTGGGATCGACGTCGAGCTCCTTGAGCAGACGGCGCGCGGCCGGCGCGATCAGTGGCTCGGCCGGGGCCGCGCGCGACGGCGTCGCGGCGCTGCTCGGGGCGGGCTGGGGTGCCGCGCGCGTGACTGGCGCGGGCTCGGCACTGGCCGCGGCGCCGGCACCGGTCGTCGCCCCCGCGGTGATCCGGCCCAGGATGGCATCGGCCGTCACGACCGCTCCCTCCGCGGCGAGGATCTCGCTCAGGATGCCATCGGCTGGGGCGGGCACCTCCAGCACGACCTTGTCCGTCTCCAGATCGACCAGACTCTCGTCGCGCTTGACCGAGTCGCCCAGGCGTTTGTGCCAGGTGGCGACCGTGGCATCGGCGACTGATTCGGGGAGTGCGGGGACACGGACTTCGCTGCTCATTGTGGCGGGATCCTTTTGTTCATGCTGGGGTTGTAGCGGCCGGTCAGGGCCTCGTCGATCAAACGCTCCTGCTGCTCGACATGGGCCTCGCGATGCCCGACCGCCGGTGCCGCGGAGGATGGACGGCCGACATAATGGGGTCGCTTGCCCTCCTGGATCAGTGAATGGAACCGATGCTTGATCTGATCCCAGGCGCCTTGGTTCTGCGGCTCCTCCTGGCACCAGATGATCTCCTCGGTGGCGGCATAGGGCGCGAGCGCCTGCTCGAATTCCACCTTGGGGAATGGATAGAGCTGCTCGATGCGCAGGATGGCGACATTCGTCAAGCCGCGCGCGCGGCGGGTTTCCAGCAGGTCGTAATAGACCTTGCCGCAACAGAAGATCACCCGCTCGGTCGCGGCCGGATCGATCGGGTCGATCTCCGGGATGAGTGTGTGGAACTGTGCGCTGGCCAACTCATCCAGCGAGGAGACCGCCAGACGATGGCGCAGCAGGCTCTTGGGTGTCATGACGATCAGCGGCTTGCGATAGTCGCGCACCATTTGTCGGCGCAGTAGGTGATACATCTGGGCCGGCGTGGTCGGGACGCAGACCTGGATGTTGTGCTCGGCGCACAACTGCAAGAAGCGCTCCAGGCGCGCCGAGGAGTGCTCCGCGCCTTGACCCTCGAGTCCATGGGGCAGCAGCATCACCAGACCGCAGCCGAGCCCCCATTTGGTGCCGGCCGAGGTGATGAACTGGTCGATGACGACCTGGGCGCCGTTGGCGAAGTCGCCGAACTGCGCTTCCCAGAGCGTCAGAGCATGTGGCTCGGCGGTCGCGAAGCCGTATTCATAGGCGAGCACCGCCTCTTCGGAGAGGATGGAGTCGATGGCGATGAAGGCGCCTTGATGCGTGGACAGGTGTTGTAGTGGTGTGTGTGTGTGTCCGGTCGCCTGGTCGTGGAGATTGGCGTGACGGTGAAAGAAGGTCCCGCGCCCGCTGTCCTGTCCGGAGAGGCGCACCGGGATGCCCGCGTCCAACAGGGTGGCATAGGCGAGCGTCTCGGCGAAGCCCCAATTGACCAGTTGGTCGCCCTGGGCCATCTTCCGCCGCTCGGCCCAGAGCTTCTCGACCCTGGGATGGAGCTCGAAGCCCTGTGGGATGCGCAGCATCGCCTCGCCGAGCGCGCGCAGCGTCTCGATCGGCAGGCTGGTGTCGACGGCCTGGTCCCAGGTGCTGTCGCGAAAGACGCTCCAGTCCACCCGGTAGGCATTGTCGAGTCCGCACAACACCGGGCGGGCGATCACCACGCCCTGCTCGAGCGAGCCCTGATAGCCCGCGACCATGCTGTCGGCCTCCTCCTTGGTGAGGATGCCCTCGGCGATGAGTCGCTCGGCATAGACCGCGCGCGGGGTCGGATGTTGACGGATCTTGCGATACATCATCGGCTGGGTCACCGCGGGCTCGTCGGCCTCGTTGTGTCCGAGTCGCCGATAGCAGACCAGATCGATGATGACATCCTTGTGGAACTGATTGCGGAAGTCGAGCGCCATGCGGGTGACGAAGATCACCGCCTCGGGATCGTCGCCATTGACGTGGAAGACCGGGGCTTGCACCAGCTTGGCCACGTCGGTGCAATATTGAGACGAGCGGGTGTCCAGTGGGTTGCTGGTGGTGAAGCCGATCTGATTGTTGATGATGACATGGACCGTTCCGCCGGTGGTGTAGCTGCGGGTCTGGGACAGCTGCAGCGTCTCCATGACCACGCCTTGTCCAGCGAAGGCGGCATCCCCGTGGATGAGCACCGGCAGCACCAGGTCACCGGTGCGATCATGACGGCGGCGCTGACGGGCGCGCACCGAGCCCTCGATGACCGGGTTGATGATCTCCAGGTGTGACGGGTTGAAGCCCAGCACCAGATGGACGATCCCGCCGGGGGTCTCGACATCGCTGGCCAGGCCCATGTGATACTTGACATCGCCGGCCATCTGGCGCCAGTCCATCTTCACCCGGCCCTCGAATTCATCGAAGATGTCTTGCGGTGGCTTGCCGAAGATGTTGGTGAGCACGCTCAGACGCCCGCGGTGGGCCATCCCGATGACGACCTCCTGCTGGCCCGCGCGCCCAGCGCGTTGGATCAGCTCATCGAGCAGCGGGATGAGCGCGTCGCCGCCCTCGAGCGAGAAGCGCTTCTGTCCGACGTAGCGTTGATGCAGATATTTCTCGAACCCCTCGGCGGCGGTCAGGAGGGTCAGGAGCCAACGCCGCTCGGTGCTGTCGAGCTCGGGCCTTGCGCGATAGCCTTCGAGCCGCTTCTGAATCCAGCGTCGCTCGCGGGTGTCGGTGATGTGCATGTACTCCGAGCCCACGGTGCCGCAATAGATTTGCTCGACCAGCTCGATGATCTCCTGTAGGGTCATGCGGTCGGGCGCGTAGAGCGAGCCGGTGTGGAAGACCTGATCCAGGTCGTTCGGCTCCAGATTGTGATAGGCCGGCTCCAGGTCGGCGATCCGTGGGGTCGTGCGCAGCTTGATGGGGTCGAGGTTGGCGACCTGGTGACCGCGATAGCGATAGGCGCTGATCAGCGCGAGCACCGCGGATTGCTTCTCGGCGGCGGCTGGCGTGAGCCCCTCGGTGAAGCGCGCGTGAGGGCGCGCGCGGCTCTCACGGGCGAGCCGGAGGAAATTCTCGCGCACCGGGCCATGAGGCACCTCGTTGGCGGCCTCTCGCTGCAGGGCTCGGAAGCGCTCTCGCCACGCAATGTCAACGCTTTCCGGGTCGTTGAGATAGCGTTCGTAGAGGTCTTCGATGAAGGCGGCATTGCCACCGTACAGTGCCCCGGAGCTGCGGAAGAGTTGGAGGATCGCGCTCATGTCGTGTTTGGCTTCTCTGGCTCGGATGGATGCGGCGAGTGCTCGCGTTTATAGCATGTTTCGCGGATTCATCGGGTGCCGAGCAGCGCGTCGGCCAGGCGCCGTGACCTTGCTCTGACGCCGCGCTGACGCAAGCCGACTCTCGCGGATGGACACGGATCTCACGACGCTCGACACCGAGGCACGCCAGCACCAGCGTCTGCGGATGGCCCGGTTGGATGCCGACATCGCCTATTTCGAGGCCCGCCTGGAGCTGCTCGGCGCGCTCGACTCGCCCCATCGAGTGGCCCAGCGCCGTGCCTACGATCTGCTGCTCAAGAGTCTCTCCATCCAAGCCTTGCAGCTCAAGGCGAAGCTCGCGGCTGGACACTAGCCCAGTTGCACTGGGCCATGTCCCCCGGTCGATCCCGCGGGCCCTCGAGCTTGGGATCGCCGAGGTCGACTCGGCGATGCCCCACCGGTCGATGAACGGTTCGAATCCGTGCGCCTCTGTGCCACAATCGCGCTCTCAGCCGAGACCGTGGGGTTGCCATCGCGGCGACCCGTGCTCCAGTGAATCAGTGCGATCGAAGACCGCCAGGATCCTTGCATGTCGAACATCATCCGTATTGCTACCCGCAAATCACCCTTGGCCATGTGGCAGGCCGAGCATGTGGCCGCCTTGCTCACCCGACTCCATCCTGGGATCGAGGTCGAGATCGTCGGCATGACCACCAAGGGCGACAAGATCCTGGATGCCCCGCTCGCGAAGGTCGGCGGCAAGGGTCTATTCGTCAAGGAGCTGGAGCAGGGCATGCTGGAGGGGACCGCTGACATCGCGGTGCACTCGATGAAGGATGTCCCGGTCGATTTTCCGGCGGGCCTGCATCTGGCGGTGATCCTCGATCGAGAGGACCCGCGCGATGCCTTCGTGTCGAATCGCTATCCGGACCTCGACAGCCTGCCCCAAGGGGCCTGCGTGGGCACCTCGAGCCTGCGCCGTCAGTGTCAGCTGGCCGACCGGCGTCCCGATCTGCGCATCGAGCCGCTGCGCGGCAATGTCAACACCCGTCTGGCCAAGCTCGACGCCGGCGAGTATGACGCCATCATCTTGGCCGCCGCGGGCCTGATGCGGCTCGGCTTCGAGTCGCGCATCCGCGCCCGGATCACGCCGGCCGAGAGTCTTCCGGCGATCGGTCAGGGGGCCATCGGGATCGAGTGCCGCGAGGCCGATGCGCGCATCAATGATCTGATCGCGCCCTTGCACGATCGCGACACGGCCGACCGGGTAATGGCCGAGCGGGCCATGAATGCGCGTCTGCACGGTGGTTGCCAGGTGCCGATCGCCGGTCACGCGGTGCTGCTCGATGGCGAGCGGCTGCGCCTCGACGGACTCGTCGGCACCCCCGATGGCACGCGGATCCTGCGCGCCGCGGCGGAGGGGCCGCGCGCGGACTGGGCAGTACTCGGCACGCGGGTCGCCGAGGATCTACTCGCGCAGGGTGCCGATGAGATCCTCGGCGCATTGCAGGAGGCCTGATGGAGGCGCCCTGTGATCTCGGGGGGCGGGGCGTGCTGGTCACGCGTCCCGCCGCTCAGGCGGCGGATCTCTGTCAGCTGATCGAGGCGGCCAATGGTCGGGCGATCGCGGTGCCGAGCATCGAGATCGCGCCCACTCGCGATCCCGCCGCGGCCGCTGCACTCTTGGCCGAGTCATGGGATCTACTCTATTTCGTCAGCCGCAATGCCGTGGAGCAGGCGCTCGCGCTGGTGCCCGACGGCCGCTGGCCGCGGGTCGAGCGGATTGCCGCGGTCGGTCGTGCCACCGCTCGGGCGCTCGCGGATGGGGGGCGCGCGCCCGATCTGGTCCCGGAGCAGCGTTTCGAGAGCGAATCGCTGCTCGCGCTGCCCGAGTTGGCTGACATGCGCGGTCGACGCGTGCTGATCGTGCGCGGCGAGGGTGGGCGCGCCCTGTTCGCCGACACACTGCGCGCGCGCGGTGCGACTGTGTACTTCGCCGAGGTCTACCGACGTCTGCGTCCGCACTTCGACCCCGCCCCGCTGCTGGCGCGTTGGGCCGAGACCGTGGACCTGGTCACCGCGACGAGCGAGGAGGTCTTGACGAATCTGATCGAGATGCTCGGACCGGACGGCCGCGCGCCACTGCTGGCGACGCCCTTGGTGGTGGTGGCGGAGCGCACGGCCGAAGCGGCTCGCGGGCTCGGATTCAGCCAAGTCACGGTCGCCGCGCGCGCCGAGGATAGCGCCATCCTGCAAGCCCTCTGCCGCGTCATCGACCAGCATTCATAGAAGTCGGAGCCTTCAAGACCCAAGCGAGTCGCGGCCTCCAGGCCCCAGGGGAGTCGGAGCCTCGAAGCCCTAAAGGAGTCGGGGCCTCCAGGCCCTAGGGGAGTCGGGGCCTCCAGGCCCCGAGTGAGGATCCGCCCACGCCATCAGACCAACTCGACGCCCGGCCCGCGTGAGCGTCCTGCCTCAGGATGCGCGTCGCGATGGTCCTTCCTCGGGGCGAGGACGCCCCGACTCCCC
>RZZN01000082.1 GCA_009929855.1 Gammaproteobacteria bacterium
CACGGCCGCTGAGCGCGCGCGCTTCGACGAGATGGTCAGTCTCGGGCAGCTCAAGGCCATCCAGCAGTGGGCGCAGGAGATGGCCGAGCGGGATCCGGATCACAGAGTCGAGTGGGGCGACATCATTCATCTGTGCGCCGTCGTCGATCTACCTGGTTTACAACGTCTGGCCAAGGCCGGCGCGGATGCGTGAGTCGGGTCACTTGGTTGGGGCGCGCCGCCGCGCGGATGCGATCGACCGGCAGTGATCCGCACGCGCTGTCGCGCTGTCCGAGTGATGGTCAAACAGAGACGCAGTATGACTCGATATGATTCACCGAACAGCCCGGTCCTGTCAGCCAGCACCGGGCCGGATATCTTGGAGCAAGTCCCGATTCGCGCCGACCCGGGTCTGGCCGCGGATGCCGCGGCGCGCTCCGCGCAGGGCACCCCGGTTGCCGACACGGCGGGTCCGATGGCCGATGGCCTTGCCGCCTTGGGCGATGGCTTGGCAACAGCCCTGCCCGGTGCTGATTCTGGGGCGGCCTGGCTGGGTCCGCTGCAGGCGCCGGCCCAGACGATCATGGATCTGCTCGCGCTTGGTGGACCGGTGATGCTGGTGCTGGCCATCTTGTCGGTGCTGGCGCTGGCCATCGTCCTGATCAAGCTATGGCAGTTCGCCGTGCTGCGGCCGGGGACGCGACAACCGGTGGCCCATGCCCTGGCGCTGTGGCGCGCGAACCGAGCCCGCGAGGCCCTGGACGCCGTCAGTGGCAGCCGTCAGCCCGCGGCCCGCTTGGTGGGTCTGGCGATGGCCGGTCTGCTGCGGCCCGATCTGGATCAGGAGCTCCTGCGCGAGGAGTTGGCGCGCTTCGCGAGCCAGGAGCTCGAACGCATGCGTGCTTGGCTGAGGGCACTGGATGTCATCGGCGGACTCAGTCCCTTGCTTGGACTCCTCGGCACGGTGCTGGGGATGGTCGAGGCCTTTCGCCGTCTCGAGCAGGCCGGCGCGAGGGTCGATCCGACCATCCTCTCGGGTGGGATCTGGCAGGCCTTGCTGACCACGGCCGCCGGACTGAGCGTCGCCATCCCAGTGGTGATGGTCCACGCCTGGCTCGAGCGCCGAGTCGAGCGCGCGGGGGCGCAGATGGAGGATGCGGTGACCCAGGTCTTCACCCGCACGCTGGCCGATGTCGTCGTGCAGGAGGACGGCGATCCGCGACGACCCAGCATGCTCGAGACCCGACATGCGGCTTGATCGCGCCGTCCATCCCCGGCGCCGGATGCTGAGCCTCACCCCGTTGATCGACGTCGTGTTCATTCTCCTGTTGTTCTTCATGCTCGCCTCCAGCCTGCACCGCTGGCAGGCGCTCTCGCTGGTCCTGCCGACCACCTCGGACGCCGCCACCGCCACACCGTCCGCTGCCCTGGTGTGGGTCGGCCTGGCGGCCGATGGAACACTGAGCCTGGATGGCAGGCCACTCTCCGCCGAGTCGTTGCAGACGCATCTGCGTGCGCGGTTGGCGGCCGATCCGCGCACGCGGGTGGTGGTGGAGCCGGCCGAGGGTGTCACCTTGCAGGGCCTCATCAGGCTCATCGAGCGCCTGCGCGCGGCCGGCATTCCGGCCATTGGTCTGAGATGAGTGCCCGGCCCTGGCGTGCGCGCTCGCAGATGAGGCGATCTCGGCTCACCGCCCCGCGCGAGCGTGGCGACGATCATCTGATCCCACTGATCAACGTGGTCTTCCTGCTGCTGATCTTCTTCATGATCGCCGGACAGCTGATGTCCACTGAGCTGTTTCAGGTGCGTCCGCCGATCGCGTCATACGGTGACGCGGCCGCGCCCGAGCGATTGGTGCTCCTGGTCTCGGCGGATGGGCGTCTCGCGCTCGACGGGGAGGCGCTGTCGGCCGAGGATCTGCAGGCCCTGCTTGCGCTGCGCGTGCGCGGCGAGCAGGCCCGTGAGCCGGGGACCGAGCCACAGGTCAGCCTGAAGGCCGATGCCGGTCTCACCATCGAACGTCTGCGTCCTCTGCTGGATGCGCTGCGCCAGGCTGGCGTGACGCGGGTCGCACTCCTTGCCGAGGCCGCGCCCTGATGGAGCCGCGTGCCGGTCATTGGCTCTTGGCGCTCGGCCTGGCCCTGCTTGTGCATGCCTTGCTGGCCATGGCACTGCTGCGCCCGACGACCCCGGCGCCGCTCCAGCATGCACCCATCGTCATCGCGCTGGTCCCACCCGGTCCAGGGGAGGCCGGGGGTGGAGCCATCGCCAGCGGTGATCGACCGAGCGCTGAACCGGCGCCAACCGACACCCCGGCTCTGAGCGCCGACGGTCCCGAGCGGGTCGCGGCACATCCAACCGATGAGGAGTTGGTCGCGCTGCGGCCAGGCCCTCAACCGGAACTGATGCCAGACCCTAAGCCAGATCCCAAGCCAGATCCCAAGCCAGATCCCAAGCCAGATCCCAAGCCAGATCCCAAGCCAGACCCCAAACCGGAGCCTCAGCCAAAGCCGCAATCCCAGCCCAAGCCAGAGCAGAGATCAGCGTCCAGGCCCGCGCGCGATGCCGAGCGACCGGTGGCGCGGGTCGGCGCGCGCGAGCCGCCAAAACAGATCGCGACCACCGCCCATGGGGTCACCACCGGGGGCCGCGGCGCCGCGAGCAGCGCGCGTGGCGGTGGAGCGGGCGCTGGCGCTGGATCCGGCCAGGGTCAGGGAGACATCAGCGCCTATTTCAGCCAGCTGTCGGTCTGGCTGAGTCGGCACAAGCGCTATCCGTCCAAGGCGCGGCGGATGCGGCAACAGGGCACGGTCCAGGTTCGCTTCACGATCGACCGTCGTGGCCGTCTGCTCGATCATCAGATCGTCAAGGGCTCGGGTCATGCCGAGCTCGACGCTGAGGTCTCCGCCATGCTCGAGCGGGCCTCGCCCATGCCGGCCATCCCCGAGTCGCTCGGGCGCTCCCAGGTCACCATCACCGTCCCGATCGTCTTCGCACTGCGCTGAGCACGCCAAGTCAGATCAACGGGCGAACGATGCGTCTGACACTCATACTCGTCCATCATCCAGTGTAGGATGCCTGGTGACGATGCCGCTTCGAGCATCGGTTTGGAGTTGGAGGAGAAGAGAAGCCACCATGAGTGCACTGACAGTCACGCTACCCTTTTGGTTGACCGCCTTGGGTTTGACCGCCGCCGCGGTGGCGGCCGTCTGTATCCCACTGTTGCGAGATCCGCGCACGCAGGAGGCCGGGGCGTCGTCGGGCAGGGCACGCCAGACGCGATGGCTCGCGGCGCTGGTGGCGATCCTGTTGCCGGCCACCGCGCTGGTCGCCTATCTGGCGATCGGCAACCCCAGTTTGATGATGCAATCGGCGCTCGCCGAGACGCAGGCGCAGCATGCGCAGGAGCAGATCGCCGCGTCCATTCGTGACCAGACCGCGCATCTGGAGGCGCATCCGGAGGATGCACTGGCCTGGATGACCCTCGGGATGACCTATGCCGGTTTGGAGCGCTGGGTGGATGCCGAGCAGGCCTATGCCAAGGCCTATGCGCTCCAGCCCAAGGATGCCTTCGTCGTTTCGGCCTACGCCGAGGCCTTGGCGGTCAACGCGGGGCGCAACCTCGCGGGGCGTCCGATCGAGTTGGTACGCGAGGCGCTGCTGCTCTCGTCACAGGACGAGAAGGCGCTGGAGCTGGCCGCCTTGCATGCCTTCCAGGAGCAGGAATATGGCAAGGCCGCCTATTATTTTCGTCAACAGCTCAAGGTGTTGCCACCCGACAGCCCCTATGCCGCCGATATCCAGGCGGCGCTGAGGGAGGCCAAGTGGCGCGCGGAGGAGGCCGCGTTCGGTGCTCCGCTCGATCAGCGTCCGCCCGAGGATGCCCAGCACGGGGCGGCGCTCGCCACCATCAGTGGCGTCGTCGAGCTCGCGCCTGAGCTGGCCGAGCGGGTCACTGGCAAGGAGTCACTCTATCTGATCGCGCGCCCCGTGTCCGGTGGCGGACCCCAGCTCGCCGGCCTGCGCGCCACCGCTGACCGTCTGCCCGCGCCCTTCACGCTCGATGACAGTCTGGCGCTGCTGCCCGACGACCCACTGTCGCAGCATGCGACCGTGACCCTGATCGCGCGCATCGCGATGTCCGACTCGACCGAGCCGACCGCCGGCGACCTGGAAGGTCAGCTCCGCTCGGTCACCGTCGGTAGCCAGGGCGTCAGGTTGGTGATCGACTCGGTGCGGCCCTGACGCGCGGTTGCACACCCTCACTCAGAGGCAGGGTCAGGCCCGGCCGCGGATCCTGCGCGCTCGCGTCGCGGTGCGCATGGCCGCGGAATCTGGGATCCGGGGATGCGCGAGGAGCGCTCAGCAACAGGCTCAGCCCGGCGGATCATCCGCGGCGCCCTGCCGGATCGCCCAGACCGCCGCCTCCACGCGGCTCCTGACCCCGAGCTTCTTGAGGATGTGCTTCACGTGCACCTTGATGGTGCCGAGCGAGAGATCGAGCTCGCGCGCGATCAGCTTGTTGCTGATGCCCTCGGCGATGAGCCGCAGCACCTCCCGCTCACGCGGGGTCAGACCGGCCGAGTCGGGGCGCACCGGCTGGGCATCGGCGCGGAGCGCCCGCGCGATCAGCTCGGTGAGGCTCGGGCAGATCACCAGTCGGCCGCGGCCGGCATCGCGCAGGCTGGCGAGGATCTCCTCCGGCTCCATGTCCTTGAGCAGATAGCCGTCCGCGCCAGCGCGCAAGGCCGCGACCACATCCTCCTCGCTGTCGGAGACGGTGAGCATCAGGATGCGGCTGTCCAGGTCGGTCTTGCGGAGTCGCTCGAGCGTTTGGATCCCATTGAGCCCCTTCATGTTGAGATCGAGCAGGATGAGGTCGGGGCGGGTCTGCCGCGCGACCGCCACGCCCGACAGACCGTCGCCGGCCTCGCCCACCAGGACCAGCTCGGGCGCCATGGCGATCAGGTCGGCGACACCCTTGCGAAAGAGTGGATGATCGTCGATGACGACCAGTGTGGTTGGCGTTGCTCGAGTCATGTCATCCGAGCCGTGAGCCGATCAGCAAAGTCATCCTCTGGTGCCTCGTCATGCCGTGGGAAGGTCAGACACACCCGGGTGCCTCCGCGTGGGCGGTTGCTGATCCTGAGTGTCCCGCCCAGACTCGCGGCGCGCTCGCGCATGATCGTGAGTCCATGATGCCCCGGGTGGGTCAGCGCCGGATCCAAGCCGCGTCCATCGTCCTCGATGGTGACACGAATACCCCGCCGGCTCGCGGTCAGGCGTAGGGTGGCGTGGCTCGCCTGGGCGTGGCGGCTGACATTCGAGAGTGCCTCGCGGACGATCTGCAAGACATGGATCTCCTCGTGTGGGCTCAACAGCAGTCTGGGCAACCGGTTGGCCAGGCGGATCTGGGTATTCCCGCGGCCGCGAAACTCGGCCACGGTGGCATCGAGCGCGGCCGCCAGTCCGCGCGCATCCATCTTGAGACGAAAGGTCACGAGCAGCTCGCGCAGTTGACGATAGGCATTGCTGATCCCCGCGCGGAGCTCGGCCAGGACCGGACGTGTGGAGACCACCGTGGTGGGATCGAGGAGTGCGTCCAGACGTGCTGCTTGGATCTTGAGATAGGACAGCGACTGAGCCAAGGAGTCATGCAGCTCACGGGCGATGATGGCTCGCTCCTCGTAGAGCGAGAGACGCCGTGCATCACCGAGCCGGCGGTGTCGGCTGAGCGCGGTGCCGAGCAGGGCGGCCAAGGATGTCAAGAGCGGCGACTGCCAGGGCGCGAGTGTCCTTCCCCCGTCCAGGTCGACGATCAGCACGCCGAAACGCTGGCTCTGGTCGGCGACTGGAAAGGAGAGGATCGCGCGCGCGCCGCCTTGGCGGATCGGCAGTAAGAAGGGTTCGGCCGTCGCCGCGTCGCGGCAGGCCAGGCAGCCTGTGGTGGAGCAGGCGCCGCGCTGCTCGAGGTCGCTGCGGGTCGTCACGCGCTCGCGGCCCGCGCGCGCGTCGGGGTCGTTCTGCAGACAGAGCGTGACGGCGCGCAGTCCGAGTCGATCGCGAATCTTCAGCAACACCGCGTGGAGCATCGGCTGGGAGAGCGGCGACTCGTGCAGGGTCTGACCCACCTCATAGAGCAGCTCCAGACAGTGGTTGGTCCGCTCCAGATCGCGCGTCTTGATGAGGACGCGCTCCTCGAGATCGGCGTAGAGACCGGACAGATCCTCGGCCATGCGGTTGATCGCCGCGCCGACTCGCCCCAATTCGTCCTCGCCGGTGAAGCGCGTGCGGATGCTGAAATCACCCCGGCGCGTATGGTCGGCGCATTCCAGCAAAGCCCCGAGCGGCTCGATCACCCGCCGCTGCACCAGCACCAGGGTGATCAGTACCGCGGTCAGGATCAGGGTCAGGGCCACCGTCTGGACCAGGCGCAGCATGGCGATGCGCCCCTCGGTGACCGCCTCGAGCTGACCGACGAGTGTGTCGATGTGTGCGACGAATCCATCGACCTGACCAAGATAGTCCAATCCCAGGTGCTCGCGCGCGAGCGGGTTGGAGGGATCGCGGAGCCGCTCCAGATCGGCGCGCAACGCGGTGTGCATCCGCTCATGCCAGTCGCGCACGATCTGATCGTAACCGGCGCGGATCGAGTCGGCGTGGTGCAGCGGAATGGCGTCGACCAGTCGCGGGTTGGTGAGACGCTGCTCGAGCTCCTCGGCCAGCGTGCTCACCCACGCGCCGCGCTGCGTGGGCGTGAGAGCGGTATCGGCCAGGGCCATGCCGATCCGATAGGACTGCATCCGCAGTGAGCCGGATTGGTTGACCGCGGCGGCGAGACCCTCGGTCTTGCGGGCGATGAATCCAGAGATCAGCATGCTCAGCACGGCCAGCAGCAGGATCGCCCCCATCAAGACCCCGACACCGAGCCGCAGTGAGCGCGGAAAGAATCCAGTCGGAATGGAGCGCATGTCGGTCTCCAGCAGGGTCTACCCCCAAAGAGTTGCGCGGGCCGCGAGCATGGGACGACTCTACCCGAAGTATGGGACAAGGGTCGAGCCATCATGGACTTAGCGTTTGGATTGGCTACCTCCAAAGAGGTATACGAGAGTACTTTCATAGGATTTTCAAGCTCTTGTCTTGAGCGGCCCGATTGTTAGAATCGGTGCATGAATGATCTCGACCGTGCCTCGGCCTTTCTGTCACATGTCCGCGAGCTGCCCCCGTTCGCGGCCCTCTCGGACCTGCCAGCCCGCTTCATCGCGGGCGGCAGCCAAATGCGCGAGTTGCCGCGAGGCCGGATCATCTGCGAGAAGGGCCAGCATCCGGGTGGGGTTCACTGCATCCTCGATGGTCGGGTCAAGCTCTCGGCCACCTCCGCTCAAGGCGCCGAGCGCGTGCTCGACATCTTGACCGCGGGGCGCGTCTTCGGGCTCGCGGCCGTGCTGCTCGATGAGCCTTGTCCGGTCTATGTCGAGACGCTTGCGGCCTGCCGCGTCTTGGTGATCGGACGCGAGCGTCTTCAGAGCGCCGTCGCCGAGTGGCCGGCGATCGCTGGCATCCTGCTCCGACTGATGGCCGAGGACGTGCATCGATTGGTGCATGACCTGGAGAGCTGCTGTCTCATGTCGGCCCGCCAGCGGGTGCTCGATCTCTTGCTCAAGGAAGGACAGGTCCGACCCGCATCGCCCGATCAGGCGCTCTTGGTCCTTCCGGTCACCAAGGGCCTGGTCGCCTCCAGGCTCAATCTCAGCCCCGAGACCTTTTCGCGCGAGCTCCATGAGCTGGCCCAGTGCGGCTTGATCAGCATCGAGCGCCGGAGTATCCACATCCACTCGCTGGAGCGACTGAGCCAGATCGCGGCCACCCCCCATCCCTGAGCGTGCCGCATCTCGGCAAGGGACGGGCGCGACTCATCCATGCCAGGTCGAAGTTGACAGGACCGGCGTCACTGCGCAGAGTCTCCAGGATCGAATCCAACGGGGGAGACTTCGAGCGTGGATCAATTGAACGAGATCGCCGAGCGGTTCATGGTCCAGGCCCCGGCCTGCGATCACTGGACGCTGCGTCTGGTCGCCGAGGAGTCCGAGCATCTGATGGTGCGCCAAGGCGTCGTCGAGCCGAGTCGACTCGACTCGAGCCGGGGGGCCATGGTGATCGTCGTCAAAGGTGCTGGCATTGGCTATGGCGCGACCAGTGACCTGAGCCCCGCCGGGTTGCGCGCCGCCGCCACGCGCGCGACTGACTGGGCGGAGGTGCATGCCCGTCTGGGTTTGTTCGATGCCGGCATCGTCCCGATCGAGCGCGCGCGCGCGCACTATCGCACCCCGATCGAGCAGTCGTGGGACGCGCTGACGATCGGCGAGAAGCTCGATCTCTTGCACGCGGCCAACCGCGCGTTGGCGATCGACGAGCGGATCGTCGATTACTCGGCCTGGCTGGCGCGGCGGCGGGTGGCGCAACTGCTGGTGAGCAGTGCCGGCGGATGGGTCTCGCAGGTCCTGGACTCGGTGCATCCTGGTCTGGTGGCCGTGGCCAATCATGACAGTCAGACCCAGCGTCGTCATGGCGGCGGCGCGGATTGGCCGCAGCAAGGCGGATTGGAGCGGATCGCCGCGGTCGGGCTGATCGAAGATGCCCCCCGGGTTGCCGCGGAGGCCATCGCGCTCTTGGACGCACCCGACTGCCCAACCGAGACCCGTGATCTGATCCTGCTGCCGAGCCAGATGGTCTTGCAGATCCATGAGAGCATCGGCCATCCCTTGGAGCTCGATCGGATCCTGGGCGACGAGCGCAACTATGCCGGGACCAGCTTCGTCACGCCCGGCATGTTCGGCCGTTATCGCTATGGCTCGGATCTGCTCAATGTCACCTTCGATCCGACCCTGCCCATGGAGCTGGTCCCCGGGGTGGCGGATGACACCGGCGCGCTGGCCCGACGCGCCTATCTGATCCGGCGCGGGATCCTCGAGCGCCCGCTCGGCGGGTCCTTGTCGCAGGCGCGCGCTGGCCTGCCGGGGGTCGCCTGTACCCGCGCGAGCAGCTGGGACCGTCCACCGATCGACCGCATGGGCAATCTCAACCTGGAGCCGGGGGAGGGGGGCTTGACCGATCTGATCGCGCAGGTGGAGCGCGGTGTGCTGATGGACACCAATCGGTCCTGGTCGATCGACGACAGCCGCAACAAGTTTCAGTTCGGCTGCGAGCTGGGACGCCTGATCGAGGATGGCGAGCTCAAGGGTTTGGTCCGCAACCCTGGCTATCGCGGCATCTCGGCGCGCTTCTGGCGTAGTCTCGACGGGGTCGGTGGATTGCAGACCCTGGAGGTGCGCGGGGTCGAGAATTGTGGCAAGGGTGAGCCGAATCAGTCAGTCTACGTGGGGCATGCCGCGCCGCCTTGCCTGTTCCGCGGGGTGTCGGTCTTCGGGGGTGGCGAATGAGTGCCGAGCGCTTCTTTCATCTGGCCGAGCTGCTCAATCATGATCTGACGGGCGGTGAGATCCTCTTCGCTCATTTGGGCGCCGAGTCATCCGATTTCGTGCGGCTCAACCGCAACCGGATCCGCCAGTCTGGTCATGTCAGCGTCACCTCGCTCGATCTCACGCTCATCGCGGGGGCCCGGCAGGCCGCTGGCGGGTGCGACCTGAGCGGCGAGGCGCATCAGGACCGCGCCCGCGCGCGTCAATTGCTGGCGCGACTGCGCGAGCGGCTGGCGCATGTCCCGGACGATCCCTACCTCAACTACTCGACCGAGCCGAGCGAAAGCCTGCGCCAGCAGACCGAATGCACTGACTGCATGCCGGATGCCGCCAGCGCGATCGGCGAGCTGACCGCCGCCGCCACGGGTCTCGATCTGGTCGGGATCTGGGCGAGTGGCGAGATCCACGAAGGGCTGGCCAGCTCGCTCGGTCATCGTCACTGGCACCAAAGCAACAGCTTCAATCTGGATTGGAGTGTCTATCTGGAGGCCGACAAGGCGGTCAAGGCGACCTATGGCGGAATGGCATGGGAGGCGGAGACGCTGCGGCGCAAGCTCGCCGAGATGCGCGCTGGCTTGACCATCATGGCGCGTCCGGCGCGCGAGCTGGAGCCGGGCCGCTATCGCGCCTATCTCGCGCCGAGCGCGGTGCAAGAGCTGATGCAATTGCTCGCTTGGGGCGGTTTCGATCTGAAGAGTCGGCGCACCCTGCAGACCCCGTTGTTGCGGATGGCGCGCGGTGAGCGCACCTTCGATCCGCGGATCGACATCTACGAGGAGTGCGGGCGCGGGCTGGTCGCCGATTTCACCCCCGAGGGCTTTGTCATGCCACCACGGGTCGATCTGATCGCCGAAGGGCGCCTCGCCCAGTGTCTGGTGGATGCGCGCGCCGCCAAGGAATATGGCGAGCCGGTCAATGCCGCGGGTCCGGACCCGCGGTCGCTCGGCATGGCACCAGGGCACCTCGAGAGCGCACGGGTCCTCGAGGAGCTCGGTACGGGATTGTGGATCGGCCATCTGTGGTATTCGAATTGGTCAGATCCCAACGAGTGCAGGGTGACCGGCATGACCCGTTTCGGCACCTTTTGGGTCGAGGACGGTGAGATCATCGAGCCGGTCAAGGTCATGCGCTTCGACGACAGTCTCTATCATCTGCTCGGCGACCGTCTGGAGGGCATCACGCGCGAGCCAGAGCTCATGCTCTCGGCCCAGACCTACGATGGGCGCTCCACCGAAAGCCAGCTGCTCCCGGGTCTACTGGTCGCTGGGATCGATCTGACCCTCTAGACCCAGCCCAGATCAGGGCGCAAGGCACGACGGTCGGTCAGGCACGTCTCCCGAATGGGGTCATGGCGGATGTGGCGCCGTTTCAGGGGCCAGACGACCTCCAGACCGTCCTCGTCGAGCATGCAGGCGCGCGGGCGAAAGCGCAGCCAGACCCTGGCATCGATGACACAGAGCACGAGCAGCGCCAGCGCCAGCGCCAGCGCGAGATGTTCTCCTGCAAAGGGGCCACCAGGTCGGCGACCGGAGGCAAGCGGCGCACTGATCTTGCGCAGCAGCAGTGGACGCGAGATGACGCCGTCTGCTTCGCCTCGAAGTCCTCTGAGTTGAATAAGCCGATGATGGATTGGCGGCGGCTTCGATTGTTGTCGACCTCGATGTATTGGAACAGATGGTGACGCAGTTGCCTGTGGGTCATCAAGGGTTCATCACGATTGGCCTCGACCTTCAGGCTGTGTGAACAGCGCTCGGTCGGGGCGTTGTCCAAACAATTTCCACGCCGGCAGATGCTGGCGATCAAGCCGTGGTCATCGAGCAGCGTCTGGTTGTTCGTCGGATTGGTGGGTTGCAGTCGGCTCCCGAGATCGATAAGGTAAAAAAGCATCGCGCGTCGCGGCAGGCCAAGCACAGGATCCGCCGCGGCTCGATCCATCGTTCCGGTACACGCCACTCATGCGGGCTCGCCCCGTCGGCTCATCGGGACACATGGCCTTTCAGGCCGAGATTCAAGCGGTGAGATCGCAGCCGATCTCGCGCATCGCAATCCGCAAGGACCATCGGGGCCATGCCCACAGAACAGACCGTCAAGATCGCCGTGCGCGCACGCGATCATCGAACCTGGCGTGGAGCCGGTGCGGCTCGACACGCCGGTGGTTGGACGCCGCATTGGAAGTTCGCGCGCTACGATCTCAAGTATCTCGATGACCCCAAGGGCGTCTATGACGGTGCCGAGCAGATCCATACGATCGTGCGCAAGGGACTGCGGGAGGACATGCCCGAGGTCTATGCCGTGCTCGACAATTTTCACTGGACCCCCGAGCAGATGGCCGAGCTCATGGTCCTGAACCAGGAGCGGCGTGCCGATCCACTGAAGAATGCCAAGCGCTGGATGGCCGAGAATCCGGAGGTGGTGAAGACCTGGACGGAGGGCCACGCGCATGACTGAGCGAGAGCACCAGGCGCCGACCACCAGTGACACCCAGGCGCCGAGCCCGCGCCGGCGCTCCACCATCCTGGCGCCGCTCGCCGCGGGGCTCTTGTGCACGGTCTCGGTGGGCGCCTGGGCCGATGTCGCCACACTCGAGCAGCGGGTCGCGGAGCTGACCCGCCAGCTCGCCGAGGCCCAACGCGAGCTGGCCATCGCCAAGGGCGGACAGCCGCGGATCGAGACGGCGCCGACCCAGGCGATGCAGGCCGCGACGGTCGAGCCGCTCGCCCAGCCGACGCCCGAGGCTGATCCGGCGCCGCAAGAGGCTGATGGTTTCAAGATCGGTCCGCTCACCATCGGCGGAGCCATGCGGGTGAACTATGTCCTTGGCAGCTATCGCGGCTACGACAGCGGGCCGAGCCGCGGCGGCAACGGCGGCAACGTCGAGCTCGACACCTTCCGCATCAATCTCGCGCTCGACTACGAAAACATCATCGGTCGGCTCGAATATCGGTGGTATCCGGCCGGGACAGGCCAAAACTACAACTTCCTGCATACCGGCTGGCTCGGCTACCGCTTCGCCGACGACAGCGAGATCCAAGTCGGCGTCAATCGGGTGCCCTTCGGTCCGGGACCCTACGGTATCTCGCAGAGCTGGTTCTTCGATCAGCACTACTATGTCGGTCTCGCCGACGACATGGACCTGGGTGTCAAGTACACCACCAGCCGTGATCGCTGGACCTTCGACCTCGGCTATTACGCCGCGAGCGAGGGCAGCTATTTCGGCCGCAGTCTCGACAGCGCCCGCTACAGCTATGATGCCGTGCGCTGGGAGGACGCGGTCGACAGTGCCGGCAATGTCCTCTATGGCGGTGCGCACAACGGCTATGACGAGCGCCATCAATTCAACCTGCGCGCCATCTACAGTCTGGACGAGGGCGCCATCCCGACCGACGTTGGGCTCTCGCTGCAATACGGACAGCTCGAGGGACAACGTACCAACGACGGCAGCCATTGGGCCGCCTCCGCGCACCTGGTCAGCCGGATCCATGACTGGACCATCGCCTCGCAGTTGACCCGCTACGAATACGACATCGACAGCGACAACCCCTGGGGAACGGACACACTGATCCCGATGGGTGCCTACGACTTCGCCTGGCCGGTGGCGACCAAGGCCTGGATTCCGGCGATCTCGGTCAGCTACCGCCAAGCAACGCCCGGTCTGCCCTGGCTGGATTATGTGCTGCCCTATCTGGAGTACAGCAGCATCGTCAAGGACGAGGACGCCTTCAACGACAGTCAGATGTGGGTGCTGGGCGCGGCCTGGGCGCGGGGCGGCTGGTATATCTACAGCGATCTGGCCTACTCGAACGGCAATTATTTCATCGGCAATGAGGCTCGCCATGGCGGGTCGGACGACTATGGTCGGATCGATGGTGTCGGTGACTTCGGCGTCAACGGCAATGACAAATGGAATTACCGCTTCAACCTGAACCTGGGTTACTACTTCTGATGGGTCCGCGCACATGAACGACAGTCAGCAGACGACGGACACCGCGGTCGCACCCGGGCCCGGGATCCAATGGAATCCGCCGGTCTTCATCATCTCGGCGGTCCTGGCACTGGTCTTCGTGCTCTTCGCCGCGCTCGCCACCGACATCGCCGAGCCGCTCTTCGCCGCCATGCAGGCCTGGGTCGTCGACTCGGCCGGTTGGTTCTACATCCTGGCGGTCGCCGGATTCGTGGTCTTCGTGATCGGCTTGGCCCTCTCCGGCCTGGGTCGAATCAAGCTGGGGCGCGATCATTCCGAGCCTGACTACAGCTATGTCTCCTGGTTCGCCATGCTCTTCTCCGCCGGCATGGGCATCGGGCTGATGTTCTTCGGGGTCGCCGAGCCGGTGATGCACTATGTCTCACCGCCGGTCGGCGATCCCGAGGTCGCCGCCGCGGCGCGCCAGGCGATGCGCATCACCTTCTTCCACTGGGGTGTGCATGCCTGGGCCATCTATGCCGTGGTCGCCTTGTCGCTCGCCTATTTCGCCTTCCGGCACGACCTGCCGCTGACCATCCGCTCATCGCTCTATCCGCTGATCGGCGAGCGCATCCACGGACCCATCGGCCACGCGGTGGACATCTTCGCGGTGCTGGGCACGCTCTTCGGCGTGGCCACCTCGCTCGGTTTCGGGGTCATCCAGATCAACTCGGGGCTGAACTATCTGTTCGATGTCCCGACCTCGATCGGCGTCCAGGTGACGTTGATCATCCTCATCACCGGCGTGGCCACACTCTCGGTTGGTCTGGGGCTGGATAGTGGCATCCGGCGCATCTCTGAGCTGAACATGATCCTGGCGGCGGGCCTGCTGGCCTTCGTGCTCATCGCCGGACCCACCGTCTTTCTGCTGCAGACCCTGGTGCAGAACACCGGGATGTATCTCTCCAGCCTGTTCGAGATGACGTTCAACCTCTATGCCTACGAGCCGACCGACTGGATCGGTGGTTGGACGCTCTTCTATTGGGGCTGGTGGATCGCCTGGGCACCTTTCGTCGGCATGTTCATCGCCCGCATCTCGCGCGGGCGCACCATCCGCGAGTTCGTCTTCGGCGTGCTCCTCGTGCCGGTCGGCTTCACCTTCATGTGGATGACCTTCTTCGGTGATACCGCCTTGCACATGATCATGATCCAAGGTATCGGCGAGCTCGCCACGGCGGTGTCCGCCGACACCTCGGTCGCGCTCTTCCAGTTCTTCGAGCACTTGCCCCTCTCGAGCGTGACGGCGCTGGTCGCCACCCTGCTGGTCGTGACCTTCTTCGTGACCTCGTCCGACTCGGGCTCGCTGGTCGTCGCGATGCTCACCTCGGGCGGCCAGGAGGAGTCACCATTGTGGCAGCGCATCTTCTGGGCCCTGGTCGAGGGCGTGATCGCCGCCGCGCTGCTGATCGCCGGTGGTCTCTCGGCCCTGCAGACCGCCACCATCGCCAGTGCCTTGCCGTTCACCGTCGTCATGGTGCTCATGTGCTGGGGCCTGTTGCTGGCGCTGCGCATCGACGGCATCAAGCATCTGAGTCTGCTTCAGGCACGGGTGACGCCGGGCGGCGCGTCCGCGCCGGTCAACTGGCGACGACGCCTGCGCAGCCTGGTGCATCAGCCGAACGAGCAGGAGACGGTGCGTTTCATCGGCGAGGTCATCCGGCCGGCGCTCTCGGAGGTCGCCGAAGAGCTGCGCAAGATGAGCCTCGACGCCACGCTCGGCGAGGGCGAGGACGGACGGGTTTGGATCGAGGTGCGCCATGGCGCCGAGATCGATTTCTACTACTGCGTGCGTCCACGTCCCTACGAGGCCCCGAGCTTCGTGATGCGCGACACGCGCCGCAGCCGTGCCAAGGCGCTGGAGTACTATCGCGCCGAGGTCCATCTCAGTGAAGGTGGCCAGGACTATGATGTCATGGGCTGGAGCCAGCACGACATCATCGGCGACGTCCTCGACCAATACGAGCGACACATGCACTT
>RZZN01000171.1 GCA_009929855.1 Gammaproteobacteria bacterium
GGTTGTTGCAATTGGTCTCGTTGGTCAGTACGCCATCGAGTCCGAACAGGATCTGCATGTTTTGGATGCCATCGATGACCGCCTCGGGCGTTGCATCGGAACGTGCCGCCGCGAGCCGCACCAGTGCCGGAATCCCATCCCCGGGGCTGGTCGACCAGCTGCGGATATAATAGAGATCGGCATGATATTCACGGATGTTGGCCAGACTGTTGTCTGGCTGGACCAGGGTGAATCTGGGGCTCGCCCCTCGCAGGCCCCAACTGGATGTGCAATTGACCTGTCCGCTGACCAACTCACAATCCGTGGCGATGATGTAGTCACCTGGATTGGCTTGGAAATAGGTGCGTGTCGTGCTCAACGTCTGGGGGATGGCGGCGGCATCCGGTGCGCTCGATTCGATTCGGCGGATGGCCAGCACATCGGTCCCCTCGATCCTTCCGATGAGATCCTCGAGACAGGTGAAGCCGGTGCCGGTCAGTGGCAGAAAGAAATGATTCGCGAGGTTTTCCGGTCCATGATCGCAAGGATCCGGCATGGTGGCTGGGAGGGTCAACTTGGCCGAGCTTGGCGAAAACACACCCCAATAGCCCGCATGCTCGAGATCGTCCTTCAGTGTCATGAGCGCGTAGCGACCGTTTTCGATCTGCTCGCCCGCGAGATAGAGGCTGCGATAGCTCTGCGCGGCGTTGAGCGCGAGTGTCGCGACGGCGGCAGTGAGGACCAGACCGAGCGACATGGCGATCATCAACTCGACGAGCGAGAAGCCGGCTTGGTCGATCATGTCGGGGTCGACCCCGGATGGCGCGCGCCAGCTGGCGAGTTGCGCGCCTGCCGCAGGGTCCGGCGCGCAGCGGAGCGGGCCTTCTGCTCCACCCGATCCGTTGGGGCCGGACTGGGCCGGCAAGCCTGTGTCTACCACTGCCGGGCGGCGCTGCTGCGCCATCCGCCGGCACGGCTCGGTCGTGTTGCGCATGTCTGTGAGGCTGGTCGATAAGGATCCCAGTGACGATTGTGTCAATCAGCATCCTCAGGGCACGTAGAAGCGAACCGGGATGCTCAGTGTGCGACGTCGCTCCTCTTCCTCCGCGTCCGGGACGCTCGATTGACCGCAGGTGCTCACCTCCGGGTTTGGTCGCGGAACCCTGGTCAGTCCCTGCCAGGCTACGCTGATGACGAATAGATCGTCGTCGATGCGCTCGATGCAGCCGTGTCCGCGGATCAAGCCACCGACCGGCTCATCGCTCAAACGCTCGCGGTGACCGGCGAGCAGACAGGCCCATTCATGCAGATCGCGCTCATGGAGCGCCGCCGAGCTGTCCGGTGGCGACTCTTCGTTACAGATGGCACCATCGGTGACATAGTTTTGGCGCTGCGCTGGGTTCGCTCGCAAGCGGCTGGCCATGTCCTGCAATAGGATCAGGGCTTGGGAGCGTTGATAGGACTCCAGCTCGGCGCGCTGCGCCTTGCCTTGCAAGGCGGCCAATCCAAGCAATGCGAACGAGATCATCACCAGCGCAATGAGCACCTCGATGAGTCCAACACCGCGCTGCCCTGGCGCGCTCAACATGTCATCGGTGCCAGGTCATCAGCGCCAGGCTACCAGCGATCAGCCGGCTGCTTGTTGCCCAAGTGATCGAGACTCATCACCGGATACCACTTGGGATTGGCTGTGCTCAGCGGCGTGGCTGTGATGGTGTAGCCGAGTGGCTGGTTGGAGGCATTCGGCTGCGCGCTGATGTCATACAAGCGAGCGACACGCTCGGGCACCGTCATCTGTAGATCGGCGGTCCCGTCACAGCAGGTGGCATAACGACGATTGTTCAATAGATAGAGCTCTTGACGATTGGAAACCTCCAGCATGAATTGCTGAGCCTCGGAGCGACTCGCGCGAGTCGTATATTGCTGATAAGAGGGATAAGCGATACTGGCGAGTATGCCAACGATCGCTACTGTGATCATCAGCTCGATCAGTGTGAAGCCGGACTGGAGCGGATCGATCTTGATTGAATTTGGTTGCATGACTGACCTGATACGCGGCTGATCGACCCGTGCCTAATTTGGCGTGCAGGTCGTGATGGCGTTTTGTTCATCGGCCTTCATCGAGCGCACACGCCCGACATTGCTGACTGTGATCACGCTGGCCTTCTTGCGATCGGTGGCAAAATCATCGATGCGGTCGTCACAGAAGACCAGCATGCCACCACTGCCCTCGATGAGACCGGAGCCTTGGAACACGATGCCATTGGCCAGAGGTTGGGTCCCTCTGATGGTGATGGTGCCACGCGCCGGGGCATGAGTGCGCAAGACGATACCCGAGTCGTCGAGGATGATGCGACCTTGCTCCCAACCACCGGTGGTGGCGCAACTGGTCAGGTTGGTGCTCTTGCAGACCGTGACCGCCTGGCGCCGCTTGATCGCCTCGCTTCTTGCGAGCTGCAAATCGGCGATAAGCGCGTTGACCTCGGCGGCGAGGCTGTTCTTCTTGCTGAGATCGTTGAAGCTTGGAACCCCGGCGAGCAACAACACGGATGCAATGACGATTGTCATCATCAGCTCGATCAGGGTAAAGCCATTGGCGTACTTCATGGCGGTCTCGATCATTCACCTCGGCCACACCAGCTTCAATTTGCGCGGAGGGCATGAGGCGCGGATGTGCACGCATCACGCACTACTGTTTGACAAGAGCTCTGTGTATCCGTGACAACGATCTCGGTCAGACAGAAACCCGCATGGCGGCGGTGAAGACCGAGGCCCTCGATGTGGGTGACTGATCGCTGGAGTGATACGATCACGCGACGCGAGCATGCAATCGCCCTCTGCTCCATATCAACTAGCATAGTCCTCCGACCGGTGAGGGGCAAGGCAGACGCCCAGCAGACACTCAGGAGTCCAGAGGCTCGGCGGTGATGATTGTTACCCTATTCGACCCCATCGAAAGTGCTTTGGTTCGACGGCCGGAGCCCTTGCGGTGGTCAAGCCGAGGCAATGGATCACAAACAGCCGATTGCTCCCGCACGATCCTCGATAGTCCTCTACAATCTTCTGAAAGACACGTTTCGTCAGTAATTCGATTGGCTAGGATTCATACCAGTGCACCGGATCGATGGTCATGACACCAATCGACTCAATGAAGCAGCTTGACCTGCCTTTCCCATGCTGACACGAATTGCCGAAAGCCAGTCCATACAACCCACCTCAAACACGCATTCATGGTCACAATATTCGTCAATTGCCGTTGGAACGAAAAGACCGTTCAACCCCAATAGCCCGGGGACGCAGGAACGCAGGAACGCAGGAAC
>RZZN01000172.1 GCA_009929855.1 Gammaproteobacteria bacterium
CCGAGCGCGTAACGCTGCCTGCAGACACAGGCGCTAGGCGTCGTCGCCTTTGCGGCGCTCCAGCGCATCGATCATCGCCGCCTGACGCGAGCCGAGCCGAGCCGCGAGCTGATCGAGCGCCTCGATCGACTCGGGCGGAAGAAGGACATTGACCTGCCGCCAGCCCTCACGCTCAAGCCGCTTGCGCCGCGCCGCGGCAGTCTCTGCGCGCAGGTTGCGGCTGTGGGGTGTTTGCGCGTTGGCCATCACGCCTCCTTTGCGTCGAGTCCGATGAACCGCATCGTTTTTGCGGCACCCGCGCACCGGGACGCATCGCGCTCGATGCAAGTCGCCGAGATCCCAATCTCGAACGCCGCGATCATGGTGGTAAATGACCCGGCAAACGGATCGACAACAGACTCGACATCAAACGACCCGAGGATGTCGGTCCATGCCGCGACACTCTTGGCGTGCCCATGTTGCGCAGCGCGCTCGCGCGGGGCGCGGATGACGGTCGGCCAGTATTTCGACTCGAACACGTCCGAGCGCGTGCGCCGATACCGATCGAACCGGGACGGCTCGCCAGGCCGACGCAGATAGACCCCGGTCTGGTGCGTGTAATGCGGCTGGTGACGCGAGCGAGCGGATTTCGGCTGCACGGCATCGAGCACGAAGTCGAACGCAAGCTGCCAGTCCGAGGCCGCCGCGAGATCCAAAAGCTGGCGCATGCTGGTGATCAGCACCAAGTGACGCGCGCGATAGCGGTCGAGGATAGCGCCCAGGGCTGAACCGCTCAGATCAAACGGCGGATCGGTCATGATGAGGTCCGACGCAATCGAGTGCTCGCGCGCGTCGCCGTTGATGATGCGGTACGTTGCCATTGCCTGAACTCCTTCAGTGCTTTCGATGCGTGATTGCGTTTCACGTCATCCAGTGTGTAGCGCGCGATCACGTCATCACGGCGCAGCGTCTTGATGTAGCGATTGATGTCGGCGCGCTCGATGCCGGCGGCGTCCAGCGATGCCGCAACCCAGTCGGCGACGCGCTTGCAGGTGCGGCCGATCAAGTCCGAGCCGTACCAGGCAGGGACAACCAGATCCTCCGATTGCGCCTGACCGGCTTCGATGCGCGCGCGGATCGCCTCGCAGAGCGAGAAGTCGATGATGCTCTGATCGGCATAGTAGCCGCCGATGTGGCGGCGCTCATCGAGCGCGGCAGGGGCGCCGCACTCCGGACATGCCCGCAGCCACGCCCTGAACGTTCGGCCGCATGATGCGCAGCCGATCAGATTCGTGCGCTGCTGCGGAGGCGCTTGGTCGATCGACCACGCGACCGGCTCATCAGGAAGGCCGTGGCGCACGATGTTGCCGACGTGGTCGATGATGATGGCGGCGTCTTTATCGGGCGCCGGACGCAGTGCGCGCCCGATCCACTGGCGATAGCGTCCAAACGATGCGGTCGGGCGAAGCAGGATCAGCGCATCGATGTCGGGCAGGTCGAACCCTTCGCCGAGCATGTCGACGTTTGCCAATAGCCTGATCCGCCCATCACGAAACGCATCCAGGCGCCGCGCGTTTTCGCTGGCTCCGAGCTCCGAGTGAATCACGCTGGACGCAATGCCGTCGGCGCGCGCGCGCTCGGACAGCTCCTCGGCGTTGCGGATGCCGATGCACACCGCGAGCGCACGGCGACCTTCGGCAAGTCGCCGGTAGTGCTCTAGCGCGTCACCAAAGATCGCCTTGCCGCGCATCGCGGCGCGCAGCGATGCCTCGGTGTAGTCGCCGGCGCCCATGCGCAGTTGCGCGCGGTCGATCTCGCTCGCGATCGAGTAAGCGCGGTAGTCGCTGAGATACCCCCGCGCGATAAGGGTCGCCACGCTCCCGGCGCGCAGGCTCTCGGCCTGAATCAGTCGATCGAACAACCCATCCGGTTTACCGAGAGGCGAGCCGTCGAGCCGACAAGGCGTCGCGGTCAACCCGATCAGTCGGGCATCAGGGAAGGCGGCGCGGATCGCGGCCCAGGTGTTGCCGGGCGCCACATGGTGCGCCTCATCGATGATGATGTTTTCCCAATGAAGTTTGACTAAAAATCCACGCCTCAGCCTGGACGCGAGCGAGAAGAGCGAGGCCAGCGTCACGTCGCTACCTTGCCGCTCGGGTGCGCAGTGTGCGCGGGTTTGTCGGGTCGCGATGACGTGATGCCCAACCCCAGCGCGCGCAAGATGATGACTCGCCTGAACAATCAGGATTGTTCGATGCGCCAAGACCAGCGTCGGGGCGCGCTTTGACAGCGCGGCGATGATGGGTGTCTTGCCGGCCCCGGTGTCGAGCTGGATCAGGACATCATCGACCGAGCGCTCGACCTGGTCGACGATGTCCTGTTGGTAGTCACGCAGCCGCATAACTGAGGCGCCCGTCGGCGTCGAGCGCGAGACTGCCGAGCGCGTCGAGCAGTGCAAAGTGCGCTTCGGTCGCGTGGCCGGCTTTGATGCGGCCTTCGTCGTCGTACTCGGTAACGAAACCCGGCGCGTTGATCAGGTCCGCCAGCTTCGAGCCGACCTCCACGAGCGTTCCGCCTTGAAGCTCCTCATCGTACGGGTTGTGCCCGTGATGCGTGGCGTGATAAGCCGCCACGCGCGCCTGCGCCTCGGTCTCGCCGTGACCCAGTAGTTTGATCTTCGGGCCGGATGCCTCGACCCAGGTCGTGATGATCGCTTTCATTTCCACCCCCACTGCGCGGTCAGTGCGTTGTACTGCGCCGCGACTGCTGTGTACTCATCGGCCTTGCCGGCGGCCTTCAGGGTCTTGGCCTGCTTTAGCAGCGCCTTTTGCTCCTGCACGAAACTGCCGATCTCGGCTCCAGAGCGGGCGCGCTGCTCGATCCAGAACTTTGAATGGGTCAGCAATCCGTTCGGATCACACGCCATCTCGGCCTGGTCCTCGCTCATCCCGGCGAGCTTCTCGGCGCGGATTTTCTCCGCCCATTCTTTCTGTGCCGCCGTCCCCTTGAGCGCGCGACCGCCGAACATCTTGGCCACTGCGCGTGCGTCGGTCGCCTTCTGGCTCGGCGTGCGGCGCGGGGCGCGGGGCGCGTTGGCTGCGTAGTCGAAACTCGCGTCGTATTCGATGCCGGTCTCCAAGTCGACCCACGCGCCGTTTCTCAGCTCAGGCATGTCGGCTTGATTCATCCAGTTTTCAAAGTTGCTCATCTCGTCTCTCCGGTCGTTGTGATCTCTTGATATGTATTATATCTAGCCATAACAGAAAGGCAAGGCATTCCGGAGATTTTTTTGACTGTCGCGC
>RZZN01000173.1 GCA_009929855.1 Gammaproteobacteria bacterium
GACCAAGACGCCTTCACCGACCCAAAAGGCCGCGATTCCGCCGAATCTGGGAGATATGCCGGCGGCAGAACTCTCCGAGACAAGCGGATCCGAGTGGGCGCACCTGGACCGCTTGAGTGGGATGGCGCTCGAAGCGGCGCTGGCGAAGATGTCACCCGCTGATCAGGACCGATATCTACAGAGCTGACATGCGCGGAAGCGTCAAACAAGACTTGCGCGTGGGCGAGACGCTTCAATTGCGGGGCGACGGCGTCACCACGATTACGCTGCTCGCCAAAACGGGGCAACGGTCTCGGCTTGAGATCGTTGCCGACGAGACGGTGCGTATCAACGTGCTGAAAGAGACCAAGCCGGCAAAAGCACCGCTTGGCCTGGGACCGTTCCCGGACTGAGTTTGGCGAGAGCTAGCCTACCGTTTACAAATGAAGATGTAATGTCAGGCTACGCGCATGAGTGCGTCCCTGGGGTCAACACAAACCTCTATGGGGCATTCTCATGGCGAAGACCATCGTTGGCGTTGGCGATCCCAAAGCCATCAAAAAATTCTCGGCGTTCCTGGCGGTCGACGTTGGGCGCAAAAGCTACTTCAACAAGAAGTTCATGGGCGTCGGCGAAGAGGCCCAGACCCCGCTGCAAACCCTCCCGCATCTCGAAAAGGATGCCGGCGATCAGATCAGTTATGACCTGGTCATGCAGCTCAAGATGAAGCCCATCCAGGGCGATCAGAACCTCCGCGGCAACGAGGAAGACCTCAAGTTCTACACCGATGGCCTGTACATCGATCAGCTTCGCGGCGGCGTGAACACGGGCGGCAAGATGAGCCGCAAGCGCACCATTCACGACATGCGCAAGATCGCGCGCGTGCGTCAATCTGAATGGTGGGCGCGGTTGTTCGATGAGACCCTGTTCATGTACCTGTCGGGCGCGCGTGGCATCAATGCCGACTTCATCGAAGGGTCCGATTTCACCGGCTATGCCGGCAATGCTTTCGTGGCCCCGGATGCGCTGCACATTCTTTACGGCGGCCAAGCCACGAGCAAGAACACCGTGACGGCGGCCGATAAGCTGTCGCTGATCACCATTGACAAGGCCAAGTCCCGTGCCGAGACCATGGGTGGCGGGACGTCCGGTGTCCCAGAGATTCAGCCGTGCGAGATCGATGGCGAGCCGCACTTCGTCTTGGTCATGCACCCGTGGCAGGAATACGACCTGCGCAACGACACCTCGTCCGGCCAATGGCTCGACATCCAGAAAGCTGCGGCAGGGGCCGAGGGCCGTTCCAGCCCGATGTTCCGGGGCGGTCTCGGGATGCACAACAACGTCATCCTGCACAGCCACAAGGGCGTAGTTCGTTTCTCGGACTACGGCGGCGGCAGCAACGTCTCTGCCGGGCGCGCGCTGTTCCTCGGGCGCCAGGCTGGCGTTGTCGCGTTCGGCTCGCCGGGCACCGGTCTGCGATTCGACTGGCACGAAGAGATGGAAGATCGCGGCAATCAGATCGTCATCACCACGTCGTCTATCTTCGGCGTGAAGAAGACCGCTTTCACCATCAATGGCACCTCGCGTGACTTCGGCGTGATCGCCGTCGATACCGCGTGCAAAGACCCGACCACGTAAGGAGTCCATCATGGCTGCTGCTCTTGTTTACAAAACCGATTGGGCGACTGGTGTCAAACCGATGCCGCTGCCGTCCGGCCCCGAAGTGGTCAACGTCTTGCTGAGCAAGACCATGACCGCGGCGGAAGTCGATGCCCTGGGGGTCGACGACCTCGTGGTCATGGGCTACCTGCCGGAAGACTGCGTGCTGGTGAATGCCATCTTCCTGGACACCGACCTGGATACCGGCGACGCGCTGGATCTCGATTTCGGCGTCATCAATGCGGCCGAAGACGACCTCGCTACGAAGATCGCCGATGCGCCGCTGGTGGCTGGTACTCGCCACGTCACCACGCTGACCCACACCTCGGCTACGCTGACTCTGTCCAGCACATCCGCTGCGCGCAAGTACCTCGCCTACCAGGTGGATGTCGTTGCGCACACCCCCGCGGCAGGCACGCTGTATGTCAGCTTGTCCTATCGCAACAAGCACCACGGCGCCTAAGCCGGACCTCGCGCCCCTGCAAAGGGGCGCCGCTACTGGAGCATGAGCAATGGCAACGGGTGTTGTTGATGTCCATCGAGATCAAGAGTTCCAGGTCGAGAAGCTGGTCTCGGACACCGTCCAAACGGATGATCTCGTCCTAAATGATGTGCAGGCCCCGGCGGGCTTTACGATCGCGCTAGCCAAGTCGACGACCACGGACGGGATGAAGATCACCGTCACGGCAAAAGATGCCGGAGGGACGACACTTGCGCAGGTGGTTGCGTTCGATCTCTGGATGTCGGAAGCGACCACGGGCGTTGGCCTGACGGGTGATACTTATTCCGGCAATCTGACCGCATCGACAGGCGCAATCCTCGGCGAACTGACCGCCAAGAAAGCCTGGCGGGTGCATACCGCCGCAACCGGGATCTTCGAAGCGGTGCTGGTCGACAGCGCAAACCCGATCGATCAGTACGTCGTGGTCTCGCTCCCGGCGACCGGAGCAGTCACGGTTTCGGCGGCCTCCGCGAAGAACTGGGAAGGCGCGACCTGATGCGTGTTGTCAGCCTGATCAAGCGGGCAGATGGCCATGTCGTCAAGCTTGGCGACGTGGCCTATGCGTTTCGCCCGCCCACCTATGCGGCAGAAGTCGAGGATCCGCGCCACCTGGCGCGGTTTTCCGAGATCCCGGAAGGGTATGTGATTCAAGCCCACCCCGAGCCGCCGCCAATCGTCGCGCCCGTGCGGCGACGGGGTCGCCCGCCGAAGAGATTGAGCGATGGCGACCTCGCTGGATGAGTTCCTGCCGCTGATTCGGGGCCGCCTGGTCGGCTGCCCCGATATGATCTTGCGTGATGCGGTGCGAGACGCCTGCATCGAGTTCTGCAAGCGAACGCAGATTTTCAGCGAAACCTTCGACGTGGCTGTCGAGGCAGGCGAGGCAGTCGTGGACCTGGTTCCGACCGAGGGCCAGCACTGGGTCTTGTCCGCATTGCGACGTGACACACGACTCCTTGAGCCGTCCGAGCGGTATCACTTCGAACAAGACGGACTCGACACCAAAACCGGCGCGCCAAGCCATTACTACCTGGACGGGCCGTTACGCCTGGTCCTCGGGCCGATTCCGGATGCCGATGAAACGCTATCGGCGACCGTCAGCATTCGCCCCGACGA
>RZZN01000174.1 GCA_009929855.1 Gammaproteobacteria bacterium
TTTAACGCCCAGTCGCTTTCGAAGTCGATGTGTACGGAAAAATGTCCCTAACCGGCTGTTTCTTTTACTATTTAATTTCCCCCGAAATCCGGGAGAGCCTGTTTTATGCCCTTCACCCATTGCAGCTCAGCGCAGTGTCCCAGGATACCGGTGTACCTGGGTTAGCGCGGGAAGCGGCCTACGAACTGCGAATCGCTACGCCGCCTGCCCACGAACAAATCGCCGTAGCCACCTTCCTCGACCGCGAAACCGCCAAGATCGACGCCTTGGTGGCCGACTACCGCACCCTGATCGAGCTGCTCCAGGAGAAGCGCCAGGCGGTGATCTCGCACGCCGTCACCAAGGGCCTCGACCCGACGGTGCCGATGAAGGACTCTGGGGTGGAGTGGTTGGGGGAGGTGCCGGAGCATTGGGAAGTCGCTCCGCTCAAGCGGTGTGCTGATGTCATCGACTGCAAGCATCACACAGTGACGTTTTCGGATGAAGGATTCCCTGTTGTCAGCATTCGAGAAATCAGAAATGATGAAATCGTTCTCGATGAGGCGAAGCGAACTTCACTTGAGGAATGGGAGTATCTGAGGGAGGGGAGAGTTCCTCGCCATGGTGACCTAGTCTTCTGCAGGAACGCAAGCGTAGGAGCGGTAGGGTATGTGGATTCTTTGCCGGAATTTTGCTTAGGACAGGATGTGTGCATGATACGCCCAAGTATTGCAGGTCGGTTCTGGCATTATCAATTGACGTCTCGCGACACGCGGGGACAAATTGAGGCTCTTCTCGTTGGCGCAACTATTCGTCGTCTCAATGTCGAAGATGTTCGCGGCGTCATTGTCGTGATGCCGCCCACAGAGGAGCAGATTGAGATCAGTACTCAACTCGATCTGGAAACTGAAAATCTCGGGTTTCTCCTTTCGGACGCTCTTGAAGCCATCACCCTCCTCCAAGAACGCCGCACCGCCCTGATCTCCGCCGCCGTCACCGGCAAGATCGACGTGCGCGGCCTGGTGGCCATACCCGAGAACGAGCTTGTCCGATCGTGCGGTTGAGGGCATGATCGAGGGCACGATTCCTCTTCCGACCGAGACCGCCATGGGCACCATCAGCGCCAACGACCTCAAGACCAAGGGCATCGCCGCCATCGAAGCGGCCTTGGCGGGCCAACCCGAGGCGGTCGTCTCGGTGCGGGGCAAGGAACGGTTCGTGGTGATGGACCTCGACCACTACCGCTACCTCCGGGAATGCGAGCTGGAAGCCGCGCTGGCCCAGACCCGGGCGGACCTGACCAGCGGGCGTTTCGTCGAAGAGTCGGCGGATGCGCACCTGCGGCGCATCGCGGCCCCGGCGGAGGGCGATGGGTGAGCTACCGCCTGGTCTTCACGGCGCGCTACGAGAAGATCGAGGCTAAGTTCCTGCGCCGTCACCCGGATCTGCGGCCGCTCTACGGCAAGGCATTGCGGCTGCTGGAGGCCAATCCGCATCACCCGTCGCTGCGACTGCATCGACTCGAGGGACGTCTCCGCGATCTGCACTCGGCCTCCATCAACCTGTCCTATCGCATCACCCTGGAGCTGCTGGTCGAAGACCAACGGATCATCCTGGTCAACGTGGGCGACCACGAGACGGTGTACTGAGCCATGGCCACTCACCACGAGATCGCCTTCGAGAACGACATTTGCGACCACCTAGGCGCTCACGGCTGGCGCTACGACGGCCCGCAGGACCACCAGCATTACGACCGCGCCCTGGCGCTCTATCCCGCCGACCTCATCGCCTGGGTGCGGGAGAGCCAGCCCGAGGCATGGGAGGCCCTGGAGAAGCGCTACAGTGACGCGGCGGCGGAAACCCTGCTCACGCGGGTGCGCACCGAGATCGACGCCCGCGGCACCCTCGACGTGCTGCGCAACGGGGTGTCGATCCTGGGCGTGAAGAAGCCGATCGCGCTCGCCCAGTTCAAGCCCGCCTTCGGGGTGAATCCCGAGCTGCAGGCCCGCTATGCCGCCAACCGCTTGCGGGTGGTGCGGCAACTGCGCTACTCCGTCCACCACGAGAACAGTCTGGACCTGGGACTCTTCCTGAACGGCGTCCCGGTGGCCACCTCGGAGTTCAAGACCGACTTCACCCAGTCGGTCGAGGACGCGGTCGATCAGTACCGCTTCGACCGCGACCCCAAGCCCAAGGGCACCAAGGGCGGGGGCGCCAAGGCCGAGCCACTGCTGTCATTCCCCAACGGCGCACTGGTGCACTTTGCCATCAGCAACTCACTGGTGCGCATGACCACGCGCCTGGCCGGACCTGACACGGTCTTCCTGCCATTCGATCTGGGCGACGCTGGCGGGGCCGGCAACCCGGTGAACCCCAGTGGCCACCGCACCGCCTATCTCTGGGAGCAGGTCTGGCAGCGCGACTCCTGGCTCGAGATCCTCGGGCGCTATCTGATCGCCCAACGGGATTCCAGGAAGCAGATCGCGCGCATCCTCTTCCCGCGCTATCACCAGTTGGACGCCACCCGCGCACTGGTGGCGGCGGTGCTCGCCGAGGGTGTCGGCGGGCGCTATCTCATCCAACACTCCGCGGGCTCGGGCAAGACCAATAGCATTGCCTGGACCGCGCACTTCTTCGCTGATCTGCACGACGCCGACGACCAGAAGATCTTCGACTCGGTGATCGTGGTCTCCGACCGCACTGTCCTCGACGTCCAGCTCCAGGAGGCGATCTTCGACTTCCAGCGCACCGTCGGCGTGGTGGCGGTGATCACCGACACGCAGGGCAGCAAGAGCGGTGCCCTGGCCGAGGCCCTGGCGGCGGGCAAGAAGATCATCGTCTGCACCATCCAGACCTTCCCCTTTGCCCTGGCCGCGGTGCGTGAGCTGGCGGCCACCCAGGGCAAGCGCTTCGCGGTGATCGCCGACGAGGCGCACAGCTCGCAGAGCGGCGAGGCGGCGTCCAAGCTGAAGGAAGTGCTCTCCGCCGAGGAGATGGCCGAGCTGGCCGACGGTGGCGAGGTGAGCAGCGAGGACCTGCTGGCCGCCCAGATGGCCGCCCGCGCCAGCGACTCAGGCATCACCTTCGTGGCCCTCACTGCGACGCCCAAGGCCAAGACCTTGGAGCTGTTCGGCCGGCGGCCGGACCCGAGCAAACCTGCTGGAAAGGACAATCTGCCGAAAGCCTTCCATGTCTACTCCATGCGTCAGGCGATCGAGGAGGGCTTCATCCTCGACGTGCTGCGCAACTACACCCCCTACAG
>RZZN01000175.1 GCA_009929855.1 Gammaproteobacteria bacterium
CCCACGGTCAGGCCACCACCGACCACCGGTTCACCGACGCTTGCCGAGAGCCTGATGACCTGCTTGTCGTCACAGAACGCGACGCCTTCCAGTGCATCCAGCGTCGCTTTGAGCGAGTTGTCGAGATCCATTCGGTTGCGGCTTGGTTTACCCGCCTTCGTCAGCTTGGGGTGCAGGATGACGCTGATATGGACATCGCCAACCAGTGGCCTGATCCCGGCCGCGAGGGCTCGATACGCGCTGGCTTGCATCCACTCGACCACTGCGGCCGGTTTGTAGGCCCGTCTGCCGGACAGTCGCCAGATCCGGTTGGTGCTGGGTGGGTAGTCGAGGTTGATGATCATGAGTGGATGCTCAGTAAGAGGTCGATTTCGATAATCGCCGATAATCGCCGAAAAACGCCGGGGCTTGTTCGGCGATTTTGACCCGCATAGTTACTGGTTAAAATGAATTGTTGGAAAAAAGAATGGACCTGACCCCCTATCTTTGTCTTCCTCGGAGGGGGGTACCCCCCCCAGGGCGATTTGCCAACAATAGCCTGAACCCAGTAATGGCGCGCTCCAAAATCGCCGAAAACCTCTCGGCGATTTTCGGCGATTATCGGCGTTTATTCCGATTGTGTTCTTCACTCGTCGTCCGGATCCTGCGTCGCGACCCACGCGAAGCGCTTGCGCCCGCGGTTCGCCGTGGTCGGGATATTCATTTGCACAGCGTGTCCCGCGCGCGTGATCGCATCAAGGATTTCGTTTTGTTCGCGGGGACGCATCGCGTCGAACTGTGAGGACTTTTTTCCGAGTTCTCGGGTGGTCAGCCCCCGCGCCCCCGCGTTGCGGATCAGCTCGACGCAACGGTTCTTGACGCGCGCAAAGTCTGAGTCAGCGATGTTGTCCATGGCCTTTTCGACCATGATCGAGTCGCAGGCCATCGCGTAATCCATGGCCCACTGGAAGTGGGTATCGGTGATTGTGCGCACGGATGCGCTTTCAGCCAGAGCCACCGCCATGCTGAGGCGCATCGCCTTTTCGACTGTCCGCCCCAGCAGCACTTCCAGCCCGTGGCGCTGCACGGAGTCCATTTTGGCATTGATGTCATTTTCGAAGGCCCGGATCGACGCCATTGCGCCCGGACTGAAATCCAGCACGATCGGGTCCGTCGCCATATCGGGTGGCATGACCAGATGGATCGGGCGACCATCGATCATGCTCGCGCGTGAGGTTTCGAGCACCCAGGAGGTAATCCGGTCGGGGACCGGCTCGACCGGGGGATAGGTCGAGGGCATTCTCCCGATGGGTGACTCGCAGGTGAGGAACCGCCCCAGAAACCCGTCCGCGATCCAACGCTGCGATAGCGCTGGGTAAAACGTTCCTGGCGTGGTCATCGTCACGAGGATCATGGCTGGGTTGTGAACTTTTCGGCTTTGGATCGCATCACGCTGCTCTTTGGTCAGTGACATCAGGCTGTAGGAGGTCGGGCGCACGATGCCGTGTGCCCGCCCAAAGACCTCCATCATCACCGTAATCGCATCCGACTTGATCTGATTGCCGAAAGCTTGAGCCGACTCCATCAGCTTGCCAAACTCGTCCATGATGTTGACATGCGCGGGACGGCCCAGGAGTTCTGAAAATACAGCACCTGGAGAGGTATAGCCCGATCCGCAAATCATACCCTCAAGACCTGCCTCGGCGAGCACGCTCTCAATAATTGTCTTGCTGTGCTCTTTGCCGGATGCCGTGACCGCAATCCCCAGAAACCACAGCATCGGCCAATTATTGAGCGTCGTGCGATAGCGTCTCGCCATCGGCGCCAGTGTGGTCGCAATGGCGGCTTGGAGCGCAAGGTGGGGTTGTGGCTTGTGCGCGGTACGCAGCCCCCAGTTGAGGATGTCGCCGATCACACCGGGCGCTTGCTCGATAAGGAAGTTCGGGAAATCTTGCTTGTCGGTCGGGGTATACAGCGCAAACGCTGGCTCGTCGTCTTCTTGTGCGGCTGACTCGATGAGCGGTGTAATCGTCACCAGCTTCGGCACACCATCCTTGTGCCCTTGCTCATAGCCGCGCCGGATCGTTGCGCGCTCGCTCGACCAATTGACTGGTGTCTCGATGCCGCTGGTGTTGGTGGGTCGCATCTGTGACACGAACTCTTGCAAGACGAACTCCAACGCCTCTTCCGGCAGCCGGTCGCGTGCCGCATAGGTGCCGAGCCGAAATACCTCGCTGTTGCGCCCGAGCTGCGGATCGTTGTGCGTGCGCAGCGCCCCATCCCATGCCAGCTTGCGCGCTTTCGGCTTCCACTCGGCCTCATTGTCCGGATCGATGGTGGGTCCGATCGGTGCCGATCCGATAACCCCGCCGGTTGTCGCGCTCAGATCAAGCTGAAAAGCCGAGACGAACGCATCTAAGTCGATCGTGGCCTGGGGCGCCCAATACAGTAGACGGCTTTGGTGGGGCGGGTTGGTCTTGGTGTTCCATCCCCAGGGCAGCCGAACATAGCGAACGGGGTTGTTGCCGTTCTTGTCGGCACCAAGATGTCCGGCGTTTGATAGCGCCTGATGCAGTCGCACTGCCAGGCCGACATCATCGATCGGCACCGCCAGCCGATACCCGACCTGGGTGTTGGACGTGCCGTCAGCGTTCAGGCTGGTTTCGAGTACCCAAGTCGGCTCGATCAGATGGTTCGGCTGCGCGTCGTCGAGCACGACGCAGTACAAACGCGAGAAGTTGGCCTTGCGTCGATGCCGTTCGCCTTTCGGGTCGGCCTTGAGTGTGGCCACACAAAAATAGTGGTTCCAGCCAAGGTGCGCCTGGGGTGCGTTGGAGTAGGTATCCGAAACCTGGAGCCCGGCCCACTGCGCTGTCTTGGCTTCGTTCGGTGGGGTCTTGAACTGCGCAGTCCAAAGAAATTCATCGGCGCGCCGTCCCGTGAAGATCGCGTCAAGAAAATCACGGTTGCCGCGAATGGTCAGATCCGGCGCAGTCATGGTCATCCGCCCAGCCGCGCTTCCAGCATGGCGACGGTTTGCACCGCTCGCTCTTGATCTTCCGGCTGCATGACTGGAAACCACCTTCGGATCAGGTCTATCTGCATCCGATCCATTTTCTCTTGAAATCGTTTGATCGCTTTCTCGTCCTCGGCCGAGGTCCATGTGGACCTCCAGTAAGCGTCGATGATCTCTCTGGACTCCGGCGTTTCCTGATATTCCATCTTGTCACCTCAAAAAAGGCCCGCGCGCA
>RZZN01000029.1 GCA_009929855.1 Gammaproteobacteria bacterium
GCGCGAAGCACCTGACTCGGGGCCTGGAGGCCCCGACTCCTTTGGGCCTGGAGCCCGACTTCCAAGGGAGTCGGGGCGTCCTCGCCCCGAGGAAGGACAGATGCCACGCCGATCCTGAAGCAGGGGCTTCTGAGGCGTGTCGATCTGGTCCGAGGGCGCGCGAAGCACCTGACTCGGGGCCTGGAGGCCCCGACTCCTTTGGGCCTGGAGCCCGGCCCGGACTCTTTTGGGGCCTGGGAGGACCAGCGTGCGTTGGTGAGGGTCTTAGAAGAGGTCCATCATCACTCGCTGGGCCTCCGCCACCGAGATGGGCTGAGCGATCGGCTCAGCGGCCTGAGCCGTGCCGGCGATCTCGAGGCTGACCGGCGCGAGCCCGGCCCCCAACATGCCAATCTCGCGAGCGGCTGCCTTGGACAGATCGATGACCCGTCCGCGCTTGAATGGTCCGCGATCGTTGATGACAACCTCGACCGATCGCCCATTGGCCTTGTTCGTCACCTTGACCCTGGTTCCGAAATCGAGTGTCCGATGCGCCGCCGTCAAGGCTTGCATGTCGAAACGGGCACCACTGGCGGTGCGCCGGCCATCGAAGCGCTCGGCATAATAGGAGGCAACACCGTCTGAAATGCTTGCCATGACGGATGTCGTGGGTAGAAGCGCCATCATCGCGATCGCGGGTGTCAGCAGGATGCTCGGTTTGATCAAAATCAAGATCTCCGTTCATGACGATTGGTGTCTAGGCGAGACCCTCATGGCAAGCGGATCTCGACGCTTCGGGAGTTTATCGGCAGACGCGCTTTCGATCCACCCCCAAAAGAACACTATTCGCTGGAGTCTTGCTCCCGTGAATCATTGATCAGCGCATCGGATCGAGCTAAATCAATAGGTACGGAGACCCGATCATCCACATCTGGATCGTCTGGCATGAGCTCGGGCGTCGACGTCGGTATCGGCTCGAGCGGCGGCGTCGGTATCGGCTCGGGCCAAGCGATCCTGGCCCTTGAGACTGGCTTGGAGAAGGCGTCCAATAGGGCCGGATCGCGCGCATAGATGTCATCGCGCAGCCGCAGCCGACCCGACGCATCGGCAGATGCCGTCAGATAGACGAGCAATATCGGCAACGGCTCGTCCAAGTCGACATAGCGCGTGCGCCCGCGCTCGACGACCGAGTCGATGGTCGCGCGGTCCCAAGAGCTGCCGGCGAGGATGCGCTCGGCCAGGTCGAGCGGATCCTGCACCCGCACGCAACCATTGCTCAGCGCCCGCTGCCGGCGTGCGAAGAGACCCTTGCTGGGCGTATCGTGCAGATAGACCGCATGATGGTTGGGGAACATGAACTTGACCCGACCAAGCGCGTTGCGCGGGCCTGGCTCTTGGACCAGGCGATAACGACGATGATCGGTGAGGACGCCGCCGCTGACCCGCTGCCCAGTGCGGCGATCCACCAGTCTGTAGTCGCTGCCGACCCGCGACATCTTTTTCTGCAAGGATGGTGGCACCGTCCAGGTCGGATTGAAGACCAGATGTTCCATGGTATCGCGGAACATCGGGGTCTGTGCCTCGACGGTACCCACGATCGCTCGCGTCGACCAGAGGATCTCCTCATCATGCACCAGATGGACGCTGTAATCGGTCACGTCGACGAACAGATAGTCCGCGGGAAGTGCATCGGACAGCCAGCGCATGCGCTCGAGATTGATCCGGATGCGATCGATGATCGCGGGATCGAGATGCGCGTCGAGCGCCGCGCGCGTCGCCGGGCCGACGATCCCATCCGCGCTCAGACCCTGGTGGCGCTGAAAGGCCACCACGGCTGCGCGCAGTGGCTCGTCGAACCGCTCGGGATCGGCGCCGTCCGTCGGATCGGCCACCTCCTCACCCAGGAGCCGCAGGCGCTCGCGCACCAGTGGGACGTCTGGCCCCCGATCCCCCAGCGCGAGGATGGGGCCACTCGGCAAGGGTGAGCGCTCGGCCTGACGGATGAGATCGCTGTAGCGGCTCAGGACCACCTTGAGCCGCTCGGCCCAAAATGGCTTGGGAAACCGCCCCGCGAGACCCGCGCCCAGGTCATCCCCATCCAGTGCAGCGGCCATGTCGGCCAAGAGTGTCTCAGCGGGGACTGGGGCACGGTCGTGCCACTGACGATCGAGCAGGACCGGATCAAGCTTGCCAAAGCGATGATGGTGCACATAACGCAGCAGTGCATCGCTCAGGATCAGATCGGCAGCGATGCGTTCGGATCGGGGACGCGTCTCCAGCCCACCCTGATCGAGATACTGGCGCAGGCTGGCGATGTGAAAATCCTCGGGTACGAACCCCTCCGCGCGACTCGCTAGAGCCAGCTCGTGCAGCGCGCGGATGCGCGACACATCATCCCAGACAAGCTGGTAGGCACGCTCGGCGTAGAAGGCGTCGAGCAGCCGGCCGGACAGAAGACTGACCCCCTCGATCGATGCCACTGGCGCCTCGCTGAAGGCGGCGAGCGTCGTCTCGAGGAGCCCATCGGCTGCTGCTGGCGTGGCGATCAGGGTCAGGACGAGCAGACCGGCCGCGCACACACCGGGCCGGTGACGGCTCGAGCGCAACGCCCGCGGGGATGGCGCAATGCTCAGCATTCGCCGATCAATTGAACCCGACCCTGATCATCCAAGGTCTCCAGACGCACGTTGAAGCCCCACAGCCGACGGATATGACGGAGCATCTCATCGACCGAATCGCCGAGCGGGCGGCGCTGATGCTGAAAGTGACGTAGGGTCATGGATCGATCTCCACGCCGATCGACCTGGTAGACCTGGATGTTCGGCTCGCGGGTGCCCAGGTTGTATTGCTCTGACAGTGCCTGACGCAGCCGCCGGTATCCCGCCTCGTCATGGATCGCGGTCACCTCGATATGCTCCTCGAGATCATCGTCACGGATCGCGAACAGACGCAGCTCACGCATCAGACGTGGTGAGAGATACTGAGCGATGAAGCTCTCGTCCTTGAAGTTGCGCATCGCGAAGTCGAGCACCTTCAACCAATCACCCCCCGCGATCTCGGGGAACCACTCGCGATCCTCTGCCGTCGGCTCCTCGCAGATGCGGCGGATGTCGCGCATCATCGCGAATCCGAGCGCATAGGGATTGATGCCGCTGTAGTAGGGTGCGTCGAAGGGGGGCTGGAAGATGACGCTGGTATGTGATTGGAGGAACTCCATCATGAAGCCATCGGTGACGAGACCCTCGTCATAGAGATGGTTCATCAAGGTGTAGTGCCAGAAACAGTTGTGGTTGACGAAGCAGGAGGCCTTGTAGGCGTGTGACTCCTCCACGCTGAAATCGTAGACTGGTCCTTCGTCATGCTCGATGGATTCGATCGTCGTCGTCTCCTGCTCGGGGAGGAGCGACGCCAGGCTGGAGAGGATCTCGGCGAGTGCGCGACGCTTGCGCGACAGACGAAAGCCGATCTGCTCGGCGAATGGGTTGAGATCCGCGCCCGCGATGACGAGCCGATGGGTCCCGTCCGCTTGGGGTCGCAATGTGGCGACAATGCCGAGATTCAGCAGGAGGAGCTGCTCGGTGGCCAGCAATTCACGACTCCGGCCAACCAGGATGACCTGACGCTCGGCGCTCGAGACATCACCTTCGGTGTCGAAATGACCGCGCAGGAATGCCTGGATCACGGCTTTCGGCGACTCGAGGATGAGCTTGGGCACGCGCTTGCGCGCCGCGGTCTGCCAGCCGACCGGGAACTCGAACGCCTGCGTGAAGAGTCGGGCCAGCGCGCGGTTGGACAGACTCGAGTTGAAATGATCGCGATCCGCGCGTCGTGAGACCGCAAGCCCGAAGTTGGCCACGAGTGTCCGCTCGAAGAAGTCGAGCAGCTCGGCATCGCGCGTGACCAGCGTCACACGCTGATCATCGATGACGCCGCCCCCGATGATCTGTCCGATCACCTCGGCCAGATCAGCGCCCAAGGTCAGCGGTCGGCGTGGCAGATCCTCGAAGCCGGGCATGGACGCGGCGGCGCGTGACCCGTCTGCACCCTCATGCCAGCTCGGCGCGCCGCCTTGGGTCGCGCTCGACACCGACAGACCCGATGCGGCGGATCGCCATCCATGTCGAACAGTGGGCGCGACGGCGAGGGATTCGGCGATCACCACCTCCTCGCTGGCGAACACCCCACGACCGCGATGGATCTCGACCTCGTCGCCCACCGCCAGCTCACGGAGCTCGACCCACTGGCCACGCACCAGGATGCGATGATCGGCCCCGCCGTGCAGCTCGTAGCCGTGACGCGTGCGGATGCGCACGCGCGGCTTGGCTGGATGGTGGAACCAGTTGACCACGCGGTTGCCATCCTCGACGTGTCCCGAGAAACGCGACTCGACCAGATCCTGAGCCGACAACATCCCCTGATCAGTGACGATCAAGGTGTCCCCGGTGACACAGGCCCAACCTTCATTCATCACCTGGGTCTGACGCTGCGGATAGAAATACTGACCCAGCTTGCGCACGATACGAATGATCTCACGCTGCCAAGGCTCGAGCAGGGGTGAGTTCTTCTCGATGAAATAGAGTAGATTCTCCTGGGGCTCATCCGGCCAGCGCACATCGTCGACGCTCGTCTGCTCCGTCGAGAAGACCGGCAGGGTCCGCCAGAGGTCATTGACCTGCGACTGCAGGTAGGCCTCGCGCTCCTTCTGCCGCCGTTGCTCCTCGGCCATGCTCAGGGGTGCTGGCCGCTTGTAGCGATCGACGCCATGATTCATGAGTGCATGACAGGAATCGAGCAGCAGCTCGACCTCGGCCTGACCATGACGCTCCTCGCATTCGGCGATGTAGCGGCGCGCGAAGACCAGATAATCGATGATGGCGTCGGCGTTGGTCCAGGTCCTGAAGAGATAGTTACCCTTGAAGAAGCTGTTGTGGCCGTAGCTGGCGTGTGCGATCACCAACGCCTGCATCGGCAGCGTGTTCTCCTCCATGAGATAGGCAATGCAAGGGTCGGAATTGATGACGATCTCGTAGGCGAGGCCCATCTGCCCCCGTCGATAAGTCTGCTCGGTCGCGACGAATTGCTTGCCGAACGACCAGTGCTGATAGTTGATCGGCAGGCCCACCGATGAATAGGCATCGATCATCTGCTCGGAGCTGATGACCTCGATCTGATTGGCGTAGGTGTCGAGCCCATAGACGTTGTGGGCGAGGTTGGCGATCTCCCGGTCGAAACGCTCGAGCAAAGGGAAGGACCACTCGGATGACTCTGAGATGACGCGCTTGGTCATGCCGCCTGCCTCTTGAACAGCTCCCGAAACACGGGAAAGATGTCTTCCGCCCCACTGATCTCCTGCATGGCGAAATGACGATGAGCCGCCCGAACCTCCTGATAGGCGTGCCATAGGCTTTGGTGCTGCCGCGGCGTGATCTCGACATAGGCGAAATAACGCATGAGCGGCATCAGTCGATCGATGAGGATATCGCGACAGATCACCGAGTCCGAATCCCAATTGTCTCCATCCGACGCCTGGGCTGCATAGATGTTCCAGACGTTCGGATCATAGCGCGCCCTAAGAAGCTCATCGGCGAGGGTCAGCGCGCTCGAGACCACGGTGCCCCCGGTCTCGCGCGAATAGAAGAAGTCCTGCTCGTCGACCTCCTGCGCCACCGTGTGGTGTCGGATGAAGACCACATCGATCTTGTCGTAATTGCGTTGAAGGAAGAGATAGAGCAGGATGAAGAAGCGCTTGGCGAGATTCTTGCGGACTTGATCCATGGAGCCCGAGACATCCATGATGCAGACCATCACGGCCTTGCTGGTCGGCTCGGGCACCTTGGTGAAGCTCTGATAGCGCAGGTCGAAGGTATCGATGAAGGGCAAGGCGGCGATGCGCGTGCGCAGTCGATCGATCTCCGCGCGCAGCTCGCCAATGCGCTGATCGCTCTCCTCGACCCCACCCGCGAGCAACGCCTCCAACTCCTCCTCGAGCTCGCGCGCCCGCGCCCGCAGTGGCGCGCCGATCGCGGTGCGCCGGGCGATGGCGCCCTTGAGCGAGCGCACCACGTCGATGTTCGCGGGCGAGCCATCGGTCGCATAACCGGCGCGGACCGTCTTGAGCTCGGTGCTCCCCATCAGCTGGTTGCGCACCAGGTTGGGCAGCTCCAGATCATCGAAGAGCAGATCCATGAATTCGTCGCGCGAGAGCTCGAAGACGAAGTCATCCTCGCCGCGCCCGCCCTTGCCGGCACGCCCGCCTCCCGCGCCCTCGGGTCGGCGGATGCGATCACCTGACATGAAATCCTGGTTGCCCGGATGTACCTGATCGCGGATGCCGCCCTGGCCATGGTGGAAGACCGGCTCGGAGATGTCCTTCGAGGGGATGCCGACACGCTCGCCCGAATCGATATCCATGATGCTGCGCTTGTTGACCGCATCCGCGACCGAGCGCTTGAGCTGCTCCTTGTAACGCTTGATGAAGCGCTGTCGATTGACCGCGCTCTTGTTCTTGCCATTCAGACGCCGGTCAATGAAGTGTGACATAGGAATCCCGCAGACTCGATGAGGAAGAGACCCTCCCCAGCGCAGGGAGGGAGCGTGTCAAACGCGGATTGCACATCCCCCCTCCCCTGGCCAAATACCCCAGGGGAGGGTCGGATGATCATGTCTCAACACTGACCAGCGCGGCCAGCGTGATCGATCTCGGCAGCGTCCACGTGACTCACCCATGAGACGCCTGGCCCGCTCACTGTGACTTGCGGACCCGCAGATACCACTCAGAGAGCAGCCGCACCTGCTTGGGCGTGTAGCCCTTGGCGGTCATGCGATCGAGGAACTGATCGTGCTTCTTCTGCTCGTCGACCGACGCCTTCGCGTTGAATGAGATGACAGGCAGCAGATCCTCGGTGTTGGAGAACATCTTCTTCTCGATGACCAGGCGCAGCTTCTCATAGCTGGTCCATTTGGGGTTGGCGCCGGCATTGTTGGCACGCGCGCGCAGCACGAAGTTGACGATCTCGTTGCGAAAATCCTTGGGATTGGAGATGCCGGCGGGTTTCTCGATCTTTTCCAGCTCCTCGTTGAGCGCGCCGCGATTCATCATCTCGCCGGTATCGGGATCGCGATACTCCTGATCCTGGATCCAATAGTCGGCATAGGTCACATAGCGATCGAAGATGTTCTGACCGTACTCGGCATAGGACTCCAGGTAGGCGGTCTGCAGCTCCTTGCCGATGAGCTCGGCATAGCGTGGCGCCAGGTACTGCTTGAGGAAGCCCAGATAACGCTCTTGGGTCTCGGGCGGGAGCTGCTCGCGGGTGACCTGACGCTCGAGCACATAGAGTAGATGCACCGGGTTGGCGGCGACCTCGCCATGGTCGAAGTTGAAGACCTGCGAGAGGATCTTGAAGGCGAAGCGTGTCGAGATCCCCGACATGCCCTCGTCGACCCCGGCATAGTCACGATATTCCTGAACCGATTTGGCCTTGGGATCCGTGTCCTTCAGGTTCTCACCGTTGTAGACCCGCATCTTGGAGTAGATGCTCGAATTCTCGGGCTCCTTCAAGCGGGTGAGCACCGAGAACTGCGCCATCATCTCGAGCGTACCAGGTGCGCAGGGGGCCGCGGAAAGCGAGCTGTTGCGCAGCAATTTGTCGTAGATCAGGGTCTCCTCATCGACCCTTAGACAATAGGGCACCTTGACGATGAAGACACGGTCGAGGAAGGCCTCGTTGTTCTTGTTGTTGCGGAAGCTCTGCCACTCGGATTCGTTGGAGTGGGCCAGGATGATGCCTTGGAAGGGCAGTGCCGAGAGTCCCTCGGTGCCGTTGTAGTTGCCTTCCTGGGTGGCGGTGAGCAGCGGATGCAGCACCTTGATGGGCGCCTTGAACATCTCCACGAACTCCATCAAGCCCTGATTGGCGCGGCAGAGTGCACCGGAGTAACTGTAGGCATCGGCGTCGTGCTGGGCGAAGCGCTCGAGCTGGCGGATATCGACCTTGCCGACCAGCGAGGAGATATCCTGATTGTTCTCGTCACCCGGCTCGGTCTTGGCGATGGCGATCTGCTCGAGCACCGAGGGATAGAGCTTCACCACCTTGAATCGGGTGATATCGCCGCGGTATTCCTGCAGACGCTTGACCGCCCAGGGCGACATGATGGTGCGCAGATAACGGGCTGGGATGCCATAGTCCTCCTCGAGGATGGGCCCGTCCTCTTCCGGCGAGAAGAGACCGAGCGGCGACTCGAAGACGGGCGAGCCATGGATCGCATAGAAGGGCTGCTGCTCCATGAGCTCCTTGAGCTTTTCGGCGAGCGAAGACTTGCCACCACCGACCGGCCCGAGCAGATAGAGGATCTGCTTCTTCTCCTCGAGACCCTGCGCGGCATGCTTGAGATAGGACACCAGATGCTCGATCGACTCCTCCATGCCATAGAATTCGGAGAAGGCCGGATAGCGGCGGATGATCTTGTTCTGAAAGACCCGGCTCAAGCGAGAATCATCGCGGGTGTTCACCAGCTCGGGCTCACCGATCGCCGTCAGCAGCCGCTGGGCAGCGCCGGCGTAGGCGCTCGGATCGCTCTTGCACAGCTGCAGATACTCGTCGAGGCTCAGGACCTCTTCACGGGACGCCTCGTAGCGCGCCTGATAGCGTTCGAAGATCGACATAGATGCTTACCCTATTCGAAGGCTGAGATCGCTCGCCCGGTCCGGGGTCGAGCCTGATCCACACGCGTCCGGTGCTCGGGGCGACGGGTGGCAAAGACAAGGCTTGAGCAAGAGAAAGCAATTCCAAGGCCATCGCGCGATCAGCTGGAGCCGGATCCCGCTCGATCCGCTCAGCGACCCGGCGTCGCTCGGCGGAGCACCACGACAGGGCAGTCACGCCTCATCTCGGGGCAATCACCCCGAGTCTGGAAGGCCTCCATCCTGGTGCTGGGTCGAGCGTCTCGCTCATCCTTGCCAAGCGCTATAGAGCATTTTCAGGGTCAGTGGTTCACCGGCGTCTTGCACTGCATGCATCAGGGTCGCGCACGGCCTGCCCCATGCCGATGCATCATGCCGGGGCCAGGCCGTGCGGTCGCGCGCTAGACCGAGCGCGCGCGGATGAAGGTCGCGAGCAAGGTGCGTGTCGAGGCGTCATGCTCGGCGCTGACCCGCCCCAGGCGCAATTCATCGAGGATCACGCTCGCCAACTGCTTGCCAAGCTCGACGCCCCACTGATCGAACGAGTTGATTCCCCAGAGCGTGCCCTGCACGAAGATCCGATGCTCATAGAGCGCGATCAGCGCGCCAAGGGTGCGCGGCGTCAAACGATCCATCAGGATACTGTTGGTCGGGCGGCTCCCAGGGAAGACGCGATGGGGGACCAGCCTCTGGGCCTCATCCTCGCGCATCCCCCCAGCGCGCATGTCCGCCAAGGCCTCCGCGCCGGTGCGACCGCGCATCAGCGCCTCGGTCTGCGCGAAGAAGTTGGCCATGAGCATCAGATGATGATCGCCGATCTCGTTGTGGCTCTTGATCGCGCCGATGAAGTCAGCCGGGATCAGCTGAGTCCCCTGATGAATGAGCTGGAAGAAGGCATGTTGACCATCGGTCCCAGGCTCGCCCCACACCACTGGACCTGTCGTATAGTCGACCGGGACACCCGTGCGAGTGACCGACTTGCCGTTGCTCTCCATGTCCCCTTGCTGCAGATAGGCCGGGAACAGCCGCAGATATTGGTCGTAGGGTAGGATCGCGTGGGTGCGCGCATCCCAGAAATTGGCATACCAGAGACCGATCAGACCCAGGATCACCGGCATGTTGCGTTCGAGCGGCGCGGTGCGGAAGTGCTCGTCCATGGCGTAGGCGCCATCGAGCAGCTCGGCGAAGCGCTCATAGCCGACCGCGAGCGCGATCGGCAGACCGATCGCCGACCACAGCGAATAGCGGCCACCCACCCAGTCCCAGAAACCGAACATGTTCTGGGTATCGATCCCAAAGGCGGCGACCTGCTCGGCATTGGTCGACACCGCGACGAAATGCTTGGCCACCGCGCTCGCATCCGGCGCCGCCGCCAACAGCCAGTCGCGCGCGCTGTTGGCGTTGGTCATGGTCTCCTGGGTCGTGAAGGTCTTGGAGGCCACGATGAAGAGCGTACGTGCCGGGTTCAGATCGCGCAGTGTCTCGACGAGATGGGTGCCGTCCACGTTGGAGACGAAATGTACCCGCAGATCGTTGCCCATGTAGGCGCCAAGTGCGGTGCAGACCATCTTGGGCCCCAGATTGGAGCCGCCAATCCCGATATTGACGACATCGCGGATGGTCTCGCCCTGGAAGCCACGCCACTCGCCCGAGCGCACCATGGCCACGAAGGCCTCGATCCGGGCAAGCACCTGGGTGACACCCGGCATCACATCGCGGCCGTCCACCAGGATTGGACGGTTGGAGCGATTGCGCAAGGCGACATGCAGCACCGGCCGCCGCTCGGTGTTGTTGATCGGCTCACCGGCGAAGAGCCGGGCAATCCATCCGCTCAGGTCGGCCGTCTCGGCCAGATCGAGCAGGAGCGCCAGGGTGCGACGATCGACGAGGTTCTTGGAATAATCCAGATCCAGGCCCGCGACCGCCAGACGCATGGCCGCGGCACGCTGCGGATCGGCCGCGAAGAGGTCTCGCATCGCAACACCCTGCCACTCCTTCCGGTGTTGCTCAAGTGCCTGCCACGCGGGTGTCTGATTGATGAGCGACATATCGAGAATCTCCTGATGGGGCGGTCGGCCCCCTCCAGCCAAACCTCGCCCGTGCACGGCGATTAGTCTCGCTCAAAGGCGCCAGGCACGCAAAGGAAACCGGTCATTCATCGAGTCCCGCGCGCCAATATTGATCATCCCGGTCGAAGAGTCGATTGGCCTCCACTGGTCCCCAGGAGCCCGCTGGATAGGTTTGGATGAAGTCACGCTCGGTCGCCCACAGCTTCATAACGGGATCGACCACGCGCCAGGCCCATTCGACCTCATCATCGCGCAGGAAGTGGGTGTGGTCGCCCTCGATGACGTCCAGGATCAGGGCCTCGTAGGCATCGATCTGAGTCGCGGGGATGGTGCAGCTACTGGCATCGAGACGCTCGGTCTGCGCCCGCATCTCCAGACCGGGCTGCTTGACCTGGATCTCCAGACGCATGCACTCGTGCGGCTGGATGTTGAGGAGGAGCCAATTGGGCTTGAGCTGCTCGATCGCCGTGTACTGGAAGAGCTGCTGTGGCGGGTGCTTGAAGCGGATGGCGATGAGTGAGTTGGTCTGGGCCAGACGCTTGCCGGTGCGCAGATAGAAGGGGACATTGCGCCAACGCCAGTTGTCGATGTAGAGCTTGAGCGCGGTGTAGGTCTCGGTGGTGCTGTTGTCGCGCACGCCGGGCTCGTCCAGATAACCGGGCACCCGCTCCTCGCCGATCCGCCCAGCGGTGTATTGGGCACGCATGGCCTGGGCATGCACCGCCTCGCGCGGGATGCGCCGGATCGATCGCAGCACCTTGACCTTCTCGTCTCGCAGCGCCTCGGCATCCAGACAGGGGGGCGGCTCCATCGCCACCAACGCCAGCATCTGCAGCAGATGACTCTGAACCATGTCGCGCATGGCACCGACCCCATCGTAGAAACCCGCGCGGGCACCGATGCCGCGGGCCTCGGAGTGCGAGATCTGCACATGATCGATATAGTTGCGGTTCCAGAGCGGCTCGAGCAGCAGATTGGCGAACCGAAACACCAGGATGTTCTGAACCGTGCTCTTGCCGAGGTAGTGGTCGATCCGATAGATCTGGGACTCGGCGAAGTGTCGGCGCACCTGCCGCGCCAGGATGGTCGCGCTCTCCAGATCGAATCCAAAGGGCTTCTCGACCACCAGGCGCGACCAATGCCCATCCTCCCCATGCAGACCCTGGGCCGCCAACTGCTGCACGATGGTGGCATAGTGCAGCGGGGCCACGGCCAGATAGCTCAAGAGGTTCCGCGGCATCGTCGCATCCGCGCGCAGCCGCTCGGCCAGGCGTTGATAGGCGCTGGTGTCCTCCAGGTCACCCTCGACGAAGACGAGTCGATCCAGCAGACGCGTCAAGACGGGTGCATCGGGCGGGCTCGTCAAGGCATCCGCGAGGCGCTCGCGCGCCTGCTCGCGCCACTGCGCGTCCGTCCAGGACCGGCGGCCGAAGCCGAGGATGCGCGTGTCCTGATGCAGCCGCTCGGCCCGCTCGAGATGGTAGAGCGCCGGCAGCAGCTTGAGGCTCACCAGGTTGCCGGTCGCGCCGAAGATGAGAATGGTACAGGGATCCAACATGATCGGAATGCCTCGCTGACGGACAAATATGTTAACTTGATCACGATATTCAGCTTGCCACGCCGAGCCGGCTCTCCACGGCCATGACGAGGGCTCGGTCGAACAGGATCACTATGGACCCATCGCTTCCAGTTGCATCGGATACGACCGACCGCGGGCGCCCTCTGCGCGTCCTCCTCGCCAGCAGCGAGGCGCACCCCTTGGTCAAGACCGGGGGCCTGGCCGACGTGGCCGCGAGCCTGCCCGCGGCCTTGCGTGAGCTTGGACAGGATGCGCGCCTCATCCTACCCGCCTATCCTGGCGCCTCGCGTCAACTGCGCGAACCCAAGGTACTGTGCGACATCAAGATTGCGGGCGCTCGCACACCGACTCGCATCCTCGAGGGACGCCATCCGGATCATGCGATCCCAGTCTATCTGGTCGACGCACCAGAACACTTCGGGCGCGAGGGCAATCCCTACACCGACCTCAGCGGTCGCGACTGGGGCGACAACGCGGAGCGCTTCCTGCTGTTCTGTCGCGCCATCGCGCTCGTCGCGCAAGGATTGCCGGCGATCGGCTGGCGGCCTGACGTGCTGCATGGCAATGACTGGCAGACCGGCCTCACCCCGGCCCTGATGCGCGATCAACCCGAGCGGCCCGCGACGGTCTTCACCATCCACAACCTGGCCTATCAGGGTCTGTTCGACCGTGCCACCTTCGAGCGACTGGGCCTGCCCACCACACTCTGGAGCCTTTCCGGGATCGAGTTCCACCAGCGCATGTCCTTCATCAAGGGCGGCATCGTCTTCTCGGAGCGGGTCAATACCGTCAGCCCATCCTACGCGATGGAGGTGCGCACCGCACGCTTCGGCTGCGGCCTCGACGGTCTGTTGCGTCAGATCGGCGAGCGCTTCAGCGGCATCCTCAACGGGATCGACTATCGAGTCTGGGATCCGGCGAGCGATCCGCACATCCTCCAGCCCTATGATCGCGACCGCTTCGGCCTCAAGGTGGAGAACAAGCTCGAGCTCCAGCGCGAGGTTGGTCTGCCGCGCAGCGAGGACACCTTCCTGCTCGGCTACATCGGTCGACTGGTCGAGCAGAAGGGGGTCGATCTGATCCTGGCGATCCTGTCGCGCCTCTTGGAGGATCCGCGGGTGCAGGTCGTGATGCAGGGGACGGGGGATCGTGTCACCGAGCAGGCGCTCGTCGAGATCGCGGCCGCGCATCCACGCCAGGTCGGTGTATTCGTCGAATATGACGAGGCACGCGCTCACCGCATCGAGGCCGGGGCCGATGCCTTCCTCATGCCGTCCCGTTTCGAGCCCTGCGGTCTCAACCAGATCTACAGCCTTCGCTATGGCACCCCACCGATCGCGCACCGCACCGGCGGCTTGATCGACACCATCGTGAACGTCACCCCAGAGACTTTGGGCGACGGCAGCGCCACTGGCTTTCTATTCGATGAGTCGCGCCCAGATGCGCTGCTCGCGACGATCTGGCAGGCACTGGAGCTCTTTCGCACTGATCCAGCGCGGTGGCGACAGCTCGCGATCACTGGAATGGACCAGGACTTCAGCTGGGAGGCCAGCGCACAGCGTTATCTCCAGCTCTATGAGGAGGCGATCGGCGAGCGGGCCGCCGCCGGCCCGCTCGCGGCGGCACACCACGCACTCCCCTGATCCGGATCGAGACCCGCGCGCACGGCTGCGCGCGGCATGCTCAGGCCGCCTGCGCCGGGATGAAATGGCTGGTGCGAGTCACGTGATTGTGCTCGTCGAGATAGACCAGCGCGGGGCGGTGCGCGTCGGCCTCCGCCTCGCTCATGGCGGCATAGGCGCAGATGATCACGCGATCGCCTGGCGCGGCCCGATGCGCGGCCGCGCCATTGACCGAGATGACCCGCGAGCCGGGCTCGGCACGGATCGCATAGGTTGTGAAACGTTCACCATTGGTCACATTGTAGATCTGGATCTGCTCGTATTCGCGGATCCCCGCCAACACCAGGAGCTCCTCGTCGATCGCGCAGGAACCCTCGTAATCGACCTCGGCATGGGTCACCCGAGCCCGGTGCAGCTTGCATTTCAGCAAGGTCAAATGCATGAATTCAATCCTCCGATAGACCGATCCGGCCGCTACTGCGTGCGCTGGACGGAGACTCTAACGATTTGGTATCCGACTAGTCTAGCGCAGCCTTTGCTGCGACGCAGCATCCGAATGGCCGAGCCCCACCCGACAGGACCATGGGGGCCGCCAAATCCCGCGCCATCCATCAGGGTCACGCCACCTCATCCCGAGACACCCTGAGATTATCGATCAGGCGCGCTCGACCGAGATAGGCCGCGGCCAGGATGACCAGGTCAGGGTCGGACGCGGTCGCTGGACGCAAATCGGTGACGACCCGCACACTCACGTAATCCGGAACGAGACCAGCTTCACGCAGGGCCGCGGTGGCCTGCGCCTCGACCGCGTCCACCGCCACACCCCGCAGCAGCTCCGCGCGGGCCGCCAGCAAGGCGCGATGCAGGGATGGTGCGCGCGCCCGCTCATCGGCATCCAGATAGCCGTTGCGCGAGCTCATCGCCAGTCCGTCGGCCTCGCGCACGGTCGGGATGCCGACGATCTCGATCGGGAACGCCAAATCCTCGACCATCCGTCGGATCACCAAGAGCTGCTGAAAATCCTTCTCGCCGAACAGCGCGACGTCGGGCTGCACCATGTTCAACAGTTTGCAGACCACGGTGGCAACGCCACGAAAGTGTCCTGGACGCGTTTCGCCGCACAGGATGTCGGAGAGTCCAGGCACCTCGACACGGGTCTGTCGCTCATCTCCTCGTGGGTACATGGTCGCCACCGATGGCGCGAACAATAGGTCGCAACCAGCCGTGCGCAGATGCTCGCGATCCTGCTCCAGGGTCCGCGGATAGGCGTCGAGATCCTCGCTCGGACCAAATTGCAACGGATTGACGAAGATGCTCGCGACCACGCGCGGGGCGCGCATGCGCGCCGCCTCGATCAGCGTCAGATGACCCGCATGCAGATTGCCCATGGTCGGCACGAAAGCGACGCCTTGACCGGCCGTGCGCCAGTCTCGCACCCGCGCGCGCAGGTCATCCAGGTGAGCGATCATCTCCATTGGTCTGTTCTCGGTCGAGTTGGCGGCATGAATCGAGCGGCCGATGTCTGAGCACCGATCCGGTTCTGGCTAGAAGGCGGTCTCTCCGGGACCGGGAAAGTCCCCGGACTTGACCGCCGCGACATAGGCCGCGAGCGCTTCGCTGACGCTCTCGCGGCCAATCATGAAGTTGCGGCTGAAACTGGGCACCCGACCAAGATTGAGCCCGAGCATGTCATGCACCACCAGCACCTGGCCGTCGCAGCCACCCCCGGCGCCGATGCCGATCACTGGAATCGACACCGTCGCGGTGATCTCGGCCGCCAGCGCGGCAGGAACACACTCGAGCACCATCAGGCTCGCGCCAGCCTGCTCCATCGCGATGGCATCCTGACGGATGCGCTGGGCCGAGGCCTCATCCCGTCCTTGAAAGCGATAGCCACCGACGCGGTGCACCGACTGGGGGAGTAGACCGAGATGGGTGCACACCGGAACGCCCTGCTCGGTGAGACGCCGCACCGTTTCCAGCTGCACCTCGCCGCCCTCGATCTTGACCACCTCGGCACCACCATCCTGCATCAAGCATGCCGCCGCGGCGAAGGCGCGCTCGGGAGTCGCGCAGGCGAGAAACGGAAGATCCACCACCAAAAGGGCACGCTGCCGACCACGCGCCACGCAGGCGGCATGGTAGGCCATCTGTTCGAGTGTCACCGGGACGGTGCTGGTGTGTCCTTGCAGTACCATCCCGAGCGAATCACCAACCAACATCAGATCGACGCCAGCGGCATCGAGCAGACGCGCGAAGCTCGCGTCGTAGCAGGTCAGGCTAGCGATGCGCTCGCCTTTCGCCTTCATCGCGGCAAGGGTGGCGACCGAGATGGGCGCAAGTGACATAAGGGCTCCAGGACGTCAAACTTGGTCAGCGCATGATTGTATACTCAATGCGCGCCGATTTTCGGGCAGATTCCGCAATGATTCGGGCGCCGGCGGTTGACCATCCCACCTGCCGGGAGATCCCAACCGCCCGGAGATGGCCGCAAGGCCGACCGGCCCCGCTTCGCGACGCCTCCCGCCAATCATCGAGCACGCATGAGCCGAACCGCACCGAGGCCTGCGGTGTTCTGCGCCGTTCAGGCGTAGGACAGGCCGCCGCGCGCTCACGCCGGCTGCTCCTTGGAGTGTGAGGCCACAGCCGCGCCGCGGCGCCGACGCGGGCGCCGCCGCCGACGCTTCCCGACCTGATCGACCATCTCGGCGCGCTCCGGCCCCTCGGCTTCTTGATAGCGCGTCCACCATTGGGCCAGCTCGGGATCCGCCTCCCCAGCCGCGGCGCGCAGGACCAAGAAATCGTAGGCGGCACGAAACCGCGGATGTGTCGCCAGGCGCTGCGGACGCTTGCCGTCGCGATGCTCGAAACGCGGCTGCAGCGTCCAGATCTCGCGCATCGGCAGCGAGAAGCGCTTGGGGATGGCAACCCGCGACTGCTGCTGTGCGCTGATCTCGCCGCCCGCCCGCAGCATCGACTCGGTCGCCTCCTCGCCGGCGGTCAACGCGCGCTCGTAGCGACGGCGCACGGGCTCCCAGAGCAGCACGGCGAAGAGAAAGGCCGGTGTCACCGGCTTGTCCTCCTGCACCCGCAGGTCGGTGTTGGCGAGCCCCCGACTGACGAAGGTCAGCGGGAAATGATGATCCTCGCGCGCCAGACAATCCTCGGTCGCGGGAAAGAGTTGCCCGAACAAACCATAGTGGCGCAGCTTCTCGAACACATCCAGAGCGTAACCGGAGTGGAACAGCTTGAGCATCTCATCGAACAGCCGCGCGGGGGCGATCTCGGCGAGCAAGGCGGCCAGCCTGAAGAGTGGGGCCTCGGTCAGCGGCTCGATGGAGAAACCGAGCTTGCAGGCGAAGCGCACCGCCCGCAGCATCCGCACCGGATCCTCGCGATAGCGTCGCTCCGGATCGCCGATCAGGCGCAACCGGCCCGCGCGCAGGTCGCTCAAGCCATCGGCGTAGTCGATCAGCGCGAAGTTGGAGATATCGTAATAGAGCGCATTGACCGTGAAATCGCGGCGCAAGGCATCCTCGGCAATGGTGCCATAGATATTGTCGTGCAGGATCCGGCCGTTCTCGGTGTGGCGCTCGAGCGCCTCGTCATCCATGTCGCCGCTGCCGCGAAAGGTCGCCACCTCGATGATCTCGCGCCCAAAATGCACGTGGGCCAGGCGAAACCGCCGGCCGATCAACCGACAGTTGCGAAACACCTGACGGACCTGCTCGGGTGTCGCATCGGTGGCGACATCGAAGTCCTTGGGCTCATGACCGAGGAGCAGGTCGCGCACGCCACCACCGACGAGATGCGCTTGATAATTCTCCTGCTTCAGACGATAGAGCACCTTGAGCGCATTGTCGCTGATGTTGGCGCGCGAGATCCCGTGCTCGGCGCGTGGCACGACCACCGGGATGAGCCCGGCCGCGGAGAGACTCGACTCATGTGAAGATTCCTGCATCAGTCTATTCGGTATGGATCCTGGTCGCTGGGACCGCATTCGTCACGATGCGTCAGGCGCGGCCTGACGGGAGACTGCGGCCAATGGTCATTGAAGTGGTCGCTACCGCTTGTCGAGCGACCAGATCTGCGTATAATACGTGATTTCCAGGGCAGGTTAATGCTCCCTTCGTCTAGCGGTTAGGACGCTGGCCTCTCACGCCGGTAACAGGGGTTCGAACCCCCTAGGGAGCGCCAAACACAGTCTTTACTTGGCCGATCCCGACCTGCTCTCCGAAGCCATCCCTCATTGAGCGGCAGGTTTCAGCTTGACTGAGTCACTCGGTCTCACCCGTCTCGTATCCATCCGCCGTCGCTCTTCAGTGCCTCTTGGCGATGCGCCTGATCCCAGTCTTGCTCAACCCTCCACCGATCGGGACCAGCGCTCGCGCGCCAGCACACGCACCACATCAACCGTCGAATCGAGCCAGATGCCATCGCCCGCCCACGCGCATCACCCGATCGCGACCTATATCGCGCTCGGCAGCAACCTGAGCCAGCCAGCCAAGCAGATCCGCACCGCGCTCACCGAGCTGGCCGGGCTGCCCGAAACCGCGCTGCTTGGCGCCTCGCGGCTCTACCGCACGGCACCCGTCGGTCCTCCGGGGCAACCTGACTATGTCAATGCCGTGGCCGGTCTGCGCACGCGACTGGCCCCGCGCGAGCTCTTGACCGCACTCCAGGAGATCGAAGCGGCTCACGGCCGTCGCCGCGACGGGACACGCTGGGGGCCGCGCACACTCGATCTGGACATCCTGCTCTATGGCGATGAGCAGGTCATTGAACCTGGGTTGACCATCCCTCATCCTGAGCTGACCCGACGCGCCTTCGTCCTCATCCCGCTCGCCGACATCGCGCCACTCACGCTGCTGTTGCCTGGAGGGCGCACACTCGCCGAGCTGGTCGCATGCTGCGAGCGCACCGGCGTCGAGCCGCTCGACTCACCCGGCCCGGTCAGGGCGACGCCATGAACAACCAGGATCGCCGCGAGCCACCTGCCAAGCCATCTGATGGTCGCGCGGACCAGGGGTCAAGTGGCGCGCTCGGCGAGATTCAGATCGGAAAGCCACCGCCCCCCGGAGGGAATCCCCCAGGCGGGAACCCACCCGGTAGGCGTCCCTGCATGGAGCGCATCATCTTGGCCATGCCACCGCCTTTCATCTTCTTCAGCACCCTCTGCATCTGGGTGAACTGCTTGAGCAGACGATTGACATCCTGGACCTGAGTCCCGGATCCAGCCGCGATGCGACGTTTGCGCGCCCCCTTGATCACGGCCGGGAAACGGCGCTCCTGCGGGGTCATCGAGTTGATGATGGCGATCAGCTTGCCGAGCTCCTTGTCGCTCGCCTTGTCCTTGATGTGATCCGGGATCTGACTCATGCCGGGGAGCTTTTCCATCAGGCTCATCATGCCCCCCATCTTGTTCATCTGGTCGAGCTGCTCCTTGAAGTCCACCAGATCGAACTCCTTGCCTTTGTGGAGCTTCTTGACCAGTTTCTCGGCCTTGTCCCGGTCCACCTTGGCCTGGACCTCCTCGACCAAGGACACCACATCGCCCATGCCCAGGATGCGCGAGGCCACGCGATCGGGATAGAAGGGCTCGAGCGCGGTCGTCCGCTCGCCGGTGCCGAGAAACTTGATCGGCTTGCCGGTGATCTGGCGAATCGAGAGCGCCGCCCCACCCCGCGCGTCACCGTCGGTCTTGGTCAGGACCACACCGGTCAAGGGCAAGGCCTCGTCGAAGGCCTTGGCGGTGTTGGCCGCATCCTGACCCGTCATGGAATCCACCACGAACAGTGTCTCGACCGGTTTGATGGCGGCATGCACCTGCTTGATCTCGTCCATCATCGCCGCGTCGACATGCAGACGGCCGGCGGTATCGACGATCAAGACATCCTTGAAGTGTCGCCGCGCAAGGTCGAGCGCACGCTTGGCGATCTCCACCGGCGATTGATCGGTTTGACTCGGACAGACCTCGGCACCGACCTCGTCGGCAACGGTGCGCAGTTGCTCGATGGCCGCTGGACGGTAGACATCACAACTGACGACCATCACCGACTTGCCTTGCTTTTCCTGGAGCCAACGCGCCAGCTTGGCCACGCTGGTGGTCTTGCCCGAGCCTTGCAGTCCGGCCATCAGGACCACCGCGGGGGGCTGGGCCGTCAGATCGAGCTGCTCGTTGGCCTCACCCATGAGCTTGATCAACTCGTCGTTGACGATCTTGATCATGACCTGACCGGGTGTGAGACTCTTGGTCACGGTTTCGCCGAGTGCCCGCTCACGCACCTCCTCGACGAATCGGCGCACGACCGGCAGCGCGACATCGGCCTCCAGCAGCGCCATACGGACCTGGCGCATCGTCTCCTTGATGTTGTCCTCGGTCAGCCGGCCCTGGCCACGCAAGTTGTTCAGCACACTGCCGAATCGATCCTGGAGATTGTCGAACATCAGCTTAGCCTCACGCCCCGCCGGACAGCTCGGCCCGGTGTCAGAATGTGCCCTGAATAAAGCCGGCACGCGCCCGGCTCAGCACTAAAGTTATGAGTATAATGCCTGCCACCGGCAGGCGGTATTATGATGACGCGTCGCTTGGCACCGCCCGATTGCGCCAAACCGTTTGTGACACCCTCAGGCTTCACATTAGCGCGAGCCCGCTCCGCCCATGACACACGTCCTTCTCGCCATCCTTGCCATCCTTTGCTACTCGGCCGCCGCCGTGCTGATCGGCTTGCGTCTGTTCCGCAGGGACGGCGGCTCCCCGCCGCCACGTCCGCTGATGCTCGGCTTGATCCTCGTCGGTCTACTCCTGCACAGCTGGCTGCTCTGGGACAGCATCTTCAGTCACGCGGGGCTCAACCTGGGCTTCTACAACGCCTTGGCGCTCACCTCCTGGACGATCATTGCCTTACTGCTGGTCTCGAGCCTGACCAAGCCGGTCGAGAACCTCGGCCTGGTGCTTCTCCCCGCCGCGGCCCTCAGCCTCCTCCTGGAAGCCATCTTCGCCGACGTCGGCTTCATGCGCCCGAGCGCGGACTGGTCGTTGAAGATCCATGTCCTGCTCTCGATGCTCGCTTACAGCCTACTGACCTTGGCCGCGGTGCAGGCCGTGCTCCTGGCGGTCCAGGACCACCATCTGCGTGGTCGTCAACCGGGCGGCTTCGTGCGCACGCTGCCCCCGCTGCAGACCATGGAGAGCCTGCTCTTCGAGATGATCACCGCCGGCTTCGTGCTACTCACGCTCGCGCTCGCGAGCGGCTTTGCCTTCCTCGAGGACATGCTCGCGCAGCATCTCGTCCACAAAACCGTGCTTTCAGTGCTGGCATGGCTGATGTTCGGCGGGCTCTTGATCGGACGCTTCCGCAGCGGCTGGCGGGGGCGCACCGCGATTGTCTGGACCCTGGGCGGCTTCGCCGTGCTGATCCTGGCCTATTTCGGCAGCAAGGCCGTGCTGGAGCTGATCCTGAACCGAGCGGCCAGCTGAGCACGCCATTGCGTACACGAACGTGTGGGTTGCGACCATCTGGGGACGAGCGGATCGCGAAAATCGCGTCAACTGGCTCGCGGGACTTGTCTCGCGTGCCCAAACGATGCAGAATGTTCGTCTTGCAGGGAGCAGTCGAAGAACAACACACATGCCGAGTCGGAGTGTGTTGTTCATCGAAATACTTGGGGCCGTAGCTCAGCTGGGAGAGCGATGCGTTCGCAATGCATAGGTCAGGGGTTCGATCCCCCTCGGCTCCACCATACAGATCAAAGCCAGGCTAACTGCCTGGCTTTTTTTTGCCCGCATGCCGAGCAGTCCAGCCGAGCACCCTTCAACCGCGCATACCGTCGCCCGATGGCGGCCCGAAGACCGACTTTGCACAGTGGTCGTGCTCGGAAGGCACGCATTGTCAAAACACCGTTCTCGGCCTATAAGAATGAGCATGCAATTGGTCCGGCAACCGACACCCTCGTACCCAATCCGGAGAAACCACCATGCGCCTTGCCTATACCGCCCCCCTGCTGTTCGCACTGGCCTCCCCTACCCTGGCCCTGAACATCGTCCTGACCAACGACGACGGCTTCGAGACCCACAACATCCAAGCCCTGCACCGGGCACTGGTGGCGGCCGGCCATGACGTGATCCTGTCTGCACCCTATGCCGGGCAGAGCGGCACCAGTGCTCAGGTCGCCTTCCTGCAGCCCATCCCCCCCACCCGCACGCCATCCGCCGGCGGCCTGTTGCCAGCCGGCTCTCCGGGCGTGGGCGAGACCGGGATCGCGCCCCAACAATACTACGTGGACGGCTCCCCCACCGCCTCCCTACTCTACGGCATCGACGTGAAGGCATTGGAGATCTGGGGTCACAAGCCCGACCTGGTGATCTCAGGTCCCAACGAGGGCAACAACCTGGGCATCATCACCCCTCACTCGGGCACCCTGGGCGCCGCCGTCACGGCACTGAACAAGGAGATCCCAGCCATTGCGGTGAGCGCCGAGGGGAGCAGCGCGGACGACGCTGAGATCGTCGCCGCGCTGGTGGTGAAGCTGGTGAGCGCCATCGACCATCGGGGCCGGGTGGCCCTGCCCGCCGGCATCGGCCTGAACCTGAACACCCCGGCCATCGACGCGGTCAACAGCTCGGCCGAGGACTTCTCATTCAAGCTGACACGCATCGGCGAATCGGCCAACTTTGGCCTGCAGTTCTTCGTCAACATAGGCGACAGCCCCATCGCCCAGGGCTACGGCATCCCCGCCGATATCGGCCTGCCGGGCGTTTCACTGGTCATCCCGCCATCGGTCGCCGGCTACCCGATCGACCCGTCGCCACTGAGCGAGACCAATGCCCTAGAGCCACTGGTGGTGACTGTGAGTCCCATCCAGGGCACCTATGCCGCGGACCGGATGAGCGAGATCATGGTGCGCTTCCCACTGCTGCCACTGTTGAACAGCCAGCGTTGATTGAAAGTGGCCAGATCCCTTAGTCCGTCATCCGGCCATCTTGGTCTGATGACCTGACTCACAGACGAGTATCAGGGCCAAAGCGCTGGATCCAGTGCTCGGCGATCTCGCGTCGGCGACAGATCCAGACGCCGTCTCGGCTCGCGGCATGGTCCAGGAATCGCGCGACCGCGACGGCTCGGGCGGGATGGCCGCTGATGCGCGAGTGCAGCCCGAGATTCATGATGGCGGGGCGACTTTCGCCCTCGGCCCAGAGCAGATCGAAGGCGTCGCGCAACAGGGTGAAGAAATCCGCCGCCGTGGCGCAGCCGGGGGCGACGAGATAGCGGATGTCGTTGGTGATCAGACTGTAGGGGATGACCAGGTGCGCGCGTCCCGGCTCGCTCAACCAGTAGGGCCGCTCGTCGTCGTAGGCATCGGAGTCGTAGAGAAAGCCGCCATGCTCGACCAGGAGTCGGCGCGTGTTGAGGCTGACTCGCCCGGTGTACCAGCCGACCGGGAACTGACCGGTCGTATCGGCGATGATCCGGCAGGTCCGCGCGATGTGCGCGCGCTCGGTCGCTTCATCGATCTCGCGATAATCGATCCAGCGATAGCCGTGGCCGGCAACCTCGTGACCGAGCTCGGCGAGCGCGGCACCGGCCTCGGGATCGAGCTCCAGGGCGCGCCCGGCGGCGAAGGCGGTGAGCGGCAGACCGCGGTCCTCGAAGAGCCGCAGGAGGCGCCAGAAACCGACGCGCGAGCCATAGTGGTGCAGACTCTCGGCGCTGTAGTGACGCTGCCCGAGCCGTCGCTGCATGCCGGCCAGCTCGGGCAGGTAATCCTCCGAGCCATCATCGCCATTGAGAATGGTCCGCTCGGCGCCCTCCTCCACATTGAGGACGCATTGGAGCACCAGTCGTGCCCCGCCCGGCCATTGCGGATCGGGTGGATCGCGGCCGTAGCCGCGCAGGTCTCGCGGGTGCCAGGCGTCCATCCTCAACCCAGCTCGAAGGTGGTGACCCCGAAGATCTCCTGGTCGGGTAGACGCGGCGGTGGTCCATAGTACATCCGGGCGCAGCCGAAGACCTCGCGCAACCCATGCCGCGCGGCGAGTGCTAGGGCCTCGGGATGGTTCTCCGGAACGTCGAGAAAGAAGGCTTCACCGCGGGCGTGGTCGGCCAGTCCGCGCAAGAGACTGTCGGCGATCTCGGCATCGGCGGCGAACAGTGGGCCGATCTTGTAGCCTTGCTGGCAGGGGCGGATGACACCATAGCCCTGGAGCCGGCCAGCGCGCAGCGCACCGAGCGCACGACCGCCGGGTTGGGCGATCCAGGCCCGCAGGAAGGCATCGCGTGGCGCCGGAAAGTGCGCGGCATCATAAGCCGCGAGCTCCGCGAAGGGCACCTCGGCAAGATCGACCAGACCGGTGTCGAGGGCTGCCGCAACCCCGACCCCCGCGAAGCGCAGCTCACGGTGACTGAGCACGAAGCCGCCGCGGACATAGAAGTCCTGCATGGTGAAGACGCCATCCATGCCGATCATGGCCGGCGCCCGCAGTCGGGCGATGAGACGGTCGCGACGGGCATACCAAAGCTGATGGCCCAGCCCCTGGCTGCGATACTCGGGACGGACGATGAAGAAGCCCATGAATCCGAAGACGTCCCCATAGGCGACGATGGAGCCGCCGCCGATCAGCTCGCCCTGCAGCTCGGCGGCGATGAAGCCAGCGGGGTCGGTGTCCCAGAAGATGCGCGCGTCGTTGAGACCAGGGTTCCAACCCTCGGCGGCGGCCCAGTCGACCAGGGTCTCGAGCTCGCGGCAGGTCATGGGACGAATGGTCAGGGCGGCAGCCATGGGCATGCTCCAAACGTGATGGTGAGTCAGTCCGTACGTGGAGTCTCGCAAACAAGGATAGTCGCTCACGGGCACTGCTCATAGGGCTCATGATGCTCATCCTTGATCCGCGCGCCGATGCAAAGTGCGCGTACCCAGATCCTAATGCCCGGCGGCGAGGTTGAGCGGGTTGTCGTGCGCGGCCTTGGACTCGACGCTGATGAGACCTTGGCTGAGGCTCACCGAGGAGATGTCACGTCCCGGTCATGCCACTCGACCGAGCGGCCGTTGAGATGAGGCAGCGGATGAGAGCCGAGCCGCGTATCGCCCCATCATGGTCTACACTCGCTTGGAAGTCTCGCCTGTTCCAGCGACGTGCGTGCATCGCTGAATGGTACCGTTTCCGAACCCCAAGGGCTGCCTCGCGATGTTCAAGCAAATCCGTCTCTGGGCCAACATCCTACTCATCATCGGCACCGCGATCGTCATCGCCATCACCACGCTCACTCTGGTCAGCCTCGATAACCTGAGAACACTGAGCCAGACCGCCGAGCAAGCCGAGCTCCGCCAATACGCGACCATGATCCAGAGCCAGATCAAGGACGAGGTGCGCCTGGCCGAGGCACTGAGCACACTGGTGGCGAACATCCCGGAGGTCCAGGCCCGTTTCGCGGCGGGTGATCGCGCCTGGCTCGCGGCCCAGCTCCACGCCGGCTACCAGATCCTCGAGCGCGACTTCGGCGCGGCGCAATTCCAGTTCCATACCCCACCGGCCACCTCGTTCCTGAGGCTGCACATGCTCGATAAATTCGGTGACGACCTCTCGAGCTTCCGTCACTCGGTGGTCGATACCAATAAGAAGCAGGTCGCTCACCGCGGACTCGAGGTCGGTGTCGGCGGCTTGGGCGCGCGCGGGGTGGTCCCCGTCATGGAGGGAGACCGACACCTGGGCTCGGTCGAATTCGGCATCTCTTTCGGGCAATCATTCTTCGACGATTTCAAACGCGACCATCAGGTCGACTTGGCGCTCTACCTCGTCCGCGACGCGGAGATCGAGACCTTCGCGAGCACCTATGGCGAGCACGCCTTCCTCGATCAAGAGACACTGCGTGCCATTTTCGCGGGCGCAACCCAATTCGTCGAGCTGGAGCACGACGGCACCCCGATCGCCGTACTGGGGCAGGCGATTCGCGACTATTCGGGCACCCCCTTCGGGGTCATCGAGATCGTGATGGACCGCGGTCACTATGCCGCGACGCTCACCAAGACCAGACTGGAAGCCGCGCTCGTCGGTGTGCTCGTCGCCCTGTTCAGCATCGGCATCGCACTCTTCACCGCACACGCCATCACCCGCAGGATCCGCCAGCTCGGCGCCGGCATCGAGCGCATCGCGCAGGGTGATCTGAGCGGCACGCTGATCGTCGAGGGTCGCGACGAGATCGCCGACCTCTCTCGCTTGGCCGAAACCATGCGCTGTCATCTCGGCACACTGGTGGCGGGCGTCGAGGTGAACGCCAACTCGGTCCATGCCGCCTCGCGCGAGATCTCGCAGGCGGTCGATGGCCAGGCCGCGACCTCCAGCGAGATGTCCGCCTCGGTCGCCGAGATCACCTCGACCGTCGAGGAACTCTCCGCCTCCTCGAGCCAGATCGCCGAATACTCCGAGTCCGTGGTCGCCATCGCTGGCCGCACCTACGAGGATAGCCTGCGCGGCTCCGAGGCGATGCAGCAGCTGGTCGAGAAGATGGAGCGCATTGGCGAGGACAATCAGGCCGCACTCGACGAGATCCTCGCGCTCGGCACCCGCTCGAAGGAGATCTCCAAGATCATGGAGATCATCGACACGGTGGCCGACCAGACGCGGTTGATCGCCTTCAACGCGGCGCTCGAGGCCGCCTCCGCGGGCGAGAGCGGCAAGCGCTTCGGCGTGGTCGCCGCCGAGATCCGTCGACTCGCCGACTCGGTGAGCGAGTCGACCGAGGAGATCACTGGCAAGGTCGCCGAGATCCAAGAATCGATCAATCGTCTGGTCATCAGCTCGGAGAAGGGTGCCAGCGGCATCCAGCACGGGATCGCGGACACGGCCAAGGCTGCCAAGATGCTGTTGAGCTTGGTCGAGGCGGCGAACGAGAGCTCGAGCTCGGCGCAACAGATCAGCCTCTCGACCCAGCAGCAGCGCACCGCGAGCACGCAGGTCGTGGTTGCGCTGCGCGAGATCGTGACCGCCAGCTCGGAGACGGCGCAGGCCGTGCGTCAGATTGCGCAGGTCGCGAGCGACATGAGTCGACTCTCGTCCGATCTCAAGGCGCGTATGGATCGGTTCGTGCTCGCCGATGACTTACCAGACCCCGCCCCCGATCCGACCGCCATGAGTCACGGCTGACCGAGGCTCGCCATGAGACAGGTGCGTGTTCTGATCGTCGATGACAGCCGCTCGGCACGGAGCCTGATCCGTGCGCTCCTCGAATCCACCGAGGAGATCGAGGTCTGTGGCGAGGCCAGCAATGGTCGCGAGGCCGTGGCGCTGAACCTGAGCCTGTGTCCGGACATCATCACCATGGACTTGCGCATGCCCGAGATGGATGGGATTCATGCGATCGCCAGCATCATGGCGCAACGCGCCGTACCCATCCTGGTGCTTTCAGATGTGGCCGACGCGCACAATGCCATGGCGGCGGTGGCGTGCGGGGCACTCGAGGCAGCGCCCAAGCCGACCCTGGACGAGGGGGCGAGTCTCGCCAAGCGCGTGCGCATGCTCGCGCGGATCCCGGTGATCCGTCACATCCGTCATGGCGGGACCCTCGCCCGCCCCGATCCAACTCCGCTGTCGATCATGCCATCGACCTCGGCCGCGAGTGGATTCGAGCCGTCCGACAGGATCGCCAGCGCGGGTGCCTGGGGCGGGCGTGTGGTTGCCATCGTCTCCTCGACCGGCGGCCCCCAGGCACTCGCCCGGCTGCTCCCCGCGTTGCCCGCGAACTTTCCGGCGCCGATCCTGATCGCCCAGCACATCTCCGATGGCTTCGCCGCCGCCATGGCCGACTGGCTCGATGAGCTCTGCGCGCTGCGGGTCGCGATCGCTTGCGACGACGAGCCCATCGTGCCAGGCCGGGTTTATCTGGCCGACGCCTCGACCCACATGACGCTCGGCGCCGGCGGCCGCATCCGCTTGGTGCAGCGCGCAGAGACGGACATCTACCGTCCGAGCTGCGACCGCCTACTCACAAGCCTCGCCGAGCGATGCGGCCGCGACGCCATCGGCGTCATCCTCACCGGGATGGGTCGCGACGGCGCGCTCGGCATCTCCAACATTGCCCAAGCGGGCGGCCTCACCATCGCCCAGGACGAGGCATCCTCGGTCATCTACGGGATGAATCGAGAGGCCATCCTGGCGGGCGGCGTGCAGTGGATCCTGCCACTCGATCTGATTGCCGGCGAGCTCATGATGTTGACGCGCGCGCCGATGCATGCCGAGGACTCGAGCCGAGCATGAGCATCGAGCCCTTCCGGCGCTTCATCAAGGATCGTCTGGGCCTGCACTTCGGCACGGACGCCGAGTCACGTCTGCGCACCCTCCTCGCGAGCCGCTTGGACGCAACCCAATTGGACAAGGTCGAGGCCTACCTGGACCGCGCCGCGCGAGACCCGCTCGAGCTGGACGCACTGACCAACCTGCTAACCATCAACGAGACCTACTTCTATCGCGAGCCCCGGCATCTGGAGCTGCTCGTCGAACGTCTCGTTCCGATGCAGCTCGACCAGACTCGCGGACGCACGCCACTGCGCATCCTCTCATTGGGTTGCTCCAGCGGCGAGGAGCCCTATTCGATCGCCATCGCGCTGCGCGAGCGTTATGGCGAGCAGGCCGAGCGTCTGTTCGCGATCAGCGCATGCGATGTCGATGCGGCAGTGCTCCAACGCGCGCGCGCCGCCAGCTACGGCCCCCTGGCCTTCCGTGCACTGCCACCCTCGCTGCGCGCGCGCTGGTTCACCCCGGTCGACGCGAACCAGCGACGTCTCGACCCGGCGATCATCCGCCAGGTCCATTTCTTCCGCTGGAATCTGATCGATCCATCAGAACCGCGTCACATCGCGCGACAAGACCTCATCTTCTTTCGTAACGTCTCGATCTACTTCGATCTCCAGACCCGGATGCGGGTGATCGAGCAGATCCGCGAGCTGATGCAGCCACATGCCTTCCTGATCGTCGGCGCCTCGGAGACCCTCGCCAACGATTTCGGGCTGCTGCATCTGCGCAACCTCGATGGGGTCTTCCTGTTCGGACGCGAGCCCGCGCCAGGGCCACCGGGATGCGCCTTGACGCACCACCCGGCACGCGCGCCGCGGGCCGACACACACACGCCATACACGCGGCCACTGGTGCTGGCGCCCAGACCGGGGCGCGCACGATCCGACGATGACGGCGCACCGGCGCACCCGCTCCGGACACAGACGCCAGGCCCCGCGGTAGCTACCCCGACACCATCGACAGCGCCCATCGACCGACCACCACGAGACCCCTACGCGCACGCCCTGGAGCTCGCCCGAGCCGAGCGCTTCGACGCGGCGCTCGCCGAACTGGAGCCCGTGTGTCAGCACCCGGACGCCACCGCCGATGCGCTCGTGCTGCTCGCCCTGCTCCTGCGCGAGCGCGGCGCTCGCACCGCCGCGAGCGCGGTCGCTCGGCGCGCGCTCGCGCTCGCCCCCTGGTCGTCCGAGGCGCTGCTGCTGCTCGCGCGCAACGCGCGCCTGGACGGTGACGATCAGGCGGCGCTCGAGGCACTGCGTCGCGTCATCTACGACAACCCCAACGACTGGCGGGCACACTATCAGCTCGCCGAGCTGTATCGCGCGCGCGGCGAGACGACGCTCGCGCGACGCGAGTATCTCATCCTGCGCCATCAGCTCCAGGACGAGCAGGCCGTGATGGCCAGCGCCGGCCCCCTCCCCTCTCCGCTCGCGCCGCGTGACCTGCGCCTACTGTGCGAAGCGCGCCTGACCGCGCTCGCCGACACGGCGACCTGAGGTCATCCAAGATGGCGCTGGACATCAGCAAATTCATCCAACGCTTCGTCGACGAGGCACGCGAGCACATCAGCCGTCTCGAGCTCGGACTCGGCGGCCTTGGCAGCGATCCGCTGAGCGAGCGGGATGGAATCGATGCACTCTTTCGCTCGGCGCATACCATCAAAGGCTCGGCACGCATGCTCAAGCTCACGAGCATCGCCGAGACCGCCCATCATCTCGAGGATGTGCTCGGCGCCCTGCGCGATGGCAAGATTCAACCCGATCCCGAGCTCGCGGCCGTCCTGATGCGCGCGGTCGACAGCATCTGCTGTCTGCTCGACCAGCTCGCGAGCGCCGGAGCCGCGGCGCTTCCGGCACACCCCGATCAGGCGCTCTGCGACAGCCTCGCCCGTGCTGCCCGAGGCGAGCAGGTGGAGACGGCACCGGCCTCTCCGCCGCCTGATGGCGATCCGAGTGACGCGAGCACCGAGGCGACGCCAAGCCCAGCGGCGGCGACAGCGGCGACAGCCGTGACCGCGCCCGGCATCCGCTCGCCCGACAGCGTGCGGGTGCGGATGGACAAGCTCGATGCCCTGGTCAAGCTGATGGGTGAGCTCTCATCCAACCAGGCAAGGTTGCGCCACCAGCTGGGCATGGCGCGCGCGCTCGACGCCTCCGCGACCCAGCTCGCCGCATGCGCCGACGAGCCGACAGCCGAGCTGGCGCGTACCCTGCACACCTTCACTCAGGAGCTGCGCGACCTCACGCTCACCCAAGAGCGTCTCGTCGGCGAGCTGAGCGATCGCGCGCTCGGCATGCGCATGCTGCCGCTGAGCCTGGTCTTCGATCCGGTCACGCGGGTCGCGCGCGAGCTTGGCCGTTCGCTCGACAAGGAGATACAGACCGAGGTGAGTGGCGGGGAGATCGAGCTCGATCGTCATATCATCGATCGTTTCAGCGACGCCCTGGTCCATCTGCTTCGCAACGCCATCGATCACGGCATCGAGCCGGCCGAGCAGCGGTCCGCCGCGGGCAAGCCGCGACTCGGGCGGGTGCGACTCGCCGCGCGCCAGGAGGGTGGGACGGTGCTCGTCACGCTCAGCGATGATGGTCGCGGACTCGATCGCGATGCCATCATCCAGAAAGCGCTCAAGATGGGCTTGATCGACGAGAGCACGAGCCTGCGGCTCGACGACGCACAGGTCGCCGATCTCCTCTTCCAACCCGGTTTCAGCACCAGCGCCATCATCACCGAGCTCTCCGGACGGGGGGTGGGGATGGACGTGGTCAAGCGCGCCATCACCGAAGACCTGCAAGGGTCAGTGACCATCGCGAGCCGACCCGGGATCGGCACCACGCTGACGCTCATGTTGCCGCTCTCGCTCGCGCTGATGCGGGTGCTCTTGTTCGAGTCCGCCGGTCAGTGCTTCGGTCTCGGCGCCCCGCACATCCACGAGCTGCTGCGCACGCGTCGCGCCGAGACCATCCAGGTCGCCGGTCGGCCCGCCGTCGTGCGGCGCAACGAGCTGGTGCCGCTGATCCCACTCGCCGAGTTGCTCGACCTCCCGTCAGTGATTCCATCCAGCACGCCGCAACACCATGAGGGCGCGGATGCGACACTCTTGGTGATCATCATCGGGGTGCGCCAAGCCAAGCTCGGCTTGGTGGTGGACACGCTGATCGACGAGCGCGACATGGTGCTCAAGCCACTGCCGGCGCACCTGCGCACGGCCGGTGGCCTGGTCGGCGGCATGGTCGTCACCGGCAGCAATACGCTGATCAGCTTGCTGCACGCGCCCGCCCTGCTGGACGCGGCACGGCGTCTGCGCGGCGAGTCCATCGCGGCGGCGGCGCAGACGGTGGCGCACACCCAGACGACACAGCACATCCTGGTGGTCGACGATTCGCTCAACACCCGCGAGATCGAGAAGGAGGTGCTCGAGGCCTCGGGTTATCGGGTCACGCTCGCCGAGGATGGGCTCGACGCCTGGCAGAAGGCGCTCGGCGGGCGCTTCGATGCCATCCTCACCGACATCGAGATGCCGCGGCTCGACGGCTTTTCCTTGACGGCCAAGCTGCGCGAGACCGAGCGCTATCGTACGACCCCCATCGTGATCCTGACCTCGCGCCAGACTCAGGAGGACAAGCAACGGGGCATCCAGGTCGGCGCCGATGCCTATATCGTCAAGGGTGATTTCGATCAGTCGAGCTTGGTCCAGACCTTGCGCAATCTACTCGGTTGATTCCTGGGGTGGCGGCTCGCGGGTCTTGGGCTGGTGGATTCCGGGGCGGGGCGCGCGGCGGTGGGCCGCGTCCATCCTTAATGAAGAGGGCTGTTTGTGATGAAGATCTTGATCGTGGACGATGACCCCTTCGTCGGCGAGATGGCCGCGGCCATCCTCGCGTGTGACGGGCACGACTGCCGGATCGTCGAGGGCGGCGTGGAGGCACTGGAGACACTCGCCAGCGAGACATTCGAGCTGGTGATCTCGGACATGAACATGCCATTGATGAGCGGACTCGCGCTCTTCGCCGAGTTGCGCGAACGCGCGTGCGCGATCCCCTTCATCCTGTTGACTGGCGATGATCCCGAGCCATTGCGCGCCGAGGCTCCTGGCTTGGCCGACTGCCTGATGAAGGACGCCACGCTCGAGGACAGCCTGCCCAAGGCCGTCGCGCGACTCTAAGCGCGCGTCCCAACGTCCAATTCGCAACGCATCGCCATGTCAGATACGCACCAGGGCGCACCGCGCGAATCCTTCAAAGTCCGCAAGGCTCGTCTGCGCGCAGCCTTCATCGAACAGTTGCCGCAACGCTTGAAAGAGGCACATCAGCGCTTCGCCGCGCTCGCCCCGGACACGATCGATCAAGCACGGCTCGAGGATCTTTACATCCATTTCCACACACTCAAGGGCTCGTGCGCGACCTTTGGCTTCGAGCAGATCGGTGATGTCGCTCGGACTGCAGAGGAGCGTGTGCGCGAGGCGATGGATGCGGGTGGCGCGGTCACCTCCGCGCTCATCGAGACGCTCGCCGGTCTGCTCGCCAAGCTCGACGCACTGGTGCTCGCCGCCGGGGCCCAAACTGATCCCGATATCACGCCCAGCTTCGAGCTCCCACCCGACGTGTCGCCACCCCAGGAATCCACGAGTCGCAGCGACCGGCTGATCTATCTGTGCGACGACGATCCTGACTTTGGTGCCCAGCTCGCCGCGCAGCTCGGGTGCTTCGGCTATCGCGTGAGCGTCTTCACCAGTCTCGAGGTGCTCGCCACGGCGGTGGCCGAGGAATGCCCGTCCGCGCTCATCCTGGACGTCATGTTTCCACGCGATCAACATGGCGGACCCAAGGCGCTCGCCGCCATGACCGCCGCCCCAGAGTCGTCGGTGCCCTGTATCTTCGTCTCCTGCCGTGACGATTTCGTGGCACGCCTGCAAGCCGTGCGCGCCGGCGGAAACGCCTATTGCACCAAGCCGATCAAGATGGTCGAGCTGTTGGAGCTACTCGATCGCTTCACCAACCCCCATCCGTCAGAGCCCATCAACGTCCTGGTCGTCGACGACGACCGGGAGCTCGCACAACTCCACGCCACGGTGCTCGAGGAGGCTGGCATGGTCGCCAAGGCGGTCAGCGATCCCGAGCAGGTGCCGCGCATCCTCGAGACCTTCTCCACCGATCTGGTGTTGATGGACATGTACATGCCCGACTGCTCCGGGCCGGAGCTCGCGCGGGTGTTGCGCCAGATGCCGGGACACCTCAGCCTCCCCATCATCTATGTCTCCTCCGAAACCGACGTCGCGCGACAGCACAAGGCGCTCGCGGTTGGCGCCGACGGTTTCCTGACCAAACCGATCGAGCCGGCGCGCCTGGTCTCAGAGGTCGCTCTGCGCGCCGAGCGCATGCGTCTGTTGCATTCGCTGATGGTCCGCGATGGCCTGACCGGGCTCTTCAACCACAACACCATCATGCAATACCTGGAGATCGCCATCGCCAACTCCAAGCGCATCAGCCGTCCACTCGCCTTCGCCATGATCGACGTCGATCATTTCAAATCGGTCAACGACACCTACGGCCACCCCACCGGGGATCATGTGCTCATGGCCCTCAGCCGCACACTCAGGCTCCGCCTGCGCGATACGGACGTGGTCGGACGCTATGGCGGGGAGGAGTTCGCGGTGGTGCTCAACGGGATGAACGCCCAACAGGCGAGGTGCATCCTCGAGGACCTGCGCGTCAGCTTCGCCGGCGTGACCTTTCATGCCGATGGGCAGGAGTTCCACTGCACCTTCAGCGTCGGCGTCTCAGTCTTCCCGATCTTCGAGCGTCCTGACCACTTGACCGAGGCCGCCGATCGCGCGCTCTACCGCGCCAAGCACGCTGGACGCAACCGCGTCGAGATCGCGACCGCCGAGGATCTCCCGACGCTGATCGATGCTGGCTCGACCCAACCCGACGCGGAAAGACACCTCAGATGACGACCGAGCCAACACCGACCGCACGCGACCGACTCGACGAGGCACTCCAATGGCGCGGCCATTCGGAGGACAAGATCGTCGAGGTCGAGACCACCAAGGTGCAACTCCTGATCTTCGCCATCGGCCCGAGCCTCCTTGCCCTGCCGGCGCGCGCGCTCACCGAGATCCTGCCATCGTCACCCATCTATTTCGTTCCCGGTTGTCCGCCCGTGATCGAAGGCGTGATCAACCTCCGTGGCGATATCGTCTCCGTCATCCGCCTGGGTGGACTGCTCGGGCTCGAGCACGCGCCCGCGAGCCGCGCGACGGCCATCCTGCTCGGTCGCGGCCGAGATCGCGCGGGCGAGCCGATCCAGAGCGGTCTGCGCGTCGATCGGGTCATCGACGTCCTGGCGCTGCCCGAGAGCAGCATCCAACCCCCGCCCGAGAGTCTCGCCGCACCGCTGCAGGGTGTCGCGACTGGGCTCTTCATCCATGGCGAGGCAAGCGTGATCCTGCTCGATCTCGATGCCATTCTCGCCCGTTTCCTGGAGCCTGCTGGATGAGCGGGTCAATGCCGCTCGCCCCCGCGTTCGCGCCTGCTCCTGCGCGCGCGCTCGATCTCCTGCTCTTCGCGGTGGGTGGCCTGCGCTGCGCCATCAGTGCCGAGCACATCGTGGCGATCGGCGCGCCACGGGGCCGAGCGGTGCCCAGACTCTCGCAATTGCTCGGGATCCCGCGCGCGCAGCTCCCAGGAGCCGCGCGCATCTTGCGTTTCACCAGCATCGCGGCGGATTCCGCGAGTTGCATCGAGATCCAGGTCGAGGAGCCGCTGAGTCTGTGTCAGATCCCGCTCGCCGCGATCCATCCCTTGCCACCACTGATCGGCGCGACCTGCGCGCTCAGATGCGTGCGCGCGCTCGCGAGCCTGGCAGAACAGGACGGACTGACCACCTGCGTGCTCCTGCTCGATCCGCGCCAGCCTCCGATCTCCTCTCCGATCTCCTTGAGATTGCCCTCCTCAGCGCGGGCAATTTCGCCGACGCCATGCGAAGGGCGACCAATCATCACACAGGTCTTGGCACGTCAGTCATCCCAGCGACCATGACCAGGAATCCAAACTTCGTCCTCATTGTAGACGCCATCGGCTGCGCCGCGGTGACAGAGGTTGCATTGACTGAAACTGCGCACCTCGGGGTTGTCCGTCACCAGACCCAGCGGGATCTCGTCGTGCTCGTGCAGAAAATAAGGCGTCCGTGAGATGCGCGGAAGCTCGCCTGCCTGGCGCCCGGCCTCAGGACTGTCGGAGATCGCGAAGGCTCGCGAGCGCGAAGACCGTGTCTGGTCGGCCCCATGGGTGACCAAGTAGTTGGTGATCTCCTTCCAAGCGGCGGCAGGCAGGGAGGCATCCTCGCCATAATGATCGGCCAGGGCCGTCGGCGTCATGATACGCGCCCAGTCCATGGCCGGTAGGAGTCCGGGCTGATAGGCCAGGTGGCAGGCCCCGCACTCCTGGGTGTAGGTCGCCGGTGTCACGGGCGAGACGTCGGGGCCTGGTCTCAGCCAATCGCCGTAGTGCCCATGATCGTCGTCCGAATCGCCGAGCGCCGGGCTCCAAGTCGCGGCACCCGCGACGGGATCGGCGGCCAGGGTCAGCCCGGGCAGGGCGAGGCTGGCCGTGGCCAGGATGACCAGGGAGGGCAGCTTCGGGGTCAGTGGGCGCATCAGACTTCCCTCCGCTTGAAACCGCTGATCATGGCGCCGATCAGGTTCTCCCGATGGGCCAGACTGGAGAAGAGCACGCCCGCGACATGGGCGACGATCAGCACCAGGGTGAGATTGGCCAGGACCTCATGGAGCTCCTCGAAGCGATGCCCCCAGGATTCGGACAGACCACCCAGCATGGCTGCCAGCGGACCCGAGAGCTCTTGAGTCCCATAGACCGCCAGTCCGCTGAGGCCGGTGAGGCTGACCGCGATCAGCAGGGCGACGACCATGGCCCCGCCGGCGGGGTTGTGGCCCAGATGGCGCGGGGCGCGCAGGCGCAGGGCGTCGCCGATGTAGGCCCAGACCGTGCGCGGGCCGCGCACGAAGTCGCTGAAACGGGCGTGGCGGGTGCCGATCAGGCCCCAGGCCAGCCGCAGCGCGATCAGCGCCAGCACCAGATAACCGGCCCAGACATGGACACCGAGGAGATGATCCTCGACGATGAATGCCGTGGCAAAGCCGCCGACCAGTGTCCAGTGAAAGACCCGCACCAGCGGGTCCCAGACCCGGATCCGGGATGCGGTCGCGTCTTGCGCGGTCGGTGCGTCGACAGGATGTTCGATGATCATGGGATGAGGCTCCTCTCTGCTGTTGCGTCGGCGGCCGAGACGAGGATCGCCTCGGCCATGGGGCGCAGGATGGGCCAGAGGGCCTGACCGATCGCTGAGCGTCCTTGTCAGCGAAGCGTCAGCTGGGGTCGAGGATCATCATGTGAATCTTGAGATCATCTCGCGAGGATGGACACCGTGACGCACATCCCCTCCCTGGTTGCTCGGCTGCTGGTCGTGGTCATCGCGGCCGGGACCCTGGCGGGTCCAGCACATACCGATGACGACCGGCCGACCGACCCTGGTCGACGTGGTCATCATCATGACGATGCCCTCGCCGCCTTTCAGCAGGGTGCCGTCCTGCCGATCGCCGAGATCCTCGGACGTGTCGCCGCCGAGGTGCCGGGCGAGGTGATCGAGGTCGAGCTCGAACGTGGCGATCGGGACGACCACGCCGACTGGATCTATGAGTTGAAGATCATCACGCCCGACGGTCGACGACTCGAGCTCATCGTCGATGGCGCGACCGGGAGCTTGCTGGGACAGGAGGAGGACTGATGCGCATCCTGCTGGTCGAAGACGACGAGCGACTCGCCGCGGGTCTGATCGCGGCCCTGCATGCCGCTGGGTTCGTGGTGGATCACGAGCGCGATGGCGAGACGGCCTGGTTCAAGGGCGACACCGAGTCCTATACGGCCGTGATCCTCGACCTGGGCCTGCCTGGCATGGACGGGCTCGCGATCCTGCGGCGCTGGCGGGCCAATGGACAAGGCTTCCCGGTGCTCATCCTGACCGCGCGCGGTGATTGGCACGAGCGGGTCGAGGGGATCGATGCGGGTGCCGACGATTATTTGCCCAAGCCATTTCGCATGGAAGAGCTGCTGGCCCGACTGCGCGCGCTGGTGCGCCGCGCCGCGGGGCGGGCCAGCGCGGTGATCGTCAACGGGCCGGTGATGCTGGACACCCGACGCATGGCCGTCAGCGTCGCTGGCGTGCCGGTGCACCTGTCCCCGCAGGAATACCGTCTGGTCAGCTATCTGATGCAACATGCCGGACGGGTCGTCTCGCAGCTCGAGCTGACCGAGCAGCTCTATGCCCAGGACTTCGAGCGCGAGTCCAACGCGGTCGAGGTGCTGGTCGGACGGGTGCGACGCAAGCTCGGGGGCGAGCTGATCCAGACCAGGCGCGGGTTCGGTTATCTGATCGAAGAAGCCACCCCAGATGGATGAATCTCGTCGTCCATCCCGCGCGTTCCAAGCGCGCCGTCGCGTCGACACAGGCGGCGGGTTGGTCTCAGGTCGCGCGGCGGCGAGACCCTGGCCATGACCCGCCACTCCTTGCGCGCACGACTGTGGATCGCGGCGGCGCTCTCGATCAGCTTCACCTTGATGGTCGCCGGGGTGGGTCTGCTGACGCTCTTCGAGCGACATGTCGAGCGACGGATCGGCGCTGAGCTGCGCGCCCAGCTCAATCAGCTCGCGGCCCTGGTCTCGGTCGCGCCGGATGGGAGGATCGGACTGGAGCGTGACCCGGCCGATCCGCGTTTCGATCAACCCTTGAGCGGACTCTATTGGCAGATCGATGGCCCGGACCGACCGGGTCTCTTGCGCTCGCGCTCGCTGTGGGACCACATGGTCGAGCTCAGGGTCGATGATCTGGAGCCTGGTGGCGTGCATGCCCATGACCTCATGGGACCGGGTGGCCAGCGGCTCTTGGTGCGCGAGCGTCAGATTCGGCTCGAGTCCGCCGGGCGGACCCTGGCACTGCGGCTCATGGTGGGGATCGACCGGGTCGAGCTGATCCAGGCACGCAATGCCTTCGCGGCCGACATGCTGCCCTATCTCCTGGTGATCGCGCTGGTCCTGACGATCGCGACCTTCCTCCAGATCCAGGCCGGACTCGCGCCGCTCGACGCAGTGCGGCGTGGTCTCTCGGCGATCCGCTCCGGCCGCGCGGCGCGACTCGGCGAGCTCTATCCGGACGAGGTCATGCCCTTGGTGGGCGAGGTCAATACACTCCTGACCGAGCGCGAGCAGGCACTGGAGCGGGCACGCGCCTGGACCGCCGACCTCGCCCATGGTCTCAAGACCCCCTTGGGCGTCTTGGTCGCCGATGCCCAACGTCTGCGCGAGCAGGGTCAGGGACCGCTGGCCGAGGATCTCGAGCAGTTGGCGACGACCATGCGCCGCCGCGTCGAGCGCGAGCTGGTGCGCGCCCGCGTGCGCTCGGGCACCCGTGTTCATCAGGCGCGCGCCGATGTATCCGAGGCGATCCAGCGACTGGTCCGGACACTGAGTCGAACCCCCAGGGGCGCCAGACTCGCCTGGCGGGTGACGGCACCACCGGGGATCAAGACCGCGCTCATCGCCGACGATCTGCTCGAGCTGCTCGGCAACCTGCTCGAGAACGCGACCCAATGGGCACGCACCCTGGTCGAAGTGCGGGTCTCGGCCAGCGAGCCGATCGCGATCTGGATCGCCGACGATGGGCCCGGCGTGGCCGCGGCGCAGATCCATCGGCTGGGCGAGCGCGGACTGCGCCTGGACGAGCGCTGCGAGGGGAATGGGTTGGGACTGGCGATCGCGCGCGATATCCTCGACGCCTACGGCGGTCGGCTCGGATTCGAATCCGCCACCATTGGGGGGCTGGCGGTTCGGGTCGAGCTTCCAGCCGTGCCCACGCCCGAGGGTTCAGCCGAGCGGATTGTCCAGCCTCACTAGGACCAGCGATCGGTCATTCTGACTACACGAAACGCCGGATTAAACGGCCGTCTGACTGGTATCATGAAAGCCCACCAGAGGTCTCCGATCAGATCTGTGTCGGGCGGTAAAAACGGTGACGTCCAATCTCGACGGTGCGATTGAAGGCCCGCGCCCAGGACGGACTCACATAGTCCGCGTGATAGTAGAGCGCGCCGTGCGTGGGATCGGACACCTGGTCGCTCAATACGCGCAGACCAATCTCCAGTGAGCGACGCCAGGCCGTCTCCTCGGTCGGATGATCGGACTTGCCATCGCACCACCAGGAGAACTGGCAGCGATTGCGGGTCTGTCCACCCTGCTGGACGACTTCGCAGATGGTCTCGGGGAAGGCGTCCGATTCGACACGGTTGAGTGTCACGCGAGCGACGGCGATCTGCCCAGTCTCCGGCTCCGAGCGCGCCTCGTGATAGATGTTGAGGGCCAGGCAATACAGATCCGGGGGGATCTCGCTCGGATGGATCGGCAAGCTCGGAGCCAAGCCTGTCACATCCTTGATCATCAGGGTATTCCGATTGCCGCCTTGGCGGTGTCGGGCGACTCGTGGATCGAGGTGCTCAGCAGCATCGGGGTGAGGATCGCCGCGGAAAGCGCCTTTCGTGAAATCCTGGGCACCGGTTTCATCCTCCGTCCAGGTGAGCTCTTGACTCGAATGGCGTCAATGGTAACTCAAAGGAGCATATCAGGGATAACCCTTGAGACCTTGTCGAGCCGATCAACCACCGCAACCGCTCGGCCCCTTCCCGTGAGGCATCGAAGGCAGCACCTCTGGGCGTATTGGAGCCACGGCGCGCGCGGCGACCCCACCGCTCGTGGCCGGCGCGATTGCGTCCCGTGCCGGCCACGAGCCGCATGGATTCGCCCCTACAGAGACTCATCGAGTCGACGGATGAGATCGACCAGGGTCTCGGCCTGGAGTTTCGCCATGACCTGGCTGCGATACCGTTTGACGGTGCGCAGACCGATCCCCATGGCCTCGGCGATCCGCAGGTTGCGCTGACCTTGGACGACCCGTCGCGCCACCTCCAGCTCCCGCTGAGTGAGCGTGGCAAGACGCGCGGAGAGCTCGCGCCGATGGGCCGCTTGGCACTGCCGCTCGGCACTGAGCGCAAGTGCCCGGGAGATCGCCCCGAGCAGGACCCGATCGTCCAGCGGCTTGATCAGAAAATCCAAGGCGCCGGCACGAAAGGCGCTGATCGCCTCCGGCGCACCACTGGAGCCGCTCATCAGCAGGATCGGGATCTCGTCGTGTCCGGCCAGACATCGCTGGAGCTCGAGTCCGTCGAGCTCGGGCAACCTGACATCGCAGAGCAGACAGCAGGGCCCCGGAAAGCAGGGCGGCTCAGCGGTCGAGGCGCGCAGATAGGCGAGCGCCGAATCATAGGTCTCGCAGGCATAGTGCTCGAGCTCGAAGAGCGCACTCAAGGCGGCGAGGATCTCGGGATCATCGTCGATCACGACGATGCGCCCGCGGGCGCAGCGCTCGGCAAGCCGGTGCTCCTCGGCGGTGATCGGCAGACGCACCCGCGGCTCTTCCATGCTTGATCAACCCGCCGCCGACAGTGGAGCGGCGAGTGGCAGCTTCAGCGTGGCCAAGGCCCCGCCGCCCGGCGCGTTGGACAGACTCAGGGTCCCGCCATGTTGCTCGGCGATGGCCCGCGAGATCGACAGACCCAATCCCAACCCCTCCGGTTTGGTGGTGAAGAAGGGCTGACCCGCCAGGCGGAGTGCCTCGGGTGTCAACCCGGGACCACGGTCCTCGACCTCGAGCACAGCATGCCCACCCTGCTCGCGCAGACGCAGCTCGACCCCTTGGCCGCGATCGCTCGAGGCATCCAGGGCATTGCGTAGCAGATTCAGCAGGATCTGAGAGAGCTGGAGCGGATCCCCGGTGACCCGCAGTGGCCGCGACCCAAGATCGAGACGCAGCGCCACCTGACGGGCTCGGGCCTCGGCCGCCGCCAGCTCGGCGACCTCGCGAGCCACCAGAGAAAGATCGACAGCCTCTCGGCTCGACTCACTGGGCCTCAGAAATCCCCGAATCCGCTCGATGATCCCGTTGGCCCGGTGGGTGTTGTAGACGATCTTGTCGATCAAGTCGAGTGTCCGAGCGGGATCGCAATCCCCACCAATGAGCATCCGGCGTGCCACCTGGGCATTGGTCAAGACCGCGGTCAGCGGCTGTTTGAGCTCGTGTCCCAGGGACGCCGAGAGGAGCCCCAGACCGCGCTGGCGCTCCAGGTGTGCAATGCGCTCGCCGAGCATCCGGTGTTCCTCGCCGCGCGCCTGGGCCGCGGCGGCCGCGACCTGCTCCTGGATGAGCCCCTCCAGCGCCAGACCCAACCAGGCGATATTCATCAGGATGGCCGCGATCAGCAGGATCATCGCCAGCATGAGGGCATCATAGCCCTGGGTCATGAGGTGTGGCGAAAAGTGACCCAAGGCGACATTGACGACACGCAGCGCATGGATGGCCGCCATCGCCACATGGACGCCGGCGATCCAATAGGCGCTTTGCCGCCCCTGGATACGCCCGAGCCGCCAGGCCCACCAGGCGATCCGAGCGCTGATCAGGATGAGGATGCCCATCAGGATGTAGAAACGCAGCGGCTCGTTCTCGCTCGCGCGCAGCCACTCGTAGAGGATGACGAAGGCCAGGAGCATGAGGATCGTTCGCGTGACCGGCGCGGGCTCGCCGAGCTCCAAACGGATCGCATGCAGTCTCATCAGGGCGGCCGTGATCGCCAGCAGACTGGCCAGGGTGTAGCCCAGTAGGCTGGGCAGCAGCGCGCGCGCGGCCAACAGGAACAAGGCCAAGGCCAAGACCAGGCCAGCACCGCACCAGAGATCGAGCGCCAGGGTACGCCGTCGATACAGTACCAGCCAGAGCGCGATGGAGATGAAGAGGTTGAGTGCACCGACGAACAGGAAACCAGTGCCCGCATCGAAGATCATGGCCCGGCCTCGCCACCGGGCGGGGCAAGTCGCATCATGAACACCGCCACGCCCCGAGACCTCCGCGGATGTGCACAGGTGCCAAGAGCTTGTCCTCGATCAATGTCACGCTTGATTGGCCCTTTGGTGGCATGGTCAGTGATTCGCTGTCGTTCTAGGCTCCGCGCAGCGGTCATCCGATCGGGATCCGCGCCGACTGATGGGCGCGGCGCCACAGATGCCAAACGGCTGGCAGACCGTGCACAATCTCAACTCACTGTAGCTGATGGAGCCAGGCATGACCAAGACCGATTCCACGATTCACCAGGGTGATCAGAGCGACGACTGCGCCGATGATCTCAACAGCACGCAGACTGGATTGACGAGACGCCAGGCATTGAAGCTCTCGGGATTGGCCTTGAGCAGCTTGATGCTTGGAGGGACGACATTCAAATTGTTTGCCGAAGAAATGCAGCAGGTCGATACCTGCCCGGTGTGTGATCCCGCGGACTGCAAGGACAAGCCACCCTGCGACTGGGGGAATCCATTGAAGGCGCGCCGGTATCAGTACTTCGAGCAATTACCGCGGTTTTTCCCGTTCAGCTCCAAGACCCCAACGACGATCCAGCCGCTTGATGACAATGAGATGCGGATCACCTTCATGGGCTCATCGATCCCGCTGAATCTGCGCAAGGCACAGCAGATGATGAGCATCTTCGTCGAGGTCGGTTGGGACCACCAAACACAGATGCCGAAGGATCAATTCGTTTTTGACTGTGGCTCCGGCGTCTGCACCAACTACAACAACATGAACGTGGGCCTTGGGCGGATGAACAAGGTGTTCCTCACCCATCTGCACGGCGACCACATGAGTGACCTGACCCATATCTATTGCTTCGGCTCAGCGTCCGATCGCAAGTCGCCATTGTTCGTCTGGGGGCCTGGACCCTCGGGTGTCAAAAGCCCGCCAGACTCAGAGATTCTCTATGACGATGGCACCAATGCCTTCTGTCAGCATCTCCGGGCCGCTTGCCGGTGGCATTCGGAAAGCTTCAGCTTTCAAACCACCAGTTATAGAGACTATGTCCCTCCAACCAAGGCGAGCTGGGGACTGCCCTGTGACCCAGTCCCTGTCGGCGACGGCAATCCCGAACACGATGATCCGATTGACGATAGCTATGCCATGATCCCGATCGAGCTGAAGGTGATGGACTATGACCCGCTCGACAATGTCGCCTACCACAACAACGAGACCGGGGTGAAGATCACCTACTTTCCAGTGATCCATGCCCGCAAGGGCTCCATCGGCTACAAGCTGGAATGGCTGACCCCGAGCGGCAAGACCCTGACGATGATCTTTACGGGTGACACCAAGCCGGAGAAGCTCAGTGTCGATGAAGCGTGCAACAACGGTGACGGCGTCGACGTCTTCATCCACGAGATGGGCGCGGCGGCGCAAATCTGGGCCATGAAGAACACCAACGCCAATACGCTACCCGATGAGAACAGCGCAGTGGTCCAACAAATGATCATGGTCCAGAACAGCTCCCATAGCCCGCAGGGTGCGTTCGGCTATGTCCTCAGTCAAATCAGCCCCCTGCCACGCTTGACGGTGGCGACACACTTCCCGACAGCCGACGACACGGTCGCCTGCGCGATGAAGAGCGTTCGCCAGCACGTGGATGTTGTCCAGGGTAATGACCCTCCATGGATGTTCGCGACTTCAGTCAATCACGACAAGCAAAGTCGACGCACGAGACTCCCCCGAATCACCTGGTCATACGATCTCATGGTGATCTCGGTGACGCCGGAACAGATCGTCGAGAGAAGAGGCGTGGTCCCGGACATCGGCAATGTCGCAACCTATCAGCCGCCTCCAGGAACCCTAGACGCCGATGGAAACCCGATTCCTTATGGCTTCAATGCGCCGAAGTATGGCGAGCTCGATGAGAACGGCTTCCCGGTCGGCGATCCCTACGCCCAGATCGACACCTCGACTCAATATTGTCCCTGCAATGAGGACGGGAGCTGCAATTACCGCGAAGACGGATACTGAGCGGACCCATCGCCCGGGCTTTGTCCATCCAGGTGCGGCCCACCGAGCTGCACATGCGGGACAACCGGGCGATTGCATTCATTCGGGTCAGGCCTCTCGTGCCGCAGCCGGTGTGACCTCGATTCGGCTCTGACCGCCGAACTGACGTCGCACCTGGATCCGCACCCCGATGCGCTCGGTCATCTCCTGGACATGGGAGATGACGCCCACCTTGCGACCCTGGGCCTGGAGATTGTCCAGGGCATCCATCGCCACCCGCAAGGTCTCGGCGTCGAGACTGCCGAAGCCCTCGTCGATGAACAATGATTCCACCGGCACCCGGTGTGAGGACAAGGAGGCCAGGCCCAGGGCCAAGGCCAGCGAGACCAGGAATGACTCGCCACCGGAGAGCGAATGCACCGAGCGGATCTCGTCGCCCATGTCCTGGTCCACCACCATCAGGGCCAGGGTGTCCTTGACCCGCTCCAATCGATAGCGACGTGACAGGTCGTCGAGATGACGATTGGCATAGCCGAGCAGCACCTCGAGCGTGAGCTGCTGGGCATGATTGCGCAGCTTCTTGCCGTCGGCCGAGCCGATCAATTCGTTCAACTGACCCCAGAGACGGGCGCTCGCCTCCTGCCGGAGCAGCTCGGCCTGCAATGCCGCGGCCTTGAGCCGGCGCTCATCGTCCTGACGCACCTGCAGCTCGGCCTCGGTGGCCTGACTGCGTGACTGCTCCAGCTCCGCCAGGGTCTGGACATGAGACTCGCGCAGGGACTCCAGTGAATCCTGGCTCGCGCGAACCTGCTCGTGCGCCCGGCGTTGCGCTTGGCGCTCCTCCAGGATGGTCCGGGCGCGATCCAGGGCATCGCGCAATGACTGGATCGCCTCCTGCTCCGTCTTGATCCAGACGCCGTCGTGCACCAACAAGGCGCGCAGCTCGGTCTCATCCAATGCCCATGCGGGCTCGCGGGTCTCGAGATCGGCGAGCCAGTCATGCAAGGCCAGACGGGCATCCGCCAGGGCCTGCTCACGCTCGCCCAAGGCCTGCTGCGCGGCGCCCAAGCGGGTGGCGGCGCCAGCGCGGGTCAGCTCGGCCTGACGCAACCGCTCATCCTGCTGCTTGAGCGCGGTCCGGGCCGTCTCGATGCTCGTGATGAGCTGCGCCTGCACCTCGTTCACCGGGCGTCCGTCGAACAGCGATTGTCTCCGCAGACGCTTCTCCCGCAGCTGCTCGTCGCTGACCTGGTAGGCGGCGGCGGCGCGCTCGAGCTGCGCTGACCGGTCGGCGGCCGTGGCGGTCGCGCCCTCGATCGCAATCTCCAGGATGCCGAGCCTGAGCCGGATCTGCTCGGCCCGCTGGACCTGCGCGTTCCAGCGCCTGACCTCCTCGCGTCGCTGCTCGTGGGCACCGGTCGGATCGGCCTGCCAGGACCGCCGCCACTCCTGATCGACGAATGCACCATCCAGTGCATCGAGCCGCTCGGCCAGCTGGCCGGCCAGCTCGGTGTGGCGCTCGCGCGCGCTCTGCAGGAGCCGGAGCGCGCGCTCATGGTTGGCCTGCGCCCGGTTCTGCACCGCTTGTGAGTCGGCATGCCCGATCTGTGACTGATCGCGCACACCCTGGGCGGTATCACGCTGACGGGCCGCCTGACGTTGCGCCAGCTCTTGCGCGGCGATGGCCTCCAGCGCTTCGCGGATCGCTTGCCGTCGCTCGCTGAACCAGGGTTGGCGCTCGGCGTCCGGGATGGCCGCGAGTTCGGCCGCGAGCGGATGCGCGTCCCAGGCACCCTGCTCGCGCGCTAGTGCGGCACTCAGCTGCTCCTGCTCGCGCGCAAGCTCGGCCAGACGCTGCAGCCGGTGGGTGCGACCGGCCTGCTCGGCGGCTGCGCGCGCGATCAGGTCCTGGAGCTGGGTGCGACAGGCGTCGCGCTCGCTCGCGAGCGCGACGAGCATGGTCTGGGTCGGCGCATCGCCAGCCGTATAGGGATGATCGAGCGCACCGCAGACCGGGCACGGCGCACCGGGCTGCAAGCCGGCGCGCAGATGCTCGACACTGGCGCCGCTGGCGGCCTCGGCAATCCTCAATGACTGCTCGGCCTGCGCCAGCCGGGCGCTGAGGATGGGCTGGTCCTGACTCGCGCCTTCCAGCGCTGACTCGGCCTGCACGAGCTGCTCTTGGAGTCCGCGGCGCTCGTCCGCCAGTTGGTCTTGCCTGGTCCGGGTGAGGACCAGACCGCTCCAGAGACGCTCGGCATCGGCCAGTCGATCGGCGCGCGCCTGGGCGCGTTCTCGACCCTCGGCCAGCTGATCGATCGCGCAGGCGGCCAGCTCGGCCTGGGCAGCCCGCAAGTGCTGCTCGGCCTCCTGCAGGGCCGCCGCGGTCTCGACGCTCCGACGACTGGCCTGCTCCAGCGCGAGCCGCGCCTGCTGCTCGTCCTGCTGCGCGGTGGCAACCCCCTGCTCGGCCTCGCGCAGACCTGAGTGCAGGCCCGCGGCATCCGCGAGCAATTGATCCCAGCGCGGCCAATCCGCCGCGAGCGGACGCGACGACTGGTGACGGATCAACCACTCATCACGCTCGCGCAGATCGCGCGCCAGATCTTGACGTTCCTGCGCGTGCTCGGCCAAGCGCTGACCCGCCTCGGCGGCGGCGCGACGGGCCTCCTCCAAGTCACTGGTCGCCTGCGCATGACCTGGCGCCAGTGTGGCGATCGCGGTCTCCAGACCCCGGGCTTGGGCGAGGGTATCAGCGGCGTCGGCAAGACATTGCTCGGCCGCGGTCAGGGTCTGCTCGGCACCGGCGCGCTGACTCTCGGCCTCTTGCCAGCGCGCGGTCGCCGTCTCGAGCTGCCGCTCCGCCTCCTGGCAGGATCCGCGCGCGCGCGCGCTCTCGGCGGCGAGTCGATCCAGTGTCTCGATCAGTGGCCTGGCCACCTGCACGGACTCGACACGCGCCAGTCTCGTGCGTCTGGGAGTGGCGCCCGCCAGCGCGGCGCTGGCCTGCTCGACACTGGCCTGGGCCTGCGCTTCACCCAGTTGCAGCGCCTGCCAGGTCTCATGCCATTGCAGCTGGCGCTCCAGCTCGCTCTTGCGTTGCTCCAGACCAAACGTCCGATCGGTGGCCGCGACGCGCAGCCGGTCGAGCTCGGCGCGCGCCTCGGCCGAGAGTGGCTGCTGGCCGGCCAACTGGGTCTGCACGGCCTCCAGCCTCTGGTGCTCGGCCTTGGAGCGCTCGAAGGCGCGCTTGGAAATGGCGGTGTAGATCTCTAGACCGGTCAGGGTCTCCAGCAGCTCGGCGCGCTCGTTGTCATTGGACTTCAGAAAGACCGCGAACTCGTTTTGAGCCAGCAGCACGGCGCGGGTGAATTGCGAAAAGCTCAAGCCCAGACGCGCTTCGATCGCCTGCAGGACCTCGCTCTTCACCCCGCCGATCCGCTGGTCACCCGCGAGCGGCTGCAGCCACATCTCGGTGTTCTGCAACCTGCCGCCCGGCTTGCCACGCGCCCGCCGCACACTCCAGTGGGCACGGTAGGAGACCCCGTCGTTGCCGATGAAGTCCACCTCGGCCGAGCCCTCGCCGGCGCCTCGGCGCAATAGATTGCGCGGATCCTGGGGGGTGATGCTCTCCTCGCCGACATCCGGCAGACTGACGCCCTTGGCCGCGGCGCGATTCAGACGCGGGGTCTGGTCATAGAGCGCCAGACAGAGTGCATCCAGCAGGGTGCTCTTGCCCGCGCCGGTGGGGCCACAGATGGCGAATAGACCGGCCGAGTGCAGTGGCTCGCGTTGAAACTGGATCTCGAAATCACCGGCCAGCGAGGCCAGGTTATGGCCGCGAATGGCGAGGATCCTCATGACGCCGGGCCCTCCTCGTCGGTCAGCAACAGCTCCCGGAAGGCCAGCAGCAGCTCGGTGGATGGCTCGGCGCCGTATCTTCGTCGAAAGAGCTCGGTGAAGATCTCGTCCGGCTGCAGCCGGGCCAGGTCGTCCAATGAGACGGGCTCGGGACTCGCGTCCTCGTGGGTTGGGCCTCCATAGGTGGTCTCGATCTTGGCCAACCGCACCGACTTGCCCTCCAAGGCCGACTCGATGCGTGCGCGCAAGCCGGGCTCGGGGACGTCCAGACGGACCCGGGCTTGCAGATAGGGCTGCAGCTCGCGCGGTGCCTCGGGGCGATCCAGCTCGTCCAACAGATCCAGCACCTCATCCAGCGGGGCGGGCTCTTTCGGGATGCGCAGCAGCTCCACTGGACGCCGCAGGATCATCGGGGTGACCTCGCCGAGTGTCTGACCCGCGAGATCGACGCGCAGCACCTGATGGGGATACTGGATCTCGGTGAAGGACATCGGCAGGGGGCTGCCACTGTAGCGCACCCGCTCCTGGCCGCCGACCCGCTGAGCACGGTGCAGATGACCCAGTGCGACATAGCTGATGGCGGGATCGAAGATCTCCACCGCGAGCGATTCGACACCGCCGATGAGGATGCGGCGCTCCGAATCCTCCGAGGTCTGGGCCCCGCTCATGTGACAGTGCCCCAGCGCGATGATGGCCTGGCCGGGCTCGCGACGGCGCAGGGCCAGCTCCAGCGCCTGTCGGTAGAGCAGCGCGATGCCGTCCAGATAGGGGTCGCCGCCCCTCTCCACCCGCGGCACATCACCCGGTCTCAGATAAGGGATGGCCAGACACCAGGCGGCAATCTCGCCGTCGCGGTTGCGCAGCGGGACGATCAGTCGCTCGAGATCGATGTCACCTCGGTGATCGCGCTCGACCGAGCCCACCACCCTGACGTCGAAGGGGCCGAGCAGCGGCTCGGGGGCCTCCAGCCGCCCCGGCGAGTCGTGATTGCCGGCGATGATGAGGATGTCGAGCCGAGGAAGACGCCGCTTGGCGGCACCGAGAAAGCGATAGAGCTGCCGCTGAGCGGCGGCGGAGGGATTGGGGTTGTCGAACACATCCCCGGCGATCAGCAGGGCATCGACCTGCTCGCCCTCGAGGATGTCGAGCAAACCATCGAGAAAACTCTGGTGCTCGTGGGTCCGGTCGAAGTCATGGAAGGTCTGACCCAAATGCCAGTCCGAGGTATGCAACAGGCGCAAGATTCAGCTCCTCTCAAATCGGCGCGGGTCGCCGACCTCAGGTCAGGCGTCGCCAATTTGAAAAGGTCGCGGCCTGTCCCTGAAGGCGCCCAGACTCATCCATGAGATTCCACACGATGGCCCCTTCGATCAGGAAACGCCGACCCGAGGCCGACACCCGCACCCCGCTGTAGTGGTCGATGAATCCCTTTGCCGCCACCTCGGCCAGCAGACGGGCGCGCTCCGCCTGATCGGGCCGCTCGGCCGTGAGACGCGAGGGCATGCGGATCAGCCGGTCCCAAGCGAGCTCTAAGAGATCCAATGCCTGTCGATTCCCATAGGTCAGGATCGGGTCAGGATTCGTATTGTGTGACAAGAGCACGACGGGTGCGTCGAAGAGTCGCCGCGCCGCCTCGCCATCATCCAGCTCGGGGTCGATCAGCTCACGTCCCAACAGGTTGCGAAAGCTGGTGCGCAGCAGACGGATATGCCCGCTCAGAAAGTCATTGGCCGGCGCTGGATACTGAAAGGGTGTCACAGTCGATCTTGGGGTCGATGCTGTCATGCATGGCCGCAGTCTAGCACACGGATGGCATCACCCAATGCACTCTGCACGTGTGAGCCGCTTCAGCCGCGATCCGCGCGGCGAAAGCGCCGTGCGTCGCTGGTCCGCGTCGCTGCCCCCCGCACGGGACAAGACCTGACCTCGCTTGCCCCCCAACTCCGTCTGCATGCTATCCTCCTGCCCATGTCAACTTCCTAGCGGGTGTAGGCAGCGGGTGTACGGAAAAAATGCCCCTAACCGGCTGTTCCTTTTTATATTCACTTCTCCCCTGAAATCCGGGAGAGCCTAAATAGTGCCTGAAAGAAAACCCTAAAAAATCGCCGTCCCCCCGTGCTGCTGACCGAATTGCGACCATGGCTTTTAGCCCATTTCCGTTGCTCAACA
>RZZN01000083.1 GCA_009929855.1 Gammaproteobacteria bacterium
CAGCGTTCAATCTGAGCCAGGATCAAACTCTTCAGTTCAACCTTCATGCCTACCCCACTCAACGAGCAGAGCAGACTATCCTTGCTCAACGATCACTTCGTTAAAAGTGCTCATCGATATTTCTTGGACTCGTCCAAGACATCATCAGAGCACCCGCACAAATCTTCTGATACCTGATTGTTAAAGATCGATCTCTTTCGAGCGTCTCAGCAGATTTCGTCCTGCTGAGCCCCTGCATTATAGAGAGCTTTCGAAGCTTGTCAACCCCCCTCTTTCACCTCAGTTGCGGATACCGAACTCGCTGGTGTCTGAGTCGCCTTCAGGCGGGGGCGGGATCATTCGCGTTCGCGACGGACCGCCGTGGATGCGGCCCAGATGGGACGATCGCTGACAATCTCTACGATAGGGGCGGATTCGGGGCCTGTCAAGGTGAGGACCGATCAGCCTGAGCAGCCATGATCAGTGACCCGCGCAGCGAGCAGACCCCGCGGGGGCTCACCCTGGACTCAATGGCCCTGAGTCGCCCCATCCTGAATCGCTGAGCGGGCATCCGTCACGCTTGACAGCACGCGTCACATGGACCAAACTGAGCAGGCGCGCATCGGATTGTCGTCGGCTGGTTGCGGCCGCTCACCCCATCCCGACCAACATGCCGCACGGCCGATCAGATCGGCTGCCCGCGCGTCGGCCTGGGGACGCGGCGACGCTCGGAGGATCAGCCAACCGCGCGGGCTTGGGATCGACGTGATGGCGTCGATCCAATGTCATCGGAGGATTCAGGAATTCACGCATGGTCGATCTGACACGATTCACCGCGGAGGCCGCGGATGATCGCAAGACCCGCCAAAAGCTTTGGAGCCAGGTCAGTGGCGAGACCCAGTCATGGGGAGGCTACTACCATGCGCGACTGTCTCGAATCTACCAGGGCATCATCCCCGCCGGGGCGCGTGTGCTCGAGATCGGCTGCGGTCGCGGCGATCTACTCGACGCAGTGAGGCCAGCGCTCGGCCTCGGCGTGGATTTTTCGCCCGAGGTCATCGCGCAGGCGCGCCGATCTCATCCAGGGCTCCAGTTCGTCGTGTCCGACGCACATGACTTGGTGCTCGAGCCGCAGACATTCGACTATGTGATCCTGTCCGACCTGGTCAATGATGTCTGGGATGTACAGGCGGTGCTCGAGGGATTGCATCGCTATTGCGCGCCTCGGACCCGTGTCGTGATCAACTTCCAAAGCACTCTCTGGAGCGGTCCGCTACGCCTGGCCCAACGGCTTGGCGTGGCTACCCCGACCTTGCCACAAAACTGGCTGACCCCGCACGACCTGGCAAACCTGCTCGAGATCTCGGGCTTCGAGCCCTTGCGCGGCTGGCATGAGGTGCTGGTGCCCTTGCCCGTGCCTTGGGTGTCTGATTTTGCCAATCGTTATCTGGCGAAGATCTGGCCATTCTCGGTGCTCGATCTGGCGGGGATGATGGTGGCTCGGCCGGTTGGGCAGCGGCCAAGCCATCCGCCGACCGTGTCGGTGGTCGTGGCCGCGCGCAACGAGTCCGGCCACATCGAGGAGTTGATCGCGCGCATCCCCGACATGGGCGGCGGCACCGAGATCATCTTCGTGGAAGGCAACTCGACGGACGACACCTACGCGGTCATCGCGCGGGCGATCGCCGGTCACCCCGAGCGTCGCTGCAGGCTGCTCAGACAACCGGGCAAGGGTAAAGGGGATGCGGTGCGCGCTGGATTCGCGGCCGCCACCGGCGACATCCTGATGATCCTCGACGCCGATATCACCGTGCCACCGGAGGACCTGCCCCGCTTCTACGCACTGATGGCCGACGGGCGGGCTGAATTCGTCAACGGCGTGCGACTGGTCTATCCCATGAACGAGCAGGCGATGCGCTTAGCCAATCTGGTGGCGAACAAGGCCTTCTCCTGGATCTTCAGTTGGCTGCTTGGCCAACCCATCCGCGATACCCTGTGCGGGACCAAGGTCCTATGGCGCGACGATTATCAGCGGATCGCCGCGGGCCGCGCCTATTTCGGCGACTTCGATCCCTTCGGCGACTTCGACCTGCTGTTCGGCGCGGCCAGGCTGAACCTCAAGATCATGGATGTCCCGATTCGCTATCGCGCCCGTCGTTATGGCGAGACCAACATCTCGCGCTGGCGTCATGGCTGGCTGCTGCTGCGCATGGTCGCGTTCGCCGCCCGCCGGCTCAAATTCGTCTGAGTCCCTCGCGACCATGCTCGGATGGCTTCTCCAGCACCCTCTGACCCGTGGCCTCGCGGTCGATGATCCGCGCACCACCATACTGCGGCGCCGGATCATCGCCTCCAAGCCATTCCTGCGGCAGCTCTACTCGGAATGGTACAGACTCATCTCCGAGCGGTTGGATGGCTGTCGGCGCATCCTGGAGCTCGGCTCCGGTGGTGGTTTTTTCAAGGAGCACTGCCCCGCAGCCATCACCAGCGAGGTCTTTCACACGCCAGGCATCGATCTGGTCGCCGATGCCCGTGCCCTGCCCTTCGCCGAGGGCACGCTCGATGCCATCATGATGACCGACGTCTTCCATCATCTCCCCGACGTGACCCGCGTTCTGACGGAGGCCGGTCGCTGCGTGCGCCCCGGCGGGAAGCTCGTCATGCTGGAGCCCTGGCACTCGCCCTGGTCGCAGTGGGTCTATACACACCTACACCCGGAGCCATTCGAGCCGCTGGCCGATTGGACGATTCCAGCCACGGGCCCACTCTCCGGCGCCAACGGGGCGCTGCCCTGGATCGTCTTCGCGCGCGATGCCGAGCGCTTGGCCCGTGACGTCCCGACCTGGCGGGTCGTCCATCTCCAGCCCTTGATGCCGTTCGCCTATCTCTTGTCCGGCGGGGTCTCGTTGCGCGCCTTAGCGCCCGGCTGGCTCTATCGTCCGGTGCGCGCGCTGGAGTCACGCCTGGACCCGGCGCGCTGGGCGATGTTCGCACTGATCGAGCTGGAGCGGCGGACATGAGCGCACGTCGGCATGCGCTTCGAGCCTCGCTCTTGATCGGCCTCCTGGTCAGCCTGCTGTTGCTATGGGTCTCATTGCGCCAGGTCGACCTCCATGATCTGGGGCGAACCTTTGCCTCGATTCAGCCGCTGCCCGTCCTCCTGAGTGCCGCGGCGGTGGCGGCCAGCATGGCGCTACGCGCGCTGCGTTGGCGCTGGATCGCCGGTCTGCCAGCGACCCAACATCGCCAGGTCGCCCGGGCCACCTATCTGGGTCTGCTCGTGAATCAGATCGTCCCGGGGCGTCTCGGCGAGTTGGTGCGCGTGGTCACGCTCGCCCGGCTGATCGGAGCCTCCATTGCGGGGCCGCTCGCCAGTGCCGTGCTCGACCGTCTCGTCGATATCGCCGTGCTGATCGCATACGCCGGTCTGCTCTCTCTGCTCTTGCCGCTCAATTCCGCCTTGGCGACCTGGATCGCGTCTCTCCTCGCCGCCGGCTGCGCGGTGATGGCCCTGTTGATCTGGTTCGTGAAGCGCGCGCACGTCTGGGATCGGCCCGTCGCGTGGCTCACGGCGCGTTGGCTTCAGCGCTGGTCGCTGCGCCCTGATCGCTTTCTCTCGCAGCTGCGTCACGAGCTCCATGCGATCATGAGCGACACCTCCCGATTTGGCCCTGTCGCCCTCGTCGCGCTCGCGATCCTCTGCTGTGATTATCTGATCGTCGCCACGCTGTTTCTCGCGCTGGCGATCCCCTTGACACCAGTCGCCCCCCTGGTGGTGTTGTTCTTTCTCGCGGCGGGCTCGGTGCTGCCCTCGGCGCCTGGATACATCGGTGTCTATCAAGCCGCCGCGGTGTTCGCGCTGGCCTTGTTCTCGCACAGCGCCGAACAGGGCGTGGCCTTGGCCAGCATCATGCAGATCATCACACTGGCGGTCGCCGCGCTGATGAACGGTCGCGGGGCCTGGGCACTCGTACGCCGCGCCCGCGCGCCCCTTCCCCAGTAGGCTCGGCTCGGCCCCCGCGCCACCCGATCAAGAGCCCACCCCGATCTCGTGACAGAGGAGCAGCACAGCATGCCAAGACTTGGCCTGAATCGCTGGAGACAGGCGCTCATCCTTGCCGTGATGATCTTCACCTTCATGCTGGTCAATCTGGTCTGGTTTCATCTCGACCAGGCGCCGCCCATGTGGGATCAGTCGCACTATCTGATGGCCAGCGAGCAGCTCTTCTCGACCTTGTCCAATGAAGGGTGGCGCGCATTCTTCAGCGCATACACCAACATCCTGGGCGCCAAGGCGCCATTGATCACAGTACTGCCGCTTCCACTCTACTCACTGTTCGGTCACAGCTACGACAGCGCGCTCTACATCAATCTGGTGCTGATCCTGATCTGCGGTCTCTATCTGTATCGATTGACGGCGGAAATCGTTGACGAGCAGGCCGCGCTCATCAGTGTCTTCATACTCAATACCATGCCGCTGGCGTTCGCCATGTCGCGCGAGTTTCTCGTCGAGTATGGACTCATGACCCTGGTGGTGGCCTGGATGTATCACCTCGTGCGCATCCAAGCCGAGTCGCGCGCGCTGCATGCCGCTGCACTCGGAATCATTCTCGGGTTGGGCGTGCTGATGAAGATCAGCTTCCTCGTCTATATCGCGTTTCCGACCTTGTTCATGATCATCTGGCAGTCCGCTAGACTCAAGAGGCCACCGGACCATTGGCTGCGCAATGGCTTGCTGGTGATACTGATGGGGGCGGTCATCGCGGGCCCTTGGTACCTGGTGAACCTCACGAAGATCCTGGATTTCGTCTTCAGTGCTGGCTATGGCGATATGGCAAAGTATTACGGCACTGGCGAGGTCTTCACCCGTGACGCGATCCTCGCCTACTGGAGCTCGCTGATCGGCTCGGGCATCTCCTTCTACTACTTCATCCTCCTTGCGCTCTGCATCCTGACCCTGACCGTCCTGGCCCTGCTGCATCGGTCTCTCCCCGCGGAGTCGAGATTGCGCTGGGACGCGGTGCTGCTCGTGTCGATCTGGATCCTGGTGCCCTTCATGCTGTTCACCTTCTCGGTGAACAAGGATAATCGTTATTCGCTGCCCTATTACCCGGCGCTCGCGATCCTCTGCGCCTGGGCCTTGACCCGACTGGCCGCGGCGCGTCCGCTGAGATATCTCCCGCTGGTCGTGCTCCTCTTTCCCGCTTTCAACTATGTCTATCTCTCATTCGTCACTCATGGACACATCTATCGTTGGGATCGCGTGGTGATCTTCGCGCCGCGCCTCGGCTATGCCCATGCACCCATCCGCGAGTCTTGGCCCAATGAATCCATCATCGCTCGCCTCGAGCGTGATGCGCGGATACTAGGCAAGCAGAATGTGCGTGTGATGATGCTGTTCGATCATCAATTCCTCAATCGGCTGACCCAGGGCTACTATGCCGAAAACCGCGGGGCCGACATTCGTTTTGAGACCGTCACTTTCCATAGCGAAAGGACCGATGACGAGATCATCGAGCGGATCGTTCACGACATCGACTACATCCTGACTAAATCCAGCATGCCTGGAGTCGATTTTGCCAACGTGAGAAATCTTCGAATCAAGGCGATGCTCGATGATGGGAAGCTCCCTTTCGTACGTTTCGATCATCTGATCCTACCCGATGGCACGCGGCTCAATTTCTATTTCAATCCGCTTCGATTGTGACCCACGACGCCTCAGCCACCCACCACCCCGGATCTCAGTCGCCACCACACGGGACCCTTCACGATGGCCACCGGACTGCTCGCCGTACTCGATGACATTGCCACCCTACTCGATGATGTTGCTCTGCTGACCAAGGTCGCGGCTCGCAAGACCGCCGGCGTGCTCGGCGATGACCTGGCCCTGAACGCGGAGCAGGTGTCCGGGGTGCGCGCCGAGCGCGAGCTGCCGGTCGTTTTCGCGGTCTTCAAGGGTTCGCTGGTCAATAAGCTGATCCTGGTCCCGGCCGCACTGTTGATCAGCACCCTGGCGCCCTGGGCGGTGCTGCCCTTGCTGACGATCGGTGGGCTCTTTCTGTGTTATGAGGGTGCCGAGAAGCTGCTGCATTGGCGGCGTCCCGGGCAGGGCGAGGGCGCGGAGCAGGCGCACGCGGCCCTGACCGCGGCGCTGCTCGACCCTCACGCGGACCTGGCGAGGCTCGAGCACGACAAGATCAAGGGCGCGATCCGCACCGACTTCATCCTCTCGGCCGAGATCGTGGTGATCACTCTCGGCAGCGTCGCCGCAACGCCCCTGGCCACCCAGATCATGGTGGTCACGGCCATTGCGCTGCTGATGACCTTCGGTGTCTACGGCCTGGTGGCACTGATCGTCAAGCTCGACGACATCGGGCTCTGGCTCACCCGCCGGCCCGACCCCGGCGTACTCTGGGATGCCTTGCGCCGTCTCGGCGAGTGGTTGCTGGGACTGTCGCCGCGCTTGATGCGCGCGCTGTCGGTGCTCGGGATGCTGGCCATGTTCCTGGTCGGTGGCGGTATCCTGACTCATGCGATCCCCGCCCTGCATCATCCGATCGCCATCCTGCACGAGCAACCGGTCATCGGTGCGCTGTTGCCCCTGCTGCTCGATGCAGCCATCGGCGTGATCGCCGGTTTACTGCTGGTGTGGATGAGCGCATTGAGGCGACCGCGACCCGCGTGATCCACGAGGAGGCGAAAGATCGAGTCGTTGCGGCGCCGCGCGACTTGAGTCAGAGTCGGTCAGACAACACCATAGAGCAATCGTCATCCATCCCAGCAGGAATTCAACCCATGATCACTCGCGCACTCCTCTCGGGCCTGCTCATCGGCAGCTTTACACTCACCGCCACCGCCGCCGACACCGACCGCCCGGAACACTTCCAAGGTCAGCCCTCGGAGACGCTCGCGGAGGCCGTCGCGAATTTCGCCACCTACAATGGCAAGCTGCAATCCGTGCTCGATCAGGATACGCTCGACGGCGAGGCCATCTCCACCGTTCATCAGCTCACCTACACCCTCGAAACGGCCCTGGCCAAGATCAACGCGGAGCTCGCCACACTTGCCGAGACGCTCGAAACCGTGCATCTGGCCTCGGAGCGGCTCGACGGTGAGACGGTCAAACGCGCGGGGCAGGCCTATCTCTCGGTGGCCAACGAGCTGATCCAGTCACCGCCGCCCTGAGGACCACGCACAGGCGTCGCGCCCATTGGGGCCGCGACAGCACGGCGCGCCCGTCCAGTCACCCTGCATACACCATGACCGCACGGCCTCGCCGCAACCCGAGGCCAGCGCGTCCATCCATGGTTCGTCAGGCCGAGTCCATGCATCGGTGATATGCTCGATCATGGTCCTGACGCAGCACTCATCCCTCATGCCATCCACCCCCACTCCGTCTCGCGATCGCACCATCAGGTTGCGGATCGAGACAGCCCCGCCCAATCCGCTTGGACCTGGATCCACCAGTCCTGCGCGGGCGCGGGTCGTGCCTCGGATGGGAGCGGCCTGATGGCGCTGACCAGACCGATATGGCGGCTCATGCTGCTGCTCCTGCTCATCTTGGCGGGGCTGGCGGGCGGCGCGGCCGGGCTGCACGCCTCGGGCGTGACACCCGACAAGCTGCTCGCGAGCTTGCGCGGCTGGCTGTTCGAGCCCGGGCTGCCCGCGGGTCTGGCGATGGGCAATGGACGGATCGAGGCGACCGAGGTGGACGTGGCCACCAAGCTGGCCGGCCGGCTCATCGAGGTGCGTGTCCAAGAGGGTGAGCGAGTCGCGGCCGGCGAGGTGCTGGCGGTCTTGGAGACCGAATCACTGGAAGCACAGCAGCGCCAGGCCGAGGCGGAGCTGCGCCGAGCGCACCAAGAGCGCGAGTATGCTCGCGCGGTGGAGGAGCAGCAGACCAGCGAGCTCGATCTGGCGCGGCGCGATCTGGCGCGTCTGGAGCGACTCGCGCGGACCGAGCAGTTCGTCTCGGCCGAGCAGATCGACCAGGCGCGCACGCGGGTGCGCAGCGCCGAGGCCGCCGCGCGGGCGAGCGCGGTGCGGGTGGTGGCAGCAGCGGCGGCGATCGAGTCGGCGCAGGCCGATCTGGATCGCATCGCCGTGGACATCGCCGACAGTCAGCTGAAGGCCCCGCGCGCGGGGCGGGTGCTCTACCGACTGGCCGAGCCGGGAGAGGTGCTCGGCCCCGGTGGCAAGGTCCTGACCCTGCTCGATCTGGCCGATGTCTACATGGTCATCTTTCTCCCCACGGCCGCCGCCGGGCAGCTTGCGCTCGGGTCGCCGGCGCGCATCGTCCTGGATGCCGCGCCCGACCTGGTCATTCCGGCCAGTGTCTCATTCGTCGCCGCGCGCGCCCAGTTCACACCCAAGCAGGTGGAGACTCAGAGCGTGCGTGAGAATCTCAGCTTTCGGGTGAAGGTGCGGATCGATCCGGCCCTGCTCGCGCGTCACGAGCCGCTGGTGAAAACAGGTCTGCCCGGTGTCGCCTATGTTCAGGTCGCGCCCACCGCGGTGTGGCCATCAGCGCTCGAGCCCCGCCTGCCGTCATGGCCGAGCCCGTCGTCCGACTGACCGGGGTCGCCCATCGCTATGGCGCGCTCGCCGCCCTTGCTGGGGTGGATCTGACCCTGCCCGCGGGACGCCTGTGCGGACTGATCGGCCCGGACGGCGTGGGCAAATCGACTCTGCTGGGTCTGATCGCGGGGGTGCGGCGCATCCAACGCGGCCGGGTCGAGGTGCTGGGCGCCGACCTCGGGCAACGCCGCGCGCGCGCGATGACGGCGCGGCGCATCGCCTACATGCCGCAGGGGCTCGGGCGCAATCTCTACCCGAGTCTATCGGTGCGCGAGAACCTGGAGTTCTTCGGTCGGCTGTTCGGACAGGATCGCGCGACCCGCGCGGCGCGGATCGCCGAGCTGACCCAGGCCACTGGACTGGCGCCCTTCAGCGCGCGTCCCGTCCAACATCTCTCCGGTGGCATGAAGCAGAAGCTGGGGCTGTGCTGCGCGCTCATCCACGCGCCTGACCTGCTCATCCTCGACGAGCCCACCACCGGGGTCGATCCGCTCGCGCGACGCCGTTTCTGGGAGCTGATCGAGCGACTGCGCGCGTGCCAACCGACGCTCAGCATCCTGGTCTCGACCGCCTACATGGAGGAGGCGGCGCACTTCGACATCCTGGCCGCGATGGATGGGGGACGGGTGCTCGCGAGCGGGACCCTGGATGAGCTGCGCGCGCGCACCGGGGCGGGTGATCTGGAATCCATCTACATCGCCCTGTTGCCGGCGGCACGCCGCGCCGCGCACGCGCCCCTGGTGATCCCGCCGCGGCGCGCGGCGGACACGGGCGCGCCGGCCATCCGGGCCCTGGGACTGACCCGGCGCTTCGGCCACTTCACCGCGGTCGAGCAGGTCAGCCTGACGATCGAGAGAGGCGAGATCTTCGGTTTTCTCGGCTCCAACGGCAGCGGCAAGACCACCACCATGCGGATGCTGACTGGCCTCTTGCCAGCGAGCGCGGGCGAGGCCTGGGTGTTCGAGCAGCCGATCGCCGCCGAGGACGCGGCGCTGCGGCAACGGCTGGGCTTCATGTCGCAATCCTTCTCGCTCTATGGTGAGCTGACGGTGCGTCAGAATCTGGATCTGCACGCCCGGCTCTATCGGTTGGATCCGGCGCGCATCCCTGGGCGGATCGCCGAGCTGCTCGAGCGCTTCGAGCTGGACGCACATCTGGATGCGCGCGCCGAGACCCTGCCACTGGGCGTGCGTCAGCGACTCTCGCTGGCGGTGGCGATCATCCATGCCCCCGCGCTCCTGATCCTCGACGAGCCGACCTCGGGAGTCGATCCACTGGCGCGCGATCGCTTCTGGGCGGAGCTGGCCGCGCTCGCGCGCGAGCAGGGGGTGACACTCTTCATCTCCACCCATTTCATGAACGAGGCCGAGCGCTGCGATCGTCTCGCGCTGATGCACGCCGGGCGCATCCTGGCACAAGGCACGCCGGCCGCGCTCAAGGCCGAGCTCGGCGCGACGACCCTGGAGGCGGCCTTCATCGCCGCGATCGAGCGCGACGCGACCGCGACCGGCGAGCCCGCGCCACCGCCCTGGGAGGCCCCCGAGCGCCCGCCCCCGTCATCCCCCACCGCGCAGCGCACGGGGTTCTCGGCGCGGCGCTGCTGGGCCTATGCGCGCCGCGAATCCGCCGAACTGGCGCGCGACCCCATCCGGCTCGCCTTCGCCTTGCTCGGTCCACTGTTTCTGATGATCGCCATGGGCTTCGGGATCTCATTCGATGTCGAGTCGATCAGCTACGCGGTGCTCGACCAGGATCGCACCCCGGCCAGCCGCGCCTATGTCGAGCAGTTCGCCGGTTCCAACTGGTTCATCGCGCAGACCCCGCTCGCGGATGCCGCCGATCGGGATCGACGCCTGGCGAGCGGACGGCTGACCCTCGCCATCGAGATCCCCTCCGGCTTCGGACGGGCCCTGGCCCGCGGTGCCCAACCCGAGATCAGCGTGCTGATCGACGGGGCCATGCCCTTTCGTGGCGAGACCATCCGCGGCTATGTCGAGGGGGTGCATCGGCACTATCTGGAGTCACTCACGCCGCGCGCGTCCGCGCCGCTCGCACCGGTCGCGATCGTCACCCGCTTTCGCTACAACCAGGACTTCCAGAGCGTGGTGGCGATGGTGCCCGGCATCCTGATGCTGGCACTCATCATGATCCCGGCAACCATGACGGCGGTCGGGGTGGTGCGTGAGATCGAGCTCGGCTCGATCGTCAACCTCTATGCCACACCGACGCGCGGCGCGGAGTTCCTGCTCGGCAAGCAGCTGCCCTACATCGCCCTGGCCTTCACCAGCTATCTGACGCTGCTGCTCATGGCGCTCTTGCTCTTCCGGGTGCCCTTGAGCGGCAGTCTGGGCGCCTTGAGCCTCGGGGCGCTCTTGTTCGTCATCGCCAGCACCGCGCTGGGGCTCTGTGTCTCGACCTTCATGCGCACCCAGATCGCCGCCATCTTCGGCACGGCCATCCTGAGCACCATCCCGACCATCCTCTTCTCCGGGATGCTGGTCCCGGTCTCGGCGCTGCTGGGGCCGGCCCGGCTCATGGGCGCCGGCTTCCCCAGCGCCTGGTTCAATCAGGTGAGCATCGGGACCTTCACCAAAGGGCTCGGCTTCGCCGACCTGTGGCGCGAGCTACTGGTGCTCGCCGCCTTCGGACTGGTCTTCTGGCTGCTGGGACTGGCCTTGCTGCGGACCCGGGAGTCCTGAGCCATGCGTCTGAGCACGGTCTATCGGCTGGGCTTGAAGGAGCTGGTGAGCCTGCGCCGCGACCCGGTGCTGGTCCTGCTGATGCTCTATGCCTTCACCCTGGCGATCATCGCCCCGGCGCGCGGGGTCAAGCTGGAGCTCGAGCATGCCGCGGTGGCGGTGGTCGACGCCGACCACTCACCGCTCTCGGCGCGCCTGATCGAGACACTGCGCCCGCCCCAGTTCCAGACCCCACGCCTGATCGAGTCCAACGCGGTCGATTCCGTCCTGGATGCGGGACGCGCGACCTTCGTGATCGACCTGCCACCGCGCCTGCAGGCCGATGCGCTGGCCGGGCGGCAGCCGGCCATCGGGGTGAGCATCGACGCCACCGCCATGGCGATGGCGGGCGCCGGGGCGCGCGACCTGGAACGCGCCTTCACCGATGAGGCCATCCGCGTCATCCATGGCGAGTCGGCCGTGCCCGCGCCGGCCGTGACCCTGGTCGCCCGTCAGGCCTTCAACCCCAATGGCGAGTCCACACCCTTCCTGGCGGTGATGCAGATCGTCAACATGGTCACGCTGCTCGGTCTCGTGCTCACCGGCGCGGCCCTGATCCGCGAGCGCGAGCATGGCACCATCGAGCACCTGCTGGTGATGCCACTGAGCGCCGCCGAGATCATGCTGGCCAAGATCTGGGCCAACGGCCTGGTGATCCTGATCGGCGCCGGCCTGGCCTTCCTGCTCATCGTCGAGGGAGTGCTCGGAGTGGTGAACGCCGGCAGCTTCGCGCTCCTGCTCCTCGGACTCGCAGTCTATCTGTTCGCCCTGACCGCGCTCGGGATGCTGCTCGCCACGCTCGCGCGCACCATGCCACAGTTCGGACTCCTGGCCATCCCGGTGTTCCTGGTGATCTACATGCTCTCGGGGGCCAACACCCCGCTCGATGCCATGCCCGAGCCCCTGCAACGGCTCATGCTGATCTCACCGACCACGCACCTGGTCGCCTTCGTGCAAGCGGTGGTGTTCCGCGGGGCCGATCTGACCCTGGTGTGGCCCTCCCTGGCGGCCACCGCCGCGCTCGGCGGGATCGCCTTCATGCTCGCGCTCGCACGCTTTCGCCGCACCCTGAGCCTGACCCGGGAATGAGGGACGAGACACTCGACGCGGACCGCGCCTGTCAGCAGTCAGCGCTCACCCATCAGCGCGCGCGACACATCGCCATTTCACAGCAACGGAGCCCAACAGGATGCGTATCGTCGAGGTCGTCGCCGACCGCAAACATGCCCAGACACTCGCCGGAATGGCCCGCTTCTACGGTGCCGAGGATCACTGGTGGGGAAGCGATGACAGGGACGGGCGCTGCAGCCTGCGCATGTTGGTCCCGGATGAGCACCGCCAGGCGCTGCTCGATTCATTGCAAGATCTCCTGAAGGCCACCGACCGCGCTCGCATCATCGTGCAACCCGTCGATGTCGCGCTCACCCACCAGGCCCAACCCGAGCAGGAGAGGCGCGCGGCCAAGGTCGCTGCCACCCGCGAGGAGCTCTATGGTCAGATCACCAAGGGCGCCCAGCTCGACACCAACTTCCTGGTGCTCACCGTCCTCTCCACCCTGGTCGCCGCCATTGGACTGGTCGAGAACAATGTCGCGGTGGTCATCGGCGCCATGGTCATCGCCCCACTGCTCGGCCCCAACATCGCGCTGGCATTCGCCACCTCGCTCGGCGACAAGGCATTGACCTGGAAAGCCGCCAAGACCAACGGCGTGGGTCTCGGCCTGGCCATCCTGCTCTCCGGCTTGATCGCGGTGCTGCTCCCGCTCGACCTCGCCAGCCCCGAGCTGCTCGCGCGTACCGATGTCGATCTCAGCGGGGTCGTGCTCGGACTCGCATCGGGCGCCGCGGCGGTCCTCTCGCTCACCACCGGACTCTCCTCGACCCTGGTCGGCGTCATGGTCGCCGTCGCCCTGCTCCCGCCCGCCGCCACACTCGGCATGATGCTCGTCAGCGCCCGCTGGGAGCTCGCGCTTGGCGCCGCCCTGCTGCTCATCGTCAACATCGTCTGCGTCCTGCTCTCCGCCAAGCTGGTCTTCCTCCTCAAGGGCGTGCGCCCCCGCTCCTGGACCGAGCGCAACCGCGCCAAACAATCCATGGCATTCTACCTGTCGCTCTGGCTGGTGCTGTTGCTGCTGCTGATCGGCATCATCCTGATGCGCACCGGCGGCCCCTGGTGAGCAACCACGCGCCCCCCGGCGAGAGCGGAGCGGGCCACCCGAGCCGCGCCACCTCACCGGACGGTCAGCGCGAGCACCGCACCAGTCGCGCGATCGAGGCCAAGTCCCCACTCCTGATAGCCCGGAACCGCGAATGGCTCCTCGCCGCAGCTACAACCGCCGACCACCTCGGTGAAGAAGACACCGACCAACAGGTCGATCCGCTGCCCATTCGGCGTGCACGAGAGCACCGTGACACCGATGCTTCCCGGCTCGATCAGACCGCCCTGTGCGCCATGCAAGGGCAAGCGATCGGGCGGCCACGCCGAGATCTCGCGGGCAAGTGTCGCCGCCAGCTCCGGGGTGCCAAACCGACGCGCACTCTCGGGCAGCGCAAGCGTCATGCTGCCCACGCCCGTATCATGCCGTGTCATCCTGTCATCTCCGATCGGCGCGGCGCGGGCGCCGCGCAATGCCAGCGGCTGGATCTCCAGCCGTCCTGGAGCGCGCGCGGGCGCGCCGGCGCTGACTCATCAAAACCCGAGGCCCGGGGTTGGCGGCGCGCATCAGCGCATCACACTCAAGGTCAGGAACGCGAGGACCAGATAGCGGCCCGTCTTGGCCAGAGTGACCAACACCAGAAAACGCCACAGCGGCTCGCGCAGCACGCCCGCGATGAGTGTCAGCGGATCGCCGATGACCGGCAGCCAGCTCAATAAGAGCGACCAATAGCCCACCCGCGCATAGACACGCTGGGCGCGCTCCAGTCGCGCCGGGGCGAGCGGAAACCAGCGGCGCTCGCGTTGTCGCTCCAGCCCGCGGCCAATCATCCAATTGAGCAGCGATCCCAGGACATTGCCGAGACTGGCCACCATGAGCAGGATCCAGACCGGATGCTCCCCGGCGAGCAGCAACCCGACCAGCACGGCCTCTGACTGTGCGGGGAGGATGGAGGCCGCCGCGAAGGCGATCGCGAAGAGCCCCACATAGAGCCCAAAATCCCACATCACAGCACTTCATATCGACCCGATGACACCAACACACCACTGCTCATGCGGACACCCCGCCGACTATAGCGCCTGCTGCGGCCGTTATCTCGACGCCGGCCAGCTCCCCGACACCGCACAAGCCCTGATGCGCTCACGCTATGTCGCCTACGTACAGGGGCGTGCCGACTATCTCCTGGCCAGTTGGCATCCATCCACCCGGCCAGCCGGACTCGACCTGGACGCGGAGCATGTGCGTTGGCTCGGCTTGCAGATCCGCCGGGTCGAGGCGGGTGGGCCGGATGAGACCCACGGAGTGGTCGAATTCATCGCCCGTTACAAGATCGCCGGCCGCGCCCACCGACTCCATGAGGTCAGCCGCTTCATCAAGCAGGATGGACGCTGGTACTACCAGGATGCGCTCGCCACGACCTGACCGAGGCACGGCGCGACATCCCCATCGGCGCCCCGACTCCGGATCCGCGTCATCCACGTCCTTACTCGGGGCGAGGACGCCCCGACTCCCCTGGACGCCC
>RZZN01000176.1 GCA_009929855.1 Gammaproteobacteria bacterium
ACCAACATCGCCGAGCAGATTCCCACCGAGGCGGTGATCTTCGATGTCTCCACCGACCGGGGCATCCGCACGGGCAACCAAAGCATCACCGAGATCATGTACCGGCTCTTCCTGCAGAGCCTTGGCTATGCGCGGGATCTCGACCTCTCGGAGCTGGAGATCACCCTGGAGGAAGCAGGCGGCCTCGACGCCTTCAAGGCGAAATACCGCGAGGTCTTCGACAAGGATTGGGACGTCGAGAAGGGGAAGATCGCCATCGCCGTCCAGCAGGCGAGCCGCGTGATGCACGCCATGGAGCCGGACACCTATGCCACGGCCGATAGCTGGCGCGAATCGGCCATGAAACGCGCCGACATCACCCCCGGTGATCTGGCGACCCGGTGCATGGATCTGATGTCGCGCCGGCGGCCCGGCAAGACACTCCTGTTCGTGATCGACGAGGTCGGTCAGTTCGTCGCCCGCGACGTGCAGAAGATGCTCGATCTCCAGGCGGTCGTGCAAAGCTTCGGGCGGGTCGGACGCGGCAAGCTGTGGATCCTGGTCACCTCTCAGGAAAAGCTGACGGAGCTCGTGGGCGGTCTGGACGATCGCCGCGTCGAGCTCGCCCGCCTCATGGACCGCTTCCCGTCCGAGCTTCAGGTTCACCTGGAGCCCTCGGATATTTCGGAGGTCACCAGCCAGCGCGTCCTCGCGAAGAACGCCGAAGCCGAAAAGACCCTGCGCGAGCACTTCACCGCGCACCGCGGGCGCCTGACCGACAACACCCGCCTCACCGCCGACATCAAGCTGCCGGAGCTGACGGCCGACGCCTTCATCGAGCTCTATCCGCTGCTCCCCTATCAGATTGACCTCATCATCCAGATCGTCTCCGGCCTGCGCACCCAGGGCGGGGCGAGCAAGCATGTGGGCGGCGCCAACCGCACCATCATCAAACTCGCTCAGCAATTGCTGATCCATCCGGACGTGGATCTGGCCAATCAACCACTCGGCGCCCTGGCGCGGGTGGACCAGATCTACGACCTCGTTTCCGGCAACATCGGCAGCGAGATTCGCGCGAAGATCGACGACATCGGCATGAAGATCGCGCACCCGCTCGCCCAGCCGGTGGCGAAGACCATCTGCCTGCTGCAGTACGTGCGCAGCGTTCACCGCACGGCGGAGAACATCGCCGCCGCGCTGCATCCGGCGATCGATGCCGATTCACGCTTGGCCGAGGTCCGCCAGGCCCTCGATGCGCTGGAAAAGGGCCTCATGGTCCGCCGCGGCGACGACGGCTACCGGATTCCCACCCCCGCCGAGGATGACTGGGAACGCCAGCGCTCCGGCCTGGTCCCCAAACCCGGCGATACCGCCCGCCTGCACGCGGAGGCTGTCACCGCGCTCTGGCAGCCGCAACCCTCCCACAATCTTCTCGACGTCAAACCCTTCAAGGCCGGGTTGTACCTTGGCGAGCGGTTGGCGGTGGAGGGGGACATCCCGTTCCATCTGACCTTGGCCGAGACGGGGACCGAATGCGATCGACAGGTGGAGGAGTTCCGTCGTCGCAGCCAGACCGAGAGCAAGGCCGTGTTCTGGGTGGCCGCGATCGGCGACGCCATCGACCGCGAGACAGTCGAGCTCCACCGCTCCAAGGAGATTCTGTCGCGCAAGGAGCGTGGCGCCCAGACCAAGGACGAGTCCGCCCTGGTGGCGGAGGAGAAGATCCGCCAGCGTCGCCATCAGGAGGAGGTCCGGCGTCTCGTCAAACAGTCCCTGCTCACCGGCAGCATCTTCTTTCGGGGCAATGACCGCAGCCCGGACGAGGGTGCCGGCGACGTGTCCCGGGCCGCTGCCAAGGTCCTGTCCCAAGCACTGCCGGAGGTCTTCGACCGTTTCGAGGAGGCCGCCGCGCGCGTCGCCAAGGCCGATCTGGACGCCCTCTTGACCACCGAGAATCTGCGCGGACTGACACCTGTCTACACAGACCTCGGTCTGGTCCGGGACCAGGGCGGCAAACCCACCTTCAATGTCGAGACCGGTGTCCTCGCCGAGGTCCTGGCCCGCATCGAAAACCGCACCAGTTACGGCGAGACCGCCAGCGGGCGTTGGCTGACCGACGAGTTTGCAAAGGAACCCTTCGGCTGGGAGTTCGACACCGTGCGGCTCCTCGTCATCGCGCTGCTGCGTGCCGGCAAGATCGAGGCAACCAGTAAGGGGCAGGTGATCGACTCCGCGCTGTCGCTCGAGGCGCGTACGAATTTCACCAACAACAACCTGTTCCGCCAGGCATCCTTCCGCCCGCGGACCACCGACTGCGCGTTCACCGACTACATCGAGGCCGGCGAAGCCTACAAGACCTGCTTCGGCAAAGAGATTCAGGAGTACGACGAGGCTCTGATTGCTCAGGCCATTCGCGAGACCAGCGAGACTCATGAAGAGACCCTGCGGGAGGTCGTCGCCCAGCTCGACAAACATGGGCTGCCCGGGAGCGAGGTCATTGCTGCGGCACTGAGCAATATCGTGGGCTTTCGCCGCCAGCGCGATTGTCAGGCGCTCAAGGCATTCACCGCTTGCCACCAGGCGCTGAAAGAGGCCATCAAGCGGGGTGCCGAGCTTACCAACGCACTGACGGAGCCCGCGCTCCACGACTTGGGCCGGGCGCGAAGGGCGCTTGACAGCCTCTGGCCCTTCCTGGAGTCCGAGCCCGACCTTCGCGACGACGACCGCAACCACGCCGAGCAGCTCAAGGACCTGCTGGCCCGGGAATCCTTCTTCCGCGAGCTGCCGGCCATCGATCAGCACACCAAGGCCCTGGAGACCGCCCACCAAGCCCGCCTGCAACAGGCGCTCGATGCCCGAGCCCGGGCTTACGCGGACGCACTCCAACACCTGCGGGGCACGCCCGGCTGGGAGGATGTCGGCGAGGACCAACGCAACCGCATCGCCGAGCCGCTGGCGGCGTACGCGGTCGCGAAGGCGCCCGACCCGTCGATACCCCAGCTCCGAGCGGACCTCGATGCCTGCCCCGTGCGTCGCGACAAGGCCATCGAGGAGCTTATGCGCTTGATCGACGGCAACCGTGTCGTCAAGGTCTCGGCGTCAAGCTACTTCGCCGGTGGTATCGAGAACGAGGAACAGCTCGATCAGGCGCTCGACGGGCTCAAGGAGCAATGTCTGGAGTT
>RZZN01000177.1 GCA_009929855.1 Gammaproteobacteria bacterium
TGGCACCGAGATCGCCGTGGAGGCTGGCGAGGTCATCCTGATGCAAGGCGATCCACGCGGCATCGCCGATGCAGTCACACTCGCCCGACGCACACTGCGGACCATCCGGCTCAATTTTCTCTGGGCCTACGGCTACAATGTCGCGCTCATCCCACTCGCCGCCGGACTCTTCTACCCCCTGACCGGCTGGCTCCTCAACCCCATGCTGGCCGCCGGCGCCATGAGTCTATCCAGCCTCTTCGTCGTGACCAATAGCTTGCGGCTGAGAGGCTTCGCGGATCGCGGCTGAAGCTGCTCCCAGAGTTAGGAAGGGCTTCAGCCGCGAGCTCCGCGCAGCGAATCGGTCACCCCGCGAGCCCTGCTCCAGCCCTAGCAACGGCTGCAAATCACACGATTCGCCCACCCCCCGCACCAAGATTGGCCTTGACCGACAACAGGAATTCAAGCTAGATTCCGATTCGATTTACCTGAGATCTTCGACGATCTGATGCAAATCTGTCGTTCTCGTCGAGTCCTCTGACCACCGATCAGCGAGAGCGACACCCTGGAGGGTGAGGTTGCCATGCGAATGATTCGAAGCGCACGACTCCGGCAGACCAACATCGACCAAGCGGGGAATACGTCTCCCCCCCCCCGCTGGTACCCACCCTCGATTCCATTCGGCTCTGACCGACACCTCGCCATCCGGCTGCTCGCCGCCCTACTGATCCCGGTCATCGTCCTCTTTGCCCAGCCCGGTGCGGCCTGGGCTCAGGCACCATCGACCGCTAGCTACAGTCTTCTGCTCGATACCGACAATGACCCCGCGACCGGTTGCAACGTCGCGACGGTCGCCGGGACCTTCGCGGGGACCGATCAGCGGTTGATCACCAGTGTTCAAATCACCCCCCAGACGGCCGCGGTGGACGGGATCCAGTTGCAGAGCTGCAGCAACGGGGCTTGGACCACGACCTGGACCAACACTGGCGGCTGGCCGGTCGGCCAAGCCAACGGCGTCGGCGGTGCATCGGTCATCGAGACCTATGTCCCGCTCAGCCGACTGAGCGGCAAGGGGCCGATCCGCGCCGGCGTCAGCTCGGCGGCGGGGGCACTCGGGGATGCCTTGCTCACCACGAGCGCCGGCAATCCGATCCTGATCCAAGCCGCGTCCAGACCGCCAGCCCCCGCGCCGATCCCGGCCTTGGGTCCGCTCGGGATCACCCTCTTGGCACTCATGGTGATCGCGCTGGCATGGCGCCGCGGCATGCGATCGAGCACACTGCTGGTCACCTTCCTGGCCGTCACCGTTTCGACCCTCACCTGGGCCGCCTTCATGCGCGACGGCCAGACCACCGACTGGACCGGCATCGCGCCACTGGCCACCCAGACCAGCAGCGTGCCCGCGCCCGCCGGGCTGGCGGCACTCTTCGCCCGCGCCGAGGGTCGCGATCTGAATCTGCGGATCGACGCCGTCATGGCGTTCACGCCGCCGACGCCCAACCAGGCACCGACGGTCGACGCCGGCACCGACCAGACGGTCACCCTGCCCGCGGCCGCCAACCTCAGCGCCAGCGTGACCGACGATGGTCTGCCCGACCCGCCGGGTGCGGTGACCCTGAGCTGGGTCAAGCTCAGCGGTCCGGGGACTGTGGCCTTCGGCAACGCCAATGCCGCCAGCACGACGGTGACCTTCTCGGTCGCCGGCGTCTATCAATTGCGCCTGACCGCCAACGACGGCGCGCTACAGACGAGCGATACCCTGCAGGTCACGGTCAATCCTGCGTTCGATAGCGGTTTGCCCCCTGACCCGGCCACCGTCGCCCCGCCGCTCGACCGCACCGTGGCGACCTCGCTCTATGCCGCCACCCAGTTTCTATACACGGGCGACAACCCCATCCAGACCGGCGTGGCGCCGGGGACCATCGACCCGAAGCGCGCCGCGGTGATCCGCGGGCGGGTGCTCGACCCGCAGGGCAACCCGCTGTCCGGGGTTACCCTCAGCATCAACCAGCACCCCGAATTCGGTCAGACGTTGAGCCGCGCCGACGGCGCCTTCGATCTAGTGGTCAATGGTGGCGGCTATCTTGCCGTCAATTACCGCAAGGCCAGTCACCTGCCCGCGCAGCGTCAGCTCAATGTGCCCTGGCAGGACTCTGTGATCGCACCGGATGTCGCGCTGATCATGCTCGACAGCCGCGTGACCCAGATCGACCTTGGCTCGAGCGCGCCCTTTCAGATCGCCCAAGGGAGTCAGGTCAGTGACGCCAATGGCACCCGTGAAGGTGCCTTGCTCGTCCCCGCTGGCACCGCGGCGGAGCTGATCCTGCCCGATGGAACCCGCCAGGCGCTCGCGACCATGCAGGTGCGCATCACCGAATACACCATCGGCGAAGGCGGTCCCGCGGCGATGCCGGCCGAGCTGCCGCCGACCAGCGGCTACACCTATGCCATGGAGCTCTCGGTGGACGAGGCCATCGCCGCCGGTGCCACCCGGGTCGAGCTCGATCGACCCATCCCCTTCTATGTCGAGAACTTCCGCGGTTTCCCGATCGGCATCCAGGTCCCGACCGCCTTCTACGATGACACCAAGGCGGCCTGGGTGCCGATCGACGACGGTCGCGTGATCCAGATCCTGGCGATCAGCGACGGCGCGGCCCAGGTCGACAGCACGGGCGATGGTCTCGCCGACAATGGTGTCGCGCTCGGCATGACGCTCGATGAGCGGCGGGTGCTGGCGAGCCGCTATGCCGTCGGTACCAGCCTGCAGCGGGTCGCTGTCACGCATTTCACGCCCTATGACTGCAACTTTGGCGTCGTGCTCGCCGAGGGCGCCGAGATGCCACAGAATCCCGAGCCCGAAACCGACCAACCGGAGGATGATCCCTGCACCGGCCGCGGCTCTATCATCGAGTGCGAGAATCAGACCCTCGGCGAGCGTCTAGCGCTGGTCGGCACGGATCAGGGGCTCAACTACCGCAGTGACCGCGTTGACGGCCGCCTGGCCGCCTACGAGATGCGGATCCCGGTCAGTGGCGACAGCATCCCCGGTCCTCTGAAGCGTATCGAGCTACAGGTCATGATTGCGGGCAGGCTGTTTACCGAAACCCTCCCGGCCGCGCCGAATCAGACCTATCTCTTCAGTTGGGATGGCTTGGATGCCTACGGCCGCCGGCTGCTC
>RZZN01000178.1 GCA_009929855.1 Gammaproteobacteria bacterium
TGTTGCGGGGCGGCTTAGGTTCGACGAAGAGGGCCAGCTTGAGAAGCGGTGTACCCAGTGCGGCGAGATGTGGCCGCATGACACGGAATTTTTCAACCCCAACGGCGCGGCGCTGTCGTCATGGTGCAGGGCATGTCAGAACGAATACCGGACCAAGGTCCGAAACGTCTAGCGTGGCATGAAGCGGAAGCGCACGGATGCGCCGTGTGCTGACTGAGCGTATCAGCAGCAGCCCCGGCAGTGCCGTCAGTACCTCCCGGACTGTGACGGGGCAATTTCAACCAACAGAGGGACGAAAGATGAACCCGACCGCATTAGACCAGGCAGCCTATGAGCTGCTCGAAGCCAAACGACGCGAAGACGAGGCCCGCAATGCGCGCCTCGCCGCCGAGGAGCGCGTGATTCAAATCCTCGGCACCAACGGGTCCGAAGGCACCAAGCGGGAGAACACCAATTGGTACAAGGTTTCCACGGTGACCAGCTTGACCCGCACCTTGCACCCCGAGTGGCGCGAACTCTTAGATGACGACGATCTGGACGCGGAAACGTTTTCCCGAGTTATTAAAACAGAGCCCAAGCTGAGCATCGGTGAACTCAAAAAGGTAGCCACCGAAAACCCAACCGCATACGCGGTTCTGGCCCGCGCGATTATCTCAAAGCCAGCCAAGATCGCGGTGAAGGTCGAACTTCAAACAAAGAAGGAGGCCGCATAATGGCCATTTCACTAAGCAGTATTCAGAAGGGCGGGGCGCGCAAGCCGCCGATCATGGTCCTGCACGGCGGACCCGGCATCGGCAAGACCACCTTTGCGTCCCAGGCCCCGCGCCCGGTCTTTTTGAGGACCGAGGATGGGATGGGGACGTTGAGCGTTGATGCGTTTCCTGTCGCCACGTCCTATCAGGATGTGCGGGACGCGCTGACGGCGCTGTTCTCCGAGAAGCACGACTATCAAACGGTGGTCATCGATAGCCTGAGCGCGCTTGAGCCGCTGATTTGGAGGCAAGTCGCGGCCGACGCCAACAAGACCAATGTGGAGGATTTGGGCTACGGCAAGGGCTACGTGATGGCGCTCGATTATTGGGCGGAGTTCCTGGGCGGCATCATCACGTTGCGCGATCAGCAAAACATCATGCCGATCCTGATCGCGCATTCCGAGGTCACGCGCTACGACTCGCCGACGACCGAACCGTTTGACCGCTATCTCATCCGACTGCACAAGCGCGCCTTTGCGCTGATGTACGAGCGCGCGGACATCATCGGTTTTGCTGACTGGCAGACCATGATCATCAAGGACGATGTCGGCTTCAATAAGAAGCAGGCCCGCGGCATCGGCACCGGCGAGCGGTTGTTGCACCTGGTCGAACGCCCGGCCTACATCGCCAAGAACCGATACAACCTGCCGGAGACGATTCCATTGTCCTGGCAAGCTTTCAGCGACGCCCTGAGCGCCGCTTTCTCGCAACCCGAACCCCAACCCAACAAGCCCGCGAAGACCGCGGCAGGAGCCTAAGATGGCATTTCTCGGTGGCACGTTTGACGCAACCCAGGTTCAACCTTCATCCGGTTATGAGGTTCTCCCGGCGGGTGAGTACAAGATAGTGATCGTGGACTCCGTGATGGAGACCACCAAGGCCGGGAACGGGCAGTTCCTCAAGCTGCAAATGAGCGTGCTCGATGGCCCGCATCAGGGCGCGACGCTCTTCGATCGGCTGAACCTCGTCAACCCCAACCAGACCGCGATGGACATCGCGCAGCGGACCTTGTCAGCGATCTGTCACGCGGTCGGAATGATGCAGATCCAGGACAGCGCCCAGCTTCACAACCGTCCGCTGATCGCGCGGGTGACCCTCAAGGGCGGCGACGGGCAGTATGGACCTTCGAACGAGATCAAGGCGTACAAGCCCATCGGCCAGCAGCAGGCGCCAACCCCGGCCCCCGCGGCCACCACCCAGTCGGCTCCCGTCGCCAATGCGGCACCCGCAGGCGTCCCGCCGTGGATGGCGGGCAAGGCCGCCTGATGGCCCCGATCCCGATCATTCATCGGGATCCGACCCTCGACGCCGTGGATGCGGCGATCGAGGTGTCGGGGAATGCCGAGCCCGCGCGACCGTATCTCGGCATGTCCGAGATCGGGCGCGAGTGTGCTCGTGCCATATGGTACGGGTTCCGGTGGGCGACCCGATCCCGTTTCGACGCTGCCACGCTCAAGCGTTTTCAGGACGGGCACCGTGCTGAAGCGATCATGATCGAACGCTTGCGCGCGGTCCCCGGAATCATCCTTTGGACCGAAGATCCAAGCGGCAACGGCCGGCAGATCGGCCGCAAGGATGTCGGTGGGCACTTCCGAGGGCATCTGGACGGCATCATCCAGGGACTCTTGCAGGCCCCGAAAACGCCGCACGTCTGGGAGCACAAGGCGACCAACGAAACCAAGCAAGCCAAGTTGATCAAGCTCATTGCCGAGTTGGGCGAGAAACAGGCGCTCAAGGCATGGGATCCGGTCTACTACGCCCAAGGCCAGGTCTACATGCACTACCAGGGGCTCACGCGGCACTACCTGACGTGCGATTCACCCGGATCCCGCAGCACGGTGAGCGTGCGTACCGACTACGACCACATTGAGGCGGTCAAGCTGCTGGCGAAGGCGTCTCGCATCATCACCGCATCCGAGCCACCCGCGCGGATCTCGGAGCGGCCCGACTGGTATCAATGCAGTTGGTGCCAGCACAAGCCGGCCTGTCACGAAAAGCAGATCCCCGAAGTGGCGTGCCGGACGTGCGCTCATGCGACACCCGAGTTAGATGGCGATGGGCGATGGTCTTGCGCGCGGTATCAGTGCGACATCGACACCGAGACCCAGCGTCGCGGGTCCGAGTGTCCGTCGCATGTCTTCATCCCGGCCCTACTGCCCTGGAAAGCGGTCGATGCAAACGAGGCAGAGGGGTGGATTGAGTATGGCAACGGGATCAGAAATGGTCCGGGTGGGATTGCCTCGACCGAGCTGTTGGCGAACACCGCCATGTGACTAAACCCTCACGCCCGCCGGGCTCTTGCCACGAAGTCGAGAGCGGGGCATTAAGAGATCCCCGGCGGGCACCTAAATTGGAGTCCAATCATGGTCATCTACGACACCTCCCGCGCCCTCACGCGCGGC